>NZ_JADPJJ010000011.1:0-794 GCF_023073375.1 Bradyrhizobium sp. 197 | reverse complement strand
CCACGCCGGCGGCGGTCCACCCCCTCCCCCGCAAGCGGGAGAGGGGGTGGACCGCCGCCGGCGTGGAGCACGAAACCCGCCCCAAAACCTTGACGGCCCGCCGCTTCCCCCCTATACGTCCGCCCGCTCCCTGCAAGGACAGAGAATTTGCCCGTGGCGCCCCGAATGGCGGCCGCACATCGTTGGGAAAGATTGAGGATTTTGCCATGTCTCGCCGCTGCGAATTGACGGCCAAGGGCCCCCAGGTCGGCCACACGGTCAGCCACTCCAACATCAAGACCAAGCGCCGCTTCCTGCCGAACCTGGTCAACGTGACCTTCATCAGCGAAGCGCTGGGCCGCAACGTGCGCCTGCGCGTCTCCACCAGCGCGATCAAGAGCGTCGACCACAATGGCGGCCTCGACCCCTTCCTGATCAAGGCCAAGGCCGCCGTGCTGTCGCCGCGCGCCCTCGAGCTGAAGCGCGCCATCCAGAAGAAGGTCGGCCCGACGCCCGCGCCGGCGAAGAAGGCGAGCTAAGAATTTTCGAATTGGGCGGGGGCTTGCGTCGCGAGGCGTAGGTTTAGCCGAGTAGAGTTTTGCATTGCGGCCGGATCGGAAGATCCGGCCGTTTTTGTTTTGGGGGGCTGCATGTTCGCCAAAAGTGCAATTACGAGAAGTTGTGTTATGAGGTAACTCTCGCGACAATTACTAATCAGTCGTCCGTGAAGAATTCCCAAGTCGTTGATTTAGAATCTGGAAACGGCGCACTGGGCTAATTGAGCTTGCCGGGAATCGGGTGCAACGAAGGGGATT
>NZ_JADPJJ010000126.1:0-829 GCF_023073375.1 Bradyrhizobium sp. 197 | reverse complement strand
CATGAGCTGAAGTTGCTGGTTCGACGGGATGAAAGCGGCACTCCCATTGCTATTGCTCAACCGAAACTCGTTGATGCCCGGAGAACTACGGACGCGGAACTCCTAAATTTGATCTTGCGTTCATCAGGCCAATCCTACATCTGCGGTCGATCACGGCATGTAGGTGAGGAATATGTCCTTCGACCCAATGGCCGCTGCGGTTGATTGGCTCGACGCCTACCGCGCTGGCGATATTGAAACTATCCTTGGAATGTATGCTGAGGATGCGACACTCCATTGCGGCTGTGGCGGCATGAAAGCCATCATTGGCCGAGAGGGCCTTCACGCCTATTGGATGGACCGGCTTTGGCAATTTCCAGCCTCGGAGCTGGACAACCTGCAGCCATCGGATGATGGAGCTCTAATCTCCTACGTCGCGAGAAACGGGATCGTCAGTGTAGTCCTGACGTTTGATGCTCTCGGTCAAATCGTAACCCATAGCTGCGGTCCATCTAATTAGAACGCACAAAGTCGCTTCGGCTTAAGGCAGAACGGCTTCAGAAATGAAGTCTTGTAAGTGATCCCGATGTCGAAACTGAAACCTTCGCTTGGGAACTTGCGGATGACGTATGCCGCTTCATTCTGTTTCACCAAGTTGCTGGAGAAGCGCGGGCGGCTTAGCGGTGACCGACGAAGAACTTGCCACGGCTATCCGCGAGAGCTTCACGCAAGTCGGTTTGTGTGGTGGTCTAATCGAAGGTAGATTTCAGATCGAATGCGTGAGCGACATACGCGGGCGCGCATAGCCGCGCTTCTACGGGAGCGCCAGAATCGTCCGCAATTGCTCCTT
>NZ_JADPJJ010000052.1:0-843 GCF_023073375.1 Bradyrhizobium sp. 197 | reverse complement strand
CTCCTGCAACGCGCGTTTGGCCTTCGGCTGCTGGCTCTTCGGCAACTTGGCGAGCACGTTGGCGGTCTTGTGCACCCAGCAGCGCTGCTCGCGCGTTTTCGGCCAGACCTCGCCGGCCGCCTTCCAGAACCCGAGTGCGCCATCGGCGATGGTAAGCTGCGGCGCCACGTCGAGCCCGCGCCGCTTCAGATCGAGCAGCAGATCGCGCCAGTCCTGCGCGCTCTCGCGGGCGCCATCGGTGAAGCCGACCAGTTCCTTGCGGCCTTCCGGCGTCGCGCCGATCAGCACCAGGATGCACTGCTTTTCGTCTTCGAGGCGCGCTTGGAGATGGATGCCATCGGCCCAGATGTAGACGTAGCGCTTCGCCGACAGATCGCGCCTCTGCCACGCGGCGTGCTCGTCGAGCCAGCCATCCTTCAGGCGACCGATGGCGGATGCCGACAACCCGGCAGCATCCTTGCCGAGCAGCGCAGCCAGCGCCTCAGAGAAGTCGCCGGTCGAGATACCCTTCAGGTAAAGGATCGGCAGCAGCGTCTCGATCGACTTCGACCGGCGCATGTAGGGCGGCAGGATCGACGGCGAGAACCGGATGCGGCCAGGATCGGCGGCGTCCGCTTCGCGATCGCGTACACGCGGCTGGCGGACGGCGACCGGACCGATGCCGGTCATCACCTCGCGCTCCGGCAGGTGACCGTGGCGGACGACGCGCTGGTGGCCGTCCCGGGTCTTCAAATCGGCATGCTGGCCTAGAAAGTCTGCAACCTCGGCCTCGACCGCCTGGGCCAGCAGGGCACGCGCTCCATTGCGCAAGACTTCTGTGAGTTGATCGTCGAAGATTCCTGG
>NZ_JADPJJ010000096.1:0-864 GCF_023073375.1 Bradyrhizobium sp. 197 | reverse complement strand
CAGCTCATCATGGGCGCCGTTGCCGGTGTAGCTCCAGGCCCCGCTGGCATCGATGCTGAAGTCACCGTAGCTGCCATGAACATTGCTCTGCGCCACGACATGGGCTTCGCCCGTATCCGGGTCGGTGATGGTCAGCTGCCCGCTGGTGTTCAGTGCCGCGGCAATGTCGCCCTCGGTCACCGCCTTGGCCTCGGACGAGACCGTGGCCGCGTCGTTGGTGCCGGTGATGGTGATGCTGACCGTGCCGGTGGCGGTGCCGTCCTGGCTGGTCACCGTGAACTGGTCCTGGACCTGCTGCCCGGCCGTGAGCTCATCATGGGCGCCGTTGCCGGCGTAGCTCCAGGCCCCGTTGGCATCGATGCTGAAGTCGCCATAGCTGCCGTGGGCGTTCGATTGCGCCACGACCTGGGCCTCGCCGCTGTCGGGATCGACGATCGTCAGCTGCCCGGAGGTGTTGAGTGCGGTCGCGGTGTCGCCCTCGGTCACGGACTTGGCCTCGGACGAGACGGTCGCGGCATCGTTGGTGCCGGTGATGGTCACCGTCACGGTGCCGGTGGCGGTGCCGTCCTGGCTGGTCACCGTGAACTGGTCCTGGACCTGCTGGCCCGCGGTGAGCTCGTCGTGGGCGCCGTTGCCGGCGTAGCTCCAGGCCCCGCTGGCATCGATGCTGAAGTCGCCATAGCTGCCATGAACATTGCTCTGCGCCACGACATGGGCTTCGCCGCTGTCGGGATCGACGATCGTCAGCTGGCCGGAGGCGTTCAATGCCGCGGCAATGTCGCCCTCGGTCACGGACTTGGAGTCCGAGCTCACCGACGCTACGTCGTTGGTGCCGGTGATGGTCACCGTCACCGTGCCGGTGGC
>NZ_JADPJJ010000153.1:0-871 GCF_023073375.1 Bradyrhizobium sp. 197 | reverse complement strand
TCCTGAGGGCGACGGGCAAGAAGCCTGGCAACCGTCTGTTCACCGGCCGTAGAGGCCTCGGGAGCAGCCTGCCCGCTCGGCAATATGTGCGGCTATTATGGAGCTGGCTGGCCGGTATAGGATTGGATCCTCACCTGTCCGAAACGCATTCGCTTCGTCGAACAAAAGCGACCCTTATCTAGCGGCGCACGGACAACCTGCGAGCCGTGCAGCTGCTTCTGGGGCACACCAAAATCGAGAGCACCGTCCGATACCTAGGAATTGAAGTCGACGATGCGCTTGCAATAGCAGAGCAAGTCGACGTCTGAACTAACTGGGCAGAGCGGACATGCTCTGCCCTTTCTTGCAGCCGACTTCGGGCCAGAAGCGGATGAATGGGGCTGCACTTGATCGAACTCAATCGCATGCAGATAGTGGCTACATCGGTTCAATCTCTCCGGGGCGCCAGGTCCTGTTGAACCAAGGTTCGAGCGGACCGTAGAGGCGCAAGAGGGTGTTCCAGCCCTTCCCCGGGATCGTCTGCACCCAGTTTGATTCCTTCTCCGAGGGAGCCTTTGGTCCGAAATAAACGTCCACTGAACCATCCGCATTGACCAGCAATCCCTTGGTGAGACTACCGACAGCCGGAGATTGTTGATCGGTTTGGAGCATTGAGCGTGTCTGGTTATCGTAGAGTGTGAACGACCAGAAATCCTTGGCCGGAATGTTGGGCGGCATGTGCAGCCTGTACGTTTTGCTGCCGTCCAGGGGGTTACCCTTTGCATCCACAAATGCACCGGCGTACTGCGAACCCTCACCAACCATCTTCATCGTCATCGCTGGCGTCACGCCGGTGGCATAGAAGAAGAACATGTTTTTTGCGTCGAGATTG
>NZ_JADPJJ010000129.1:0-159899 GCF_023073375.1 Bradyrhizobium sp. 197 | reverse complement strand
CGAGAACTTCTTCGGCAAGCTCAAGGAATTCAAGCGCATCGCAATGCGCGCCGACAAGACCGACCAGAGCTTCACTTCAATGATCTATCTGGCCGCGGCCGCGATAAACTCCAGATGAATCCCAACAGACCCTAGTAAAGAAGGGGCCGCCGCCGTGAACTTCGGCGGTGACCCACCTAGGCCTACGGTGCAGAAACTCCGGTCCGTCATCGGCCCGGCATATCGAACTGGATAACAAAGACATTCAGCGAGATCACACTAATGGGGAAACCGTCCGCGTGTTTCTTTTGCTCCACGAACGCGCTCGACACCTATCGCGATGGCTGCCGTGCGATTGTTTTCACGTTTGCTTCGCGCCAAGCCGCGCTCGAAAGCACGATCCAAAGTTGATACTCCCTACTCGTGACTTCCTCCTCCTCCCAGAATAGTCGTTGGAAGCCCTGCACCCCATTCAAAGTAGCTGACCACGACACCGCCCGAGTTGCGGAGAATATGGGGATGAGAAAGATCTGCTCCTGATGGCCTTGCTACTGGCTATTTCGCGGTCGATGCCCCATTCCGGGCAGCCGGAACAAGCACGTCACACGGGATCGTCAGCAGCTCGCCTGGGTCTAGAGCAAGCTCGCTGGAGTGGCCATCCAGGCTACCTAGGAGGCAGCATGTCCGACCAGCTGTGGTATATCGAGCGCCGAGGTCGATAAAGCGCGCCCGTGTGATCTCTGACTCCGATCACTTTCGCTCGCATATTGTGTAGCTCGAGTGCGGTGATCGAACCGACATCTCCAAAGCCTTGAACAATACCGTGACAGATTCCTTCGGCATCAGCAGGCGGGTTCTTAGGTCGTCTGGTATCCTCGGGATAATTCGCGATCAGTTCGAATTGCTTTACGGCCATCTCAAACACTTGCCCAGTGCAGACAGTCACGATAGCTCCTGAGCCTGGATATGAAACGTCGGAATGCTTGTGCTTCAGAGCACCGAGCTCCCTGGTGCGTGTTGCGCGTTTCAGACGCGGGTGAGACAACTAGTCCAATCAGCAAGATTGCGTCTCGCGGTCACGCCAGAAATATCACCAATGCGATGAAAGCGAGATTGACCGAGGCGGCCACGACGGCCCAACAGCAAATCGTGGCAGGCGAAAATTCAAGAGCGTCCTGCGAAGTGTCGACCCAAAGCGGCGGCATTCAAGTCAGCTCCAAAGACGCGGGTTAAGAGACAAACCTGCATAAGCGCAGAAACCACCCACTCTGCTAAAGCCGAGCCTTTCGACCGCGCGTAGAGCCCTTGCCACCCCGCCTGGCGAGCGGGAGCACATCGGCTATCGCTCGCCGAACTGCCCGATCCGTCCGCTAGGCGAGCCGGTGCGATCCGCGAGTGCGAGGAGCACGGCTGGAGGAAGGACCGCGCGGATCGCACGCCCGCGAGCCCGCAAAATCCGTGCCCACTGGCAGCCGGTCTTGCCGCGAGCTTCTCGGGAGGCTTGCGCCCAATGCTCTGGGTTCGATGACATCCATTCTAAGGTCAACCCGCTATCCCGATCGCTCTTGAGCCACGGTGCCGGAGCGCTCGTCTGAGCTCACCGAACTGATGGAACATGACGAACAGAGCGATCATTCCGGCGCCCAGCTCAGCGATTGCTTGACTGGCTAACAGCCCATCGAAACCCGCAACCACCGGGAATAACAGTACGGCCGGTATGAAGAGATAGCCCTGCCTCGCCAGGGCCACAATTGCACTGAGGCGTGCTCTCCCAAACGCCTGAAGCATTGCCGTCACGAAACTCTGAACCCCAAACAGCCCAAAGAAGAGATGGAACACGATGCAGGACGAGACGGCTATTTCCGTGACATTCTCGTTATCGCTAAATAGACTCACCAAAGGCCTTGCAAAAACAACAACGGCCGCAGAATACGCGATGGAGAATGCGACCGTCACGAAGAGCATGAACTTCGCAGCCTTCAGAATACGAACATAGTCGCGTGCGCCCCAACCGAAACCCAGGATAGCTTGAGCGCCTATGCAGAACCCGGTGATAGGCAGTGCGCCGACCATCAAGATTCGCACAGCTATTCCAACTGCAGCGATGGAATCATCGCCGAACGGTGCGGCAGCTCCGTACAAGAGCATAACCGCAAGAGCCGATAAGATACTCGTCATTGTCGCTGGCGCGCCCACCAACGCGAGCTGTCTGATGCGATCTGCTCGCAATGATATGTGAGATATCCTGACGAGAACTGTCCCGCCAAGCTTCGCAAAATACGCAATATAAAGTCCAATAGCGGCGATCTGCGATACCAGCGTTGCGAGGGCTGCGCCACGCACGCCAAGGTCAAACAAGAATATGAAGACAGGGTCAAGCACAGCGTTCAGTAGAAACGCGGTAAGCATCGCCCACATGCTGAATCGCGTATCGCCTTCGGCTCTGACAATGAACCCGCTAACGATGTTTAGAAGCATCAGGGTGTTCCCGAACAAAAGCGTTCCCGCGTAGTCGAGCGCCACGGGCATGATGGTTGGAGTCGCTCCGAGGATTGCGAATATCGCTGGCAGACTAGGAAGCAGAGCGACGGTAACTATGATGCCAATCGGAGCGGTGAGCGCGAGAGCTGTACTTGCGCCTCGACTCGCCTCTAGGTACTCACGAGCGCCCAGATGACGAGATATGAAGGACGCCGTTCCAACACCGATTCCCTGTGCGGCTGCCGCGAGCAGGACCATGATCGGCAAGGTCATGCTCACAGCTGCGGTCGCCTGCGCGCCAAGTGCGCCAACAAAGATCGCATTGACGACCTGCTGTAAAGCATGGATCGATAACCCAACAACAGATGGAATGGCGAGCCGCAGGATAAGGCTCGAGAGATTCGGGTCCGATAGATCGATGTGCTGTTTCTTCTGTGGCATCAAACTTGGCTCGCTCTCGAGCGCGAATTCCGTATCCGGCTCATTCATGCATGAACGTGTCGCTACTTTCCAAATTCGCTGATCGCGCACTCAGCGCAAGCTTTTCCGATCCGCTCTTGCACAGCGGTACATAAGTTTATCTGCGCCGATCGATCGTCGTGATCGGGTGGACCCGTTTGACGTTTCACAAGCTGATTTTTGCCTTGGTCGATTTTCCCTAGGCATACGCCTCCCGCCAATCGCAGGCTTCTGCGGCTCTTAAGTAGAACAACGAGGATCCTGATTGAGGTGTCCGTGCGTAGCCACCTAGGTTCTGCCAGTCATATTGTGCCGTTCTGCCCTTTGTTGACTTCTCATCCGTTGCGTTTTTCCTCGATGATGATCGGCGGGGGAACGCGGCCGGACCCTAGAGCCTCAACTTGGCTTTGGCATCTACCGGATCTTGTAGTAGACGCTCCATCGTCTGCATGGCACACGCAATGAACGTGCCCAGAACCAGTGTTAGGTTCGGCGACGATGTCGTGCAAGCGCTCCATGATCTCGGGTTCCTTGTCGCGATCGAGACGAACGGCAGGCTGCTGGTCCCGGCCGGCGTGGTAACTGGGTTTGCGGCAGCAAATCGCGCCGCACTGGCCATCGCTCGCGGACACGAACTCAAAATTCGTGTAGCCGCAGCCGTGTGCCGGCGGTTCGATGAGAGGGCTCGGACGATTTCTGCTTCGGCCCACAGACGGCCCTGGCGCCGTCGACCACATGCGGCAGGCCGTCGCGCAACGCCTGACTCATCGGAAATGGCGAATCAGCGTGCAATGTCACAAACATCCCGGCATCAGATGAAGATATCCCAGGTATTTAAGTTCGAGGCAGCGCACCGACTTCCAACCGTCCCGCAGACACATCGTTGTCATCGGACGCACGGTCATTCCTATCGCGTCGAGGTCGTGCTGAACGGGCCCGTCGATCCGCACACCGGGTTCGTAATGGATTTCTTCAGCATGGAAGAAGCGTTCGGTCTTCTTCTAAAGAAGCTCGATCACCATTGCCTGAACGAAGTCCCGGGACTCGAAAATCCGACGGCGGAAAATATCGCCATCTGGATCTGGCAGCACGCGAAACCGCGCCTTGCGCAACTCTCGAGCGTGAGGGTGTACGAGACGACAGATTGTTGGGCCGAATATGAGGGGCCCGATCGCTGAATTCCGCGCTCATTTTGGGCTGTATTGATGCGGCGCGCCTGTCCTTCTTCGGCTCCGAAACCGACGATCTGCGCTTCGGCTCCTCATCGGCCCGATCCGCGGGCAGATTCCCTCGCTCACGGGAGGCCCTTTGGATCTCGCGGGAGGTCAGACGACGGCGCCCTGCAAGGCTAGGATCTCAAGGAGCGCGAGGCAGCCATCGACAGCGCCATGAGCCGCCGCCTTCATCAGCAAATGCGGCAGCCGTAGGCCTCCGAAGCCCGCCGGACCAATTGCCTGGGTTGAGCCGATTTATGCCTCCCGCGACGACCTGGTGTATGTGCCTGCATGGATGATGATCAGGACCTTTACGCGAGAGGCGGCCTTGAGGGACGACCGGGTTTGACGGGAATCTGAGTCGAGAAGGCCCTCATCATAGGGCACTTTCGGCTTCGGTAGGTTGCCCTTCCACGCCACGCTCGTCGAGCGCTTGACGCGCCGCGCCGGTGAAGCCATCCGGCGTCAGCCTCGAGGGACTGGCACGGCCATGGGGCGTGGCCGAGCCGTACAAGACGGCCCTTGCCCAGAGGGGTGCGAAGCGCGCGCAAGGCCTGATCTTCACCGCCGAGCTTGGTGAACTCACACACTAGGAAGACAGCGTCATCCTTCTTGCGCTCGATCTTTTCAAGCGAGGTCTGATGCTTTGGCATCGTGGTCTCCGTTCCCACAAAACATGGACGCATAAACGCGAAGACGTTCAATAAAATAGGACAAAACATAATTACACCACTCCGACGCACCGAGGCGGCCATCCTAATGCCTCGACGGAGCCGCGATTCCCGTTGCGGGCTGGCTGATTCCTCGTGGAAAACGGCGAAGGTATCCTGTCCAACCCGATCTTGGCCGAGACGGCAGACTCCGCGTGCTCTTCCCACCACAGGCCAGCGGGTCGCGTATATCGCCAGCGCTGGTGAGGCGCCACGGAGCATCATCGACGGTGTCTCGCCAGCCGACAGGGAGGAAATCCGCGGGGATCCAGACGCCGGACGGGAGCTGAAGCGAGTTCAGTTTTGAACTGCTTGGATGCCGGAACGGGAGGACTCTGTCAGAAGTAAGCGTTTTTCTGACAGTGCTTTTTCGACGCGCGCTTGCGGAGCTCACCCACACGCGAGTGCTTGCTCTTGGAGGCTCGACGCAAGGGTCATCGAACCAACGGAATAAGAAAGCCCCAACCAGCGACGGTTCCTTGGGTCGAACCACGGCGTCTGGGCTGTGCGCGACAATCCGTCCGCCAGCGGTTGATGGACGAGCCGGCGCTCCGCGCCGGCCACTACACATCTGTACGACTGTACGAGAAGCCTCATGAACCGAGAACGGGTCCGCTAGGCACAGCTCACGCAGCCACGGACTTCGTCGCCGTCACCCGCAAGTATTTTTACTCCGCTTTGCTTAGCGTATCTGCTCTCGACTACGCGCCTCATCGCTAGGAATGCCCTCACGCGCGCCGCGGCACTTCAACAATTTCATTTTCATTCGACGCTGCCGAAGTCAGCATGCGAGAAGCGTTGCGAGTAATCGCTGCGGCTTGGCTGTAGCGCAGCGCAGAAATTTAGGCTAGCTTCTGCTCGCGAGTTTGCAAATGCGTACCCGCACCCGATCTCTCCGAAGACAACGAGCGATCATTCGACCGCTCGCCCCCTCACATCCTCAGAGCTGGGATAATCCGGACAATGAGGAAATCTGGTTTGAGTTGGCGCGCGCTATCGGACGTCAGGTCGCACGGGATGAAAATCACGGCTCGGGGCAGCCGATAAAGGACCGACATGACGACAGCGTCATCGAAGAAAACGGCCGTACTATACGCCCGTTATTCCAGCGACATGCAAAAGGCGACCTCGATTGATGGTCAGCTATTGCTCTGCCGGAAGGTCGCATTGCGCAACGACCTCGATGTCATCGGCGAGTTTGTCGATGCCGCAAAATCTGGTCTTACCGAAGGTGCGCGGGACGGCTATCAGCGTTTACTCAACGGTGTGAGAAACCGGGACTTTGACGTAGTCGTGGTTGAGCATTTCGACCGCTTGTCGCGCGATCCCGCAACCATCCAGCGTCTCAAGCAGGTTTTCGAGTTCAACGGCGTTGAGCTGATGGATCAGAAGGGGGTCTATGCGACCGCCACTGACATCAGCATCGCAAGTCTCTACAACACGATTTACAAGCCGCAGCTCGCCGAAAAGGTTCGGCGCGGCCATGACAACGCTGTTGCCAACGGAAGAATTCCTGGCTCATGCGCCTATGGTTATCGACCGAGGCCGGGCGCGCCGGGCGAACGCGTGATCGATGACAACGAAGCAAAGATTGTGCTCCGCATCTTCAGCGAATATGCAGCGGGCCGCTCGACCCGAACTATCGCCGCTGATCTCACCCGCGAAGGCGTGCCCTCACCAGGGGCAACTCGTCACAAGAACAAGGCTGATCGTACCACCTGGAATCACCAGTGCATTACAGGCGGCCGGCATGGTCGCGGTATTATCGGCAACGATCTATATATAGGCGAGATACATTGGAACGTTCGCTCGACAATTCTCAACCCGGAGACCCAGAAGAAACAGAAGCGCCGCAATCCAGAAGAGCGCCACATCATAGTTAAGAAGCCGGAGCTACGGATCGTGCCGCAAGCGCTCTGGAATCGAGCGCATGAGGTTCGTAGCGCGCGCGCCGTATCTATGTTCGGACCGACTGGCAAGCCGCGGCGTCGCGCCGTGATCCCGCGCAACAACGAGCACCCGCTTGCCGGTGTGCTCCGGTGCGGCGTCTGCAATGGCCACATGCGAATCGCTCAATCCTCGCGTAACGGTGCACCGCGCGCGGCATGCGCGAGCGCGCATCAGCGGGGCACGTGCGAGCACACCCGTAGCTTCGACATGGACGTTCTGCTCGAGGATGCCTCCGACAAAATCCAACTGAAATTGCTTTCGCCGAAAGCCATTGAAGAGGCGATGTGTGCCTGGAAGGAGGAGCGCAAAAACGATCGGAACAAGGGCAGCGAACACTCTAAGCTAGAGCGGCGACGCCGCGTGTTGACTACCGAGATGGAACGCCTGTCATATGCCATCGCAAATAGCCGCCGGAAGCCGGACGAGTTGCTCAAGCGCATCGATGAGTGCGACCTGGAGCGGGAAAGCGTTGAAGAGCGCTTGCGGCTGCTGGGCGCTGGCGGCGAAAATGTCATTGGCTTCGATCACCCGAAATTCGGTGACCGATACCGTTCGGAGGTTAGAAGACTGGTCACCGCGCTCAAGGCCAATCCGAAGGCGATCGAAACTCGCGTAGCCTTCCGCAACTTGATCGAATGCATAGTAGTGCATCCGGTTCGCAAGCGGATGCCCTACGAATATACGCCCTACCTGAACAGCTCCGCGCTTTACGGCAAGAACCTTTTCCCAGAAAACCGCAGCAAGGCGCGAGAAATCAGCACGTTTGCCTACTACGACAATGGCAAGTCAGGGAAATCCGTGTCCTCGTAATAGACCCGGACCTGCATATGATGGCGGCCGTCGCGGATCTCGCCGTCGAGATGAGCTGTCACGTCGCGAGTCTCTTGTTTCAGATAGAGGCCCGTTTTGCGCAAAAACGGCCGGACACGCAAGCGCGGCTAGGACACAACCGCGCCCGTCCGCCCCAGCGTCACCTCGACGATCTCAGGCGGCACGCCGACGCGGAGCGGCAGGATGCTGCAACCGAGGCCGCCGGAGATGATGACGTCGCATTTCAGCCGGACATGACCATAGGCGAGCCGGAGGCCATGCTGCGGCGGAACAGCCGGCGACCAGCCGAGCAGACGGACCTGGCCGCCATGGGTGTGGCCGGACAGTTGCAACGCGACGCGGGCGGGCACGCGCAGCGCGACGTTAGGCTCATGCGCGAGCAGGATGATCGGCGCGTCGTCGGTGACCTTGGCAAGCGTCGCGGCGAGATCGTCGGCGCCGAAGTGTCCCGTGCTCCGGAAGCGTCGCGCCGGCAGAAAAGCGAGTTGATCGCCCAGCCCCGCGAGCCAGAACGCGCGGCCGTCCTTGGTGATCCGCACGGCGTCGTTCTCGTAGACGGGAATGCCGGCCGCCTCCAACGCGCGATGCGCGACCGTCGGCCCCTGCCCGGCCTGCTGCACGGTCCTGTCGGCCCAATAGTCATGATTGCCCATGACGGCATGGACGCCGAGCGGCGCCCTGAGGCCGGCCAGTACCTTGGCCCATTCGCTCGCCGGAATGATGCGCGTGACCTGGTGCAGACCGGCGACATAGTCGCCGAGCAGCACGATAATATCCGCGTTCAGGGCGTTGGTGCGATCGACGATGGCCTCGATCCGCTCCAGCGACATCCAGGGATCGCAGGCATGGATGTCGGCGATCACGGCGATCTTCAGCGGAAAATCCGCAGGCCATTGCCGCGGGGTTGGATGATAGCGGGTGACGCTAAGTCGCACCACCGGTTCGACGGCAAAGCCATAGGCAGCGGTCGAGAGGCCGAGGGCGGACAGACCACCGATGGAACGGATGAGGTGACGACGCGTGATCATGGAAGCCCGATCGTGATGCAGCTTCTTGATGCGATCCGATTGGAGCGAAAATGGGGTGCGTTTGTGCAGACCCTCTGCACGAGATTACCGGAAATTCATGATGGCCCGAGCACTCAGCACTTGCGCAGGTCAGTCGTCGCTTTCGTCGGTGCCGAACAGGCCGAACTGTGCCGCCGCATCGCGCGAGGGCTCGCTGATGCCGAGATGGCGGAAGGCGTGCGAAGTGAGCAGGCGGCCGCGCGGGGTGCGCTGCAGATAGCCGCACTGGATCAGATAGGGCTCGATGATGTCTTCGATCGCATCGCGCGGCTCGGACAGAGCGGCTGCCATCGTCTCCACGCCGACCGGGCCGCCGCCATAGTTCTGCGCGATGGTCGTGAGGTAGCGGCGGTCCATGGCGTCGAGGCCCGCGGCGTCGACCTCGAGCGCGCTCAGCGCGTGGTCGGCAATCTTGCGATCGATCCTGTCGGCATCGGCCGCCGAGGCGAAATCGCGTACGCGGCGCAACAGCCGGCCGGCGATGCGCGGCGTGCCGCGGGCGCGGCGCGCGATCTCGTTGGCGCCATCCGCGCTCATGCCGACATTGAGCACGCGCGCACCACGGGTGACGATGCTCTCGAGCTCTTCGATCGTGTAGAAATTCAACCGGATCGGAATGCCGAAGCGGTCGCGCAAGGGATTGGTTAGAAGGCCGGCACGCGTGGTGGCGCCCACAAGGGTGAATTTCGACAGTTCGATCTTCACCGAGCGCGCCGCCGGGCCCTCGCCGATAATGAGGTCGAGCTGAAAGTCCTCCATCGCGGGATAGAGCACTTCTTCCACCGCCGGGCTCAGGCGATGAATCTCGTCGATGAAGAGCACGTCGCGCTCTTCGAGATTAGTGAGGAGTGCTGCGAGATCGCCGGCCTTGGCGATCACCGGGCCCGACGTCGCGCGAAAGCCGACGCCGAGCTCCTTGGCCACGATCTGCGCCAGCGTGGTCTTGCCGAGGCCGGGCGGGCCGACGAACAGCACATGATCCAGCGCCTCGCCGCGCTTGCGTGCCGCCTCGATGAAGATCGAGAGGTTCTTGCGCGCCTGCTGCTGGCCGACGAAGTCAGACAGCGATTGCGGGCGCAGCGCGGTATCGCCGACATCATCGCTGCGGCGCTCGGGCGTGACCATGCGGTTGGCCTTCGGGTCGCTCACTTCGACAGCTCCTTCAGGCCTAGCCGGATGAGCTGCGCGGTCTCGGCGCTCTCGCCGGCGCTGCGCGATGCCGATGCAATGGCCGCAGCCGCCTGCGGCTGGCCGTAGCCGAGATTGACCAGCGCGGAGATCGCATCCGCGACGGGCCGCGGCGCGCGCTGGTCGTCAACGGCACCGGCAAGATGCACCACGGCCGGGTCAATAGTTGCGAAGGCCGGCGCCTTGTCCTTCAGTTCGGTGACGATGCGCTCGGCAACCTTGGGGCCGACGCCGGGCGTGCGCACCACCGCGGTCTTGTCGCGCAACGCGATCGCGTTGGCAAGCTCGGAAGGCTGTAGCGTGCCGAGCACGGCGAGCGCGACCTTGGCGCCGACGCCCTGCACGGTCTGGAGCAGGCGAAACCATTCGCGCTCGTGGTCGCTGCGGAAGCCGAACAGTTTGATCTGGTCCTCGCGGACATAGGTCTCGATCGACAGCACGGCGGCCTCGCCCGGCGACGGTAGATGCTGCAGCGTGCGCGACGAGCAATGCACCTGATAACCGACACCGCCGACATCGAGAATGACGAAATCCTCGCCGTAGGAATCGATCAGGCCCTTGAGCTTGCCGATCATAACCCCACCACCTTCAGCCTGAGCGCCGTGCTCGTGCGATGATGGGCGTGGGTGATGGCGATGGCGAGCGCGTCGGCGGCGTCCGCGGACGGCGGATCGGACTTGGGCAGCAAGATCTTGAGCATCATCGCGATCTGGTGCTTGTCGGCATGGCCGGCGCCGACCACCGTCTTTTTCACCTGGTTCGGCGCGTATTCGGCAACGCTGATGCCGAATATTGCGGGCGCCAGCATGGCAACGCCGCGGGCCTGACCAAGCTTCAGTGTCGCAGCGCCGTCCTTGTTGATGAAGGTCTGTTCGACCGCCGCTTCCATCGGCTTGTGAACGGACAGGACCGCCGCGAGCCCTTCATGGATCGCGAGCAGCCGGCTTGCGAGCGGCAAATCGTCCGGCGGTTCCACCGAGCCGCAGGCGACGTAGATCAGGCGGTTGCCCTCGGCCTCGATCACGCCCCAGCCGGTGCGGCGCAGGCCGGGGTCGATGCCGATGATGCGAACGGGGACGCGAATCGGGAGCGCAGTCATGGGCCATTGATAGCGGCTGGCTGCCGTGGGGGAAACAGAAACAGAACGGAAGTAACAGGGGAAGTGGGCCCTACCCGCCCATCTTCGCCAGCAGCGCGTCCGACACCTCGAAATTGGCGTAGACGTGCTGGACGTCGTCATGCTCGTTGAGCAAATCCATCAGCTTGATCAGCTTCTCGCCGGTCTCGTCGTCCACCGCGATCGTGTTCTGCGGCTTCCAGATCAGCGCCGCCTTGCGCGGCTCGCCGAACTTGGCTTCGAGCGCCTTGGCGACGTCGCGATAGCCTTCGGTCGAGGCGTAAATCTCGTGGCCGCCTTCGCTCGATATCACGTCGTCGGCGCCGGCTTCGATGGCGGCATCCAGCACCGCATCGTCGGAGGCGACGCTGCGGTCGTATTCGATGATGCCGGTGCGGTCGAACATGAAGGACACCGAGCCGGTTTCGCCGAGATTGCCGCCGGACTTGGTGAAGAAGGAGCGGATGTCGGAAGCGGCACGGTTGCGGTTGTCGGTCAGCGCCTCGACGACGACGGCGACGCCGCCGGGGCCGTAACCCTCGTAGCGGATCTCGTCATAATGCTCGCCGTCATTGCCGAGCGCCTTCTTGACGGCGCGCTCGATATTGTCCTTCGGCATGTTCTCCTGGCGCGCCGCGATGATGGCCGCACGCAGGCGCGGGTTCATGTTGGGGTCTGGCGTCCCCAGCTTGGCCGCGACGGTGATTTCCCGCGCCAGCTTGCCGAATAATTTCGACTTCTGGGCATCCTGCCGCCCCTTGCGGTGCATGATGTTCTTGAATTGGGAATGTCCGGCCATGCGTGATCTTCTCTAGGGAATCGTCCGCCAAGATGAGCGTGGGAAGCGCGGCCTTATAGGCCGCCACCCCACTGGAATGAAAGAGGCTCTACGACTTTAAGGTAATAGCGTAGTGGCCCCTGCCTAGATGTCAGGCATCGTTAACCCTGATTTCATTCCAGCCTGCGAAAATAGCGTCCGACCGTTCCCCGACAAGAGAGACCTGATGGTGTTCGGACTATTTCGGAAGCGTCTGCCGGACATGGCTGCGCCTGCGGCAACCCCGCAGGCTGCGCAGCCGGTCAATTCCGAGCCCGCTCCGGCCGTTGAGGGCGATTCCGCCAAGGAAATCCTGGAACTGCTGGAACTCGAGCTGGGAGCGATGATTCGCCAGCTCGAGCGCGCCGCCAATTCGGTGGCCGACGGTGCCGGGGCGACCGCTACGACGCTTGCCGCCATTCGCGACCGCACCGACGCCCTGACCGGCCGGACCAACGCCGCGCAATCGAACGCCTCGACCTTCGCCCATGCCGCCGACAAATTCACCCAGTCTGCGCACGGAATCGGCGCGCAGGTTCGCGAAGCCGGCAAGCTCGCCGACGAGGCCAGCGCCGCGGCTCAGGAAGCCCGCGCCAATGTCGATCGCTTGCGCGAGTCCTCGGCCGCCATCGGCAACGTGGTCAATCTGATCGCACAGATCGCGCGGCAGACGACGCTGCTCGCCCTCAACTCGACCATCGAGGCCGCCCGCGCGGGCGCTGCGGGAAAAGGCTTTGCTGTCGTCGCCACCGAGGTCAAGGCTCTCGCGGTACAGACCCAGGGCGCGACGGAGGAGATCACCAAAAAGATCGACGCGCTGCAGCGCGACGCCGCCGGCTCCGCGGATGCGGTGCACCGCATCGCACAGGCGATCGAGGCTATCCGCCCGGTATTCGAGACGGTCAACGGCGCGGTCGCCGAACAGAACGCCACCACCAGCGAAGTCTCCGGCAACGCGACAAGTGCGTCGGAGTTCATCGTCTCGGTCGGCGAAAGCGCGGCCGAGATCGATGCTGCGACCAAGGCGGCCGAGACCCACGGCGAGAACGTCGCCAGCGCCGGCAAGGCCGTGACCGCCTTCGCACAGAAACTGAAATCGCGTTGCGCCGTGCTGCTCCGCCAGAGCGAGCATGACGACCGCCGCAAGACCGAGCGGCTGCCCTGCCATCTTAAGCTCGAAACCGCTCGCGGGGTGCTGCCGGTCTACGAGCTATCGATGGACAGCGTGCTGATCGGCGGCGCGGACGCGGGCAGCCTTGCACCGCAAGCAATGATTGAAGGCACCCTCGAAGACGTCGGGGCCTGCCGCCTGCGCGTGGTCGAACAATCCAAGGCCGGCGCCCGCGCGCAATTCCTTGCTCCCAACGCCGCGCTCAACGAAAAGATCGAGGACCGGCTCTGGTCGATCCACGAAGAAAACACGGAGTTCGTCACCCGCGCCATGGAGGCGGGTAACGCGCTGACCGCAATCTTCGAGCAGGCGGTTGCACGTGGCGATGTCGGGATCCACGACCTCTTCGACACCGATTATGCCGAAATCGCCGGGACCGATCCGCAGCAGTACCGCACCAAATATCTGGACTGGGCCGATCGCGCGCTGCCGCCGTTCCAGGAAGCTTTTCTCACAAAGGACCCGCGTTTGGCGTTCTGCGCCATGGTCGATCGCAACGGCTTCCTGCCGGTGCACAACAAAATCTATTCGCATCTGCAGCGACCGGGCGATGTCGCCTGGAACACCGCCAACAGCCGCAACCGGCGGATCTTCAACGATCCGGCGGGGTTGGCCGCCGCGCACAACCTGCGCTCGTATCTGGTCCAGAGCTATGCGCGCGACATGGGCAACGGAAATACGGTGATGATGCGCGAGATCGACGTCCCGATCCGCGTGCAGGGCCGGCACTGGGGCGGATTCAGGACGGCCTACAAGCTCTAGTGCGCGCTCAGGCAAGACATCAAAGCGCGAATCACCTCTTAAGATCGAAATTGGAATGGGAATGCCGCGGAGAGCCGGCGAACGGCTCTGACTGGAGGACTCTCAAGACATGTCCGTCGTACAATTTGCAGTACTGGACACCGGCTCCAACCGAACGCTTGCCGAACGGCTGATCGATCAGCTCGCCGACCGCATCGGCGGCCTCGGCGTGGAACTCGCCGACATTGCCGGCAACGTCCAGGAAGTCGCACACCGCGTCGCGAACCAGTCGGAACGATTCCATCACCTCCAGGAAACCGCCGAGACGATGGTGTCGGCCAACCACGACATCGCAAATGCGTCACAGGCGGTGCAAACGACCACGTCAGCGGCGGTCGGCGAGATCGCGCAGTCGCGCAATGCCGTCGACACTGCGGTCAACCACATTTCCGAGCTCGTCGCAGCCGTCGAACGCATCGAGGCGCGGCTCAGCGCGGTCGGCTCCGCGCTGGCACAAGTCGCAAAAGTGTCCGGCTCGATCGAGGCGATCGCGAAGCAGACCAATCTGCTCGCGCTCAACGCCACCATCGAGGCGGCACGCGCCGGCAATGCCGGCCGCGGCTTCGCGGTGGTCGCAAGCGAGGTGAAGAACCTCGCGGAAGCCACCCGCCAGGCCACGCACCAGATCTCCGAGACCGTGCGCGATCTCAACGGCCAGATCGAAGGCCTGATCGGGGAGAGCAGCGACGCCTCGCAGCGCGCAAAGACTGCCGGCGAAGGCGCCCAGCAGATCTCCGGCATCATCTCGCGGGTCCAGCAGGGCTTCGCCTCCGTGGAAGCGGAAATCGGCAGCGTCACGCGCGCGGCGACCTCCAATCTCGGACACTGCGACACCGTCATCAGCGAGCTCAACGAGCTTGCCAAGGGCGTTGACCTGTCCTCGCGCGATCTCAAGAACGCCGATCAGCGCGTGACCAAACTGCTCGACACGTCCGAAGGCCTGATCGCAATGATCGCCGACAGCGGCGTCGAGACATCGGATGCGCCGCTGATCCGCGTCGTCGTCGAGACCGCAAAGCGGATCTCGGATGAATTCGAAGCCGCAATCGGCCGCGGCGAGATGACGCTCGATCGGTTCATGGACGAGAACTACCGGGAAATCTCCGGCACCGATCCCAAGCAGTACAATACCAGCTATGTCGAGTTCACCGACCGCCTGCTGCCCGCGATCCAGGACCCGATCCAGAAATCCGATTCCCGGATCGTGTTCTGCGTCGCCTGGGCCAAGGGCGGCTATCTGCCGACGCACAACCCGAACTACCGCCTGCCGCAGGGCAAGGACCCGGTCTGGAATAACGCCAATTGCCGCAACCGCCGCCTGTTCACCGATCGCGCGGTGCAGAAGGTCGCGGCCAACACCAAGCCGTTCCTGCTGCAGACCTATCGCCGCGACATGGGCGGCGGGCAGTTCGTGCTGATGAAGGATCTGTCCTCACCGATCATGATCCGCGGCAAGCACTGGGGCGCCTTCCGGATGGGCTTTCGGCAGAGCTGACGGTTCTCGCGACGCGCCTGCCGCGACGGCGCTCTGGCGTTCCTGAATCGAAAACCTCGAAAACAACCCGATGCACAGTAGCCGGGGCAAGCGGAATCAATGGCTTAAGCGTCTGACGAAACCGTGGGTTAGGCGCCCGCCTGGTGAAGTCGTTGCGCCGTCGGGCAAAACAGGCGCACGATGGCATCATCGCGCATGTTGGCTATCGCATCGTTGATCCGGCGGCTGGCCGTTGCGATCGATCGCGTCAGAACTGCACCGTGCTCGCCGTCGATCGACTTCCACAATCGCACGACTTTCGTCATCGCATGATTTTGCGCATTTGCACGATCATCTGCGGCGATCGATGACGCACGCGACGAAAACGCGTCAGAACAATGACGCTTATCATATCAATTAGCCCAAAATCACTGCAGCGATCGCCGCACAAATTCGTGAACGTCATGGCCTGACGCGCTCGTTGCGCAAATATGCATTGCCGGAAATGTCGACGCTTCATCGTTTCGCATCGATATGATTATTGTCGCGCGCAAATTCGCTGACTAGATCGCCGTAAGCGATCGAGCGAGCAAGGGGATGCATATGGCAACTATTCTCACCATCAACGGCGAAACGAAATCGTTCGACGCGCCACCTGAAATGCCGCTGCTATGGGTACTGCGCGACGTCCTCGGAATGACCGGCACCAAGTTCGGCTGCGGCATCGCGCAGTGCGGCGCCTGCACCGTGCACGTCGACGGCAAGGCAGTGCGCTCCTGCGTATTGTCGGTCAGCGCGGTCGCGAACCGCGCCATCACCACGATCGAGCATGTCGGAAGCACGCCAGCGGGCGCAAAGGTGCAGAAGGCCTGGCTCGATCTCGAAGTGATCCAGTGCGGTTACTGCCAGTCCGGCCAGATCATGGCGGCCGCGGCGCTGCTGGCGGCAACGCCAAACCCCGACGACTCCGACATCGACGCCGCGATGGCCGGCAATATCTGTCGCTGCGGCACCTATGTGCGCATCCGCGAGGCCATCAAGCAGGCCGCCTCCGGCCGGCAGTCGTGAGGTTCGCCATGATCACAGACAAGTCTCTCCCGCGCCTCTCCCGCCGCTCGCTGCTAACTGGCGGTCTCGCCACCGGTTTCCTGCTCGCCTTCCATCTGCCGCTGCGCGCCGCCGTCAACGAGCCGGTGCAGCCGGTTGACACGACCGACGGCAAGTTCGCACCGAACGCCTTCATCCGCATCGACGAGACCGGCCGCACGATCCTGATCATGCCGCAGGTCGAGATGGGCCAGGGCACCTACACCTCGATCTCGGCGGTGCTCGCCGAAGAGCTCGACGCCGACTGGAGCAAGGTCGAGGTCCAGCACGCGCCGCCGGACGACAAGCTCTACGGCAATCCGGCTTTCGGCCTGCAGGCGACCGGCAACTCCAACTCGATCCGAGCCTGGTGGACACCGCTGCGCAAGGCCGGCGCCGCCGCGCGCGCGATGCTGGTGCAGGCCGCGGCCAGCCAATGGGGTGTCGAGCCCGCAAGCTGCTCGGCCGCGAAGGGCGAGGTCGCGCATGCCGCGAGCGGCCGCAAGCTCGGCTATGGCGCGGTGGCGCTCGCCGCGCAGGGCCAGACGCCGCCGAAGGATGTCGTGGTCAAGGACCCCAAGGACTTCGTCATCATCGGCCAGCCCCTGAAGCGGCTCGACACACCTGACAAGGTCAACGGCAAGGCCGTCTACGGCATCGACGCGATCCTGCCCGGCATGAAGTTCGCAACCGTCGCTGCCTGCCCGGTGTTCGGCGGCAAGGTCGGCAAGGTCGACGACAGCGCCGCGGTCAAACTCCCGGCGTGCGCAAGGTCGTCGTGCTCGACGACATGGTCGCCGTGATCGGCGATCATATGTGGGCGGCGAAGAAGGGCCTCGAAGCGCTCCAGATCGAGTGGAACGAGGGCCCGAACGCCAAAATCACCACCAAGGACATCTGGCAGGATCTGCGCAAGGCCAGCGAGAAGGACGGTGCGATCGCGAAGTCCGACGGCGATATCGTCAAAGCGCTCGCGAGCGGCGACAAGTTCGAGGCGGCCTACGAGCTGCCGTTCCTGGCGCATGCCTCGATGGAGCCGATCAACGCCACCGTCCACGTCAAGCCAGACTCTTGCGAGATATGGACCGGCACGCAGATCATGACGCGCGTGCAGTCCGAAGCGGCGAAGGCCGCGGGCCTTCCCATCGACAAGGTGATCGTCAACAATCATCTGCTCGGCGGCGGCTTCGGCCGCAAGCTCGAGCCGGACATGGTGATCGCGGCGGTCAAGATCGCCAAGCAGGTCGACTACCCCGTGAAGGTGGTGTGGACCCGCGAGGAGGACATCCAGCACGACGTTTACCGCCCGGTCTATCGCGACCAGATCACGGCATCGCTGGTCGACGGCAAGGTCGCGGCGTGGAAGTACAAGGTCGCGGGCTCCTCGGTAATGGCACGCTGGTTTCCGCCGGCGTTCCAGAAGGGGGTCGACATAGACGCCGTCGACGCGGCGATCGATACGCCGTACGACTTCGCCAACTTCCATGTTGAATATGTCCGCGCCGAACCGCTGTCGGTGCCGACTGGTTTCTGGCGCGGCGTCGGCCCGAACAACAACGTGTTCGCGGTCGAATGCGCGATGGATGAGCTCGCGCGCAAGGCCGGCAAGGATCCGATTGAATTCCGAAGGTCCATGCTGACCAAGAACCCGCGCATGCTTGCGGTACTCAACCACGTCGCTGAAAAATCGGGCTGGGGGCGACCACTGCCACCGCGCGTCGGCCGCGGCGTTTGCGTGCAGCCGTCGTTCGCAAGCTTCATTGCGACCGTGGTGGAAGCGGAGATCGACGATATCGGCGAAATCACGCTACGCCGCATCATTTCGGTGGTCGACACCGGCATCGCGGTCAATCCCGACACGGTGAAAGCGCAGATCGAGGGCGGCCTGGTGTTCGGCCTCACCGCCGCGCTTTACGGCGAGATCACCATCGAGAAAGGCCGCGTGCAGCAGTCGAACTTCCACGACTACCGCATGATGCGCATCAACGAGACACCGAAGATCGAGGTCATCGTGGTCAAGAGCGGCGAGGCGCCCGGCGGCATCGGTGAGGCCGGCGTCAACGCCGGACCGCCCGCGCTGCGCAACGCCATTTACGCGGCAACCGGCATCGCGCTGCGGCGCCTGCCGATCGACCGGAAACTGCTGGCTGCGGGGAAAAAGGCATGAGCGGCAAGATGCGTATCCTCACGAGCCTAGTCGTGATCGCCATTGTCGTGGTGGCGCTCGGCGTCTGGATCATCCGCGGGCCCGGCCCGCTCGACTTCGCTGGCGGCCCCAAGGTGGCGCTGGCGGACTACCGCGCCGGCAAGCCGACCGGCGTGCCGGCGAGGCTCGAGAACGCGAGTCTGGTCGAGCGCGGCGAATATCTTGCGAAGGCGGCCGACTGCATGGTCTGCCACTCCAAGCCCGGCGAGAAGGACTATTCCGGCGGGCTCGGCTTCAAGCTGCCGTTCGGCACCCTCTATTCCACCAACATCACGCCGGACAAGGACACCGGCATCGGCAATTACAGCGACCAGGATTTTCTCAACGCCGTCCAGCGCGGCAAGCGCCATGACGGCGCCCGGCTCTATCCGGCGATGCCGTACACGTCCTACACCACCATGACCGACGAGGACGTGCTGGCGGTGAAGGCGTATCTGTTCAGCCTGCCGGCGGTGCGCGCGAAGCCGCCGGAGAATACGCTTTCGTTCCCGTTCAACCAGCGCTGGGCCATGATCTTCTGGTCAGCCGTGTTCAATCCGGACACGCGCTTTGCGCCCGACACCTCCAAGAGCCCGGAGTGGAACAGAGGTGCGTATCTCGCGGAGGCGCTCGCGCATTGCGGTGAGTGCCACACCCCGCGCAATCTCGGCTTCGCGCTGGACAACCGCAAGAAATTTGCAGGCGCGATCACGGCTGGTTGGCGCGCCTTCAACATCACCTCCGACAAGGCCACCGGCCTCGGCAACTGGCGCGACGAGGACCTGATCTCCTATCTCTCGCTTGGTCACGCGCCAGGCCACGGCTCGGCGTCGGGGCCGATGGGTGAAGCGGTCGATCACAGCTTTAGCCAGTTCGCCCCCGAAGACATCCGCGCCGTTGTTGCTTACTTGCGTAGCGTGCCGCCGGTGCCCTCGCCCGACCTGCCCGCAACAACGGCGCCCGTCGCACCCGCCTCGCACAAGGACGGCGTCACGGCGGATGCTCGCGGCAAGCAAATGTTCGCCAGCGCCTGCGCCAGTTGCCACGGCTGGAGCGGCGAGAGCCCGGTCTCGCCGATGGCAACGCTGACCGGCAGCTGGGCCGTCAACGATCCCGCCGCCACCAACGTCGCGCAGATCGTGCTGTCAGGCACCAAGCGCCACACCCCGGACGGGGCGCTGTCGATGCCCGCGTTCGGCAACGCGTATAGCGACGACGAGATCGCGGCGGTGGCGAATTACGTTACGGCACGGTTCGGCACGAAGGGCTCGAAGCTGACGGCGAAGGATGTGGCGGAGTTGAGGGAGCAGACGGCGGAGTAGGTACGGTCAGCGCATCACTCTCCAGGGTCGTCCCGGCGAAGGCCGGGACCCATAACCACAGGCCGTAGTTTGGCGAAGACTCTTCGTTGGTACTGCGACCGACCGCAATCGCGAGATCACGCGGTATGGGTCCCGGCCTTCGCCGGGACGACCCTGAATTTGTCGCTTCAGCTCAACCAGAATCTCGGCGTCGTCGGCTCCAGCCTTCCGCCCGCGCGCACCGGTGCAATCCGTAGTGCAAGCCCCGTCGCGTCATCCGTCTCCACCGCGACGCCGCTGAGCGTCGCCGCCCCTGCTGCCGGCTCGAACCGGCCCGACGGAATGCCCGACGTGAACCTCCGCAGCGGTTCCTCCTTCTGCATGCCGATGATGGAGTCGTAGTCGCCGGTCATGCCGGCATCGGTCATGTAGGCGGTGCCGCCGGACAGGATCTGGTGGTCGGCGGTCGGCACATGGGTGTGCGTGCCGACGACGAGGCTGGCGCGGCCGTCGCAAAAGAAGCCGATGCCCTGCTTCTCGCTACTCGCCTCGCAATGGAAATCGACGACGATGGCGTCCGCGGCAACGCCGAGAGGGCAGGCGCCGAGCTCGCGCTCCAGGGCTGCAAAGGGATCGTCAAACGGGGTCATGAAGACGCGGCCGAGCGCGTTGACGACCAGCGCGTGCTTGCCGTTCTTGGTCTCGACCAGCGCGGCGCCGCGGCCGGGCGTGCCGCGCGGATAGTTCGCCGGCCGCACCAAACGCTCGGCGCGCTCGATGAACACCAGGGCTTCACGCTGGTCCCAGGAGTGATTGCCGAGCGTCACGGCGTCGGCGCCGGCGTCGAGAAATTCGTGATAGATCGCTTCCGTGATGCCGAAGCCGCCGGCAGAGTTCTCGCCATTGACGACGACGAAATCGAGCGACCAGTCCTTGACCATGCCGGGCAGATATTCGGCGATGGCGTTGCGCCCCGCACGGCCGACGACATCACCCACGAAGAGAATGCGCAACTTCAGAACTCCGGAAATCGAATACGTCGGATTCCGTTAGCACATAATCCAGCGCGACGTCGTGGGATAGTGCCGGAACCGCCTTGATCTCCTGCGCCGCAAAAGCGAGCCCGACAGCGATGATGTTGTTGGCTTTTCGCAAATGCGCGAAGGTGTGGTCGTAGTGCCCGGCGCCATAGCCGATGCGATGGCCGAGACGGTCGAAGGCAGCGAGCGGCGTCAGCATGATGTCCGGAATGACTTCAGCGGCCCCGGGCGACGGCTCGGGAATGCCGAGCGGACCGAGCATCAGCCGATCGTTCGGATGGAAGATGCGGAAGATCAGCGACTGGCCGCGCGCGGTGACACAGGGCAGCGCGAGCCTGGCGCCCTCCTCGACGAGCTTCTTCATCAGCGGCATCGGATCGATCTCGCTGCGGATCGGCGAATAGCCGGAGACGATGCTGCCAGGCAGGAGCTGGAACGGCAGCCCGCGCTTGGCGAGCTTGGCGGCGGCGGCGGTGCGTTTCTTTTCGCTCAGCGCATCGCGCGCCGCGAGGGCCTTGGCACGGAGTTCGGCTTTCGAATTCGACATGCGCAGGGTCCCCACGTCATCACCCGCCTTGTGCGCCCTTGCGCAATGGAGCGGGTGATCCAGCGTTCCAGAGGCGGTGGTGATTCACACAAAGGCCGCGGCGTACTGGTTGCCCCGGTCAAGCCGGGGCATGACATCTGTTGAACCAGCCGCAGTCGTTTCAACAAGCACAAATCGAGCAGACAAAGTGCGAAGCCGCGAACGCCGTTGAAGCACTCGATCCCGGAGTTCCCTACGAAAGTAGGTGGGCACCATATGTCCGAGCCCACGGGCCCGGCCAGGGACAGTTCCCTAAAGGATCGATAAGGCCCCGGGGATTATGGCTCCTGACGCGCGTCGCAGCCTCGCTTGGGCAATGTAACAACGATGCTGACAAATCGCCAGCCCGGTGAGGGGTCAGCCGATGGCGATCCCGTTGCCGACGGTCCGGTTCAGGACCTGGGTCGATTTCTCGATGCGCTCGGCCGCAGAGTTCAGTGCGGTCACGACCGCGGTCTGGGTCAACCGGGCGCGCTCGACGGCGGCATTGCGGAAATCCCGCAGCTCGATCAACTCCTGCTCCATGGTGCGGATGCGGTTGCCGGCGTCGACCAGCTCGTCGCAGACGGTCAGCGCCGCCATCACCGTGAGTCGCGCGTCGCCGATCTCGCCGAATTTTCCGCGCAGGGACTGGATCCGCGTCTCCAGGCTTTCGGCGAGCTTGAGCAGCCGCACCTCCTGGCCCTCCTCGCAGGCCATGCGGTATTGCCGGCCGTTGATGGTGACGTTGATGTGGCTCATCCGTCCTCTCCGGTATCGAGCACCGAGCGTATCGTGACGATCGCGGAATCCAGCCGGTCGGAGATCTCGCGGCTGGAGCGCTCGAGCTTGCGCGCCTTCACCAGCGCGCCGTCGAGCTCGTCTGCAAGCCGCGAGCGGTCCGCGCCCAGCGCCTGGATCCGCGCCGCGAGCTCGTTCTCGTCGCGGTCGGCATCGCGCCGCCGCTCCACCGCGTTTTCGAGCGAGTCGAGCGCCGCCATGAGCCTGCGGGTCGCGATCTCGATCTCGACGGCAGAGGACTCGGTCATGGCAGAGCTGTTGGAAACGCGATCGTTCATGCAGTCAGCGGCGGAACCTGTGGCCTTGCCCATGGGCTTTTCCTTGGGCTTTTTCTGGGCTTGCCGCCCGGCAAAAGACTCGGTTCGGCAAGCGGTTAGAAGCAGAAATTTACGTGGCAAGCCAGGGAAGCGCAACGCCGCCGCGAAACTATGCACCGCTAAGCAACTTTTACGGCCAAACCGACGTTTGATTGCCTTGGACTCCCGGAACCGAGGTGCTATTTCAGCCCCCGACCTTCAGTGCCGCCAGGCTCCCCCCATACGGCCCGCACCCGCCGCCAAGCGCCTCATTTCAGACGGATTTCAGACATGACGCAAGTCGACCACACCCGTATGGCCAACGCGATCCGCGGCCTCGCAATGGACGCCGTCGAGAAGGCGAAATCCGGCCATCCCGGTTTGCCGATGGGCGCGGCCGACATGGCCACGGTGCTGTTCACGCAGTTCCTGAAATTCGACGCCGCCGCACCTAGCTGGCCGGATCGCGACCGCTTCGTGCTCTCGGCCGGCCACGGCTCGATGCTGCTGTATTCGCTGCTGTACCTGACCGGCAATTCCGACATGACGCTGGACCAGATCAAGCAATTCCGCCAGGTCGACTCGCTGACCCCCGGACATCCCGAAAATTTCCGCACCAAGGGCATCGAGACCACCACAGGCCCGCTGGGCCAGGGCATCTCCACCGCCGTCGGTATGGCGCTCGCCGAAAAAATGCTCGCCGCCGAGTTCGGCAAGAAGATCGTCGACCACCACACCTACGTGCTCGCCTCGGACGGCGACCTGATGGAAGGCGTGTCGCAGGAAGCGATCGCGATGGCCGGGCACTGGAAGCTCAACAAGATGATCGTTCTCTACGACGACAACGGCATCTCGATCGACGGCCCGACCTCGATTTCCGATTCCGTGGACCAGGTGAAGCGTTTCAAGTCGGCGGGCTGGGCCGCCGAGAAGATCGACGGCCACGACCAGGCCGCGATATCGGCCGCGATCACGCGGGCGCAGAAGTCGAGCAAGCCGACGCTGATCGCCTGCCGCACCACCATCGGCTTCGGCGCGCCGCATAAAGCCGGTACGGCAAAGGCCCATGGCGAAGCGCTCGGCGCCGACGAGCTCAAGGCCGCCAAGGAAAATCTCGGCATCTCGCTCGAGCCGTTCGCGGTCCCCGACGACGTGCTGAAGGCGTGGCGTGCAGCCGGCAGCCGCGGCGTGGCAGTTCGCCAGGAATGGGAAGGCCGTCTCGGTGAACTCGGCAACCGCAAGCGCGCCGAGTTCGAGCGCCGCCTGCGCCATGAGCGTCCGGCCTCGCTCGTGAAGGCAGTGCGCGCCTACAAGAAGGAGCTGCTGGAAAAGCCGATGACAGCGGCGACCCGCAAATCCTCGGAAGCGGTGATCGAAGTCATTGCCGGCGCCATGCCGATGGAATTTTTGGCAGGTTCGGCCGACCTCACCGGGTCCAACAACAACAAGGCGAAGTCGGCGACCGCCTTCTCCGCCAAGACGCCGAAGGGCCGCTTCATCCATTACGGCATTCGCGAGCACGGCATGTGCGCGGCCATGAACGGCATCTTCCTGCACGGCGGTTTCGCGCCGAACGGCGCGACCTTCCTGGTGTTCACCGACTATGCGCGCCCTGCGATGCGCCTTGCCGCGTTGATGGGCGCCGGCGTCGTCTATGTGATGACGCACGACTCCATCGGCCTCGGTGAAGACGGCCCGACCCATCAGCCGGTCGAGCATCTCGCCGCGCTCCGCGCCATCCCGAACATGCGTGTGTTCCGCCCCTGTGATTCCATCGAGGTGGCCGAATGCTGGGAGCTCGCGCTGAATCGCCTCGACGGCCCGACCGTGCTGGCGCTGACGCGGCAGAACCTGCCGCAGCTCCGCACCACCGCGCCGAACGACAGCCCTTGCGCTCAGGGTGCCTACGAACTGGTGGCCGCCCAGGGCGAAGCCAAGGCAACGCTGTTCGCCTCCGGCTCCGAGGTCGAGATCGCGGTCGCGGCCCAGAAGCAGCTCGCCGAACGCGGCATCCCGTCGCGGGTGGTCTCGGTTCCCTCGCTCGAGCTGTTGTTAGCGCAACCAGAGGCCAAGCGTGCCGCCATCATCGGCAACGCGCCGGTGAAGGTCGCGATCGAGGCGGCGGTACGCTGGGGCTGGGATGCCGTGATCGGCCATGACGGCGAATTCATCGGCATGCATTCCTTCGGCGAAAGCGGTCCGGCGAAGGAGCTTTACAAGCATTTCGGCATTACCGCCGAGGCTGCGGTGAACGCCGTGCTGAAGCGCGTTTCGTGAGAGTTGAGCTTGCCAAAAAAAGGGATTACCTAAGTTCTCATATGATCAAGCACCGCCCGGATGAACCGGGCGTCCGCCCTAAAAAAACCCTCGCAGGCGCGCTAAGCGCGTTGTGCGGGAAGATCGGCGTTATCGAACACCGTCATTGAACGGTCATAAGGAGACGAAACATGGTGGTCCGCGTCGGAATTAACGGTTTTGGCCGCATCGGCCGCAACATCCTGCGGGCCATCGCTGAGTCCGGCCGCAAGGACATCGAGGTCGTCGGCATCAACGACCTCGGCCCGGTCGAGACCAACGCCCATCTGCTTCGCTTCGACAGCGTCCATGGCCGCTTCCCCGGCGCGGTGACCGTCGAGGGCGACACGATCAGCCTCGGTGGCAACAAGATCAAGGTGACCGCGGAGCGCGATCCCTCGAAGCTGCCGTGGAAGGACCTCGGCATCGACATCGCGATGGAGTGCACCGGCATCTTCGCCTCGAAGGACAAGGCCTCTGCGCATCTGACCGCCGGCGCCAAGCGCGTGCTGGTCTCCGCGCCCGCCGACGGCGCCGATGCCACCATCGTCTACGGCGTCAACCACGACACGCTGACCAGGGATCATCTGGTCGTCTCCAACGGCTCCTGCACGACCAACTGCCTCGCTCCGGTCGTCAAGGTGCTGAACGACCTCGTCGGCATCGAGACCGGCTTCATGACCACCATCCACGCCTATACCGGCGACCAGCCGACGCTCGACACCATGCACAAGGATCTCTACCGCGGCCGCGCCGCTGCGATGTCGATGATCCCGACCTCGACCGGCGCCGCCAAGGCGATCGGTCTCGTGCTGCCGGAGTTGAAGGGCAAGCTCGACGGCGTCGCGATCCGCGTGCCGACCCCGAACGTCTCGGTCATCGACCTCAAGATCGTCGCCAAGCGCGCCACCGATCCGAAGGAAATCAACGCGGCGATGAAGCGCGCCTCCGAGCAGCAGCTCAAGGGCATTCTCGGCTACACCACGGCGCCAAACGTCTCGATCGATTTCAACCACGACCCGCACTCCTCGACCTTCCACGAGGACCAGACCAAGGTGCAGAACGGCACGCTGGTACGCGTGATGTCCTGGTACGACAACGAATGGGGTTTCTCGAACCGCATGGCGGACACCGCCGTTGCGATGGCGAAGGTGATCTAAGAACGTAGGTCCCATGTCCCGGACGCGGTGCAGCGCGCGCGCTGCTCCGCAGAGCCGGGACCCATGTTCCCCGCGTAGGTCCCGGTTCTGCACAGCGGCACTTCGCGCCGCAGTGCGCCCGGGACAAGAGAGCCCAGAGATGACCAACAAATTCCGCACCCTCGACGACGTCGACGTGAAGGGCAAACGCGTGCTGCTGCGCGTCGATCTCAACGTGCCCATGGACAACGGGCGCGTCACTGATGCGACCCGGCTCGAGCGCGTCGCGCCGACCATCACCGAAATCTCCGACAAGGGCGGCAAGGTCATCCTGCTCGCGCATTTCGGCCGACCCAAAGGGCGCGATGCCAAGGACTCGCTCAAGCCCGTCGCCGAGGCGCTCGCCAAGGTCGTGAAGAAGCCCGTCGCCTTCGCCGACGACTGCATCGGCGAGCCCGCGGCCTCGGCCGTTGCCGGCTTGAAGGACGGCGACATCCTCTGCCTGGAAAACACCCGCTTCCACAAGGAAGAGGAACAGAACGATCCCGCCTTCGTCGCGGAACTGGCCAAGCTCGGCGACATCTGGGTCAATGACGCGTTCTCGGCCGCGCACCGCGCCCACGCCTCGACCGAAGGCCTCGGCCACAAGCTGCCGGGCTATGCCGGCCGCACCATGCAGGCCGAACTGATTGCGCTGGAAAAGGCGCTGGGCTCACCGGCCAAGCCCGTCATCGCGATCATCGGCGGTGCCAAGGTCTCGACCAAGATCGACCTGCTCGAAAACCTCGTGACCAAGGTCGACGCGCTCGTGATCGGCGGCGGCATGGCCAACACCTTCCTGCACGCCCAGGGCGTCGGGATCGGCAAGTCGCTGGCCGAGAAGGATCTCGCCGCGACTGCGCTGCGCATCATGGAGAAGGCGGAAGCCGCCAACTGCGCGATCATCCTGCCGGTGGACGCGGTCGTCGCCTATCATTTCGCCGCCAACGCGCCGTCGCATGCCTATGGCCTCGACGCGATCCCGGCCGACGGCATGATCCTCGACGTCGGTCCGCAGTCGATCGCTCGCGTCCATGCCGCGATCGACGACGCGGCGACGCTGGTCTGGAACGGACCGCTCGGTGCCTTCGAGATGCAACCCTTCGATCGCGGCACGATGGCGGCCGCCAAGCATGCCGCCGAGCGCACCAAGGCCAAGAAGCTGATCTCGATCGCGGGCGGTGGTGACACCGTCGCGGCCCTCAACCAGGCCCATGTGGCCGGTCAGTTCACCTATGTCTCGACCGCCGGTGGCGCATTTCTTGAATGGATGGAAGGCAAGCCCCTGCCCGGCGTCGAAGTTCTGCGCACCAAATAATCAATCGCGAATAATTAGCGGCCTTCAAGAAGTGGCCTTGCAGGCCCAAACGGGAGAAGAAGACACATGGCTCGGATCACGTTGCGTCAATTGCTCGACCATGCGGCAGAGAACGATTACGGCGTACCGGCCTTCAACATCAACAATATGGAGCAGGCGCTGGCGATCATGGACGCGGCCAATCAGGTCGACGCGCCCGTCATCATCCAGGCCTCGCGCGGCGCGCGGTCCTACGCCAACGACATCATGCTCAAGCACATGATGGACGCGGTGACCGAGATCTATCCGCACATCCCGGTCTGCGTGCATCTCGACCACGGCAATGAAGCCGCAACCTGCATGACCGCGATCCAGGCCGGCTTCACCTCGGTCATGATGGACGGCTCGCTCAAGGCTGACGGCAAGACCCCCGGCGACTGGGGCTACAATGTCGGCGTCACCAGGATTGTGACCGACATGGCCCATCTCGGCGGCATCTCGGTCGAGGGCGAGCTCGGCGTGCTCGGCTCGCTCGAGACCGGCATGGGCGACAAGGAAGACGGCCACGGCGCCGAGGGCAAGCTAAGCCACGACCAGCTCCTGACCAATCCGGACGAAGCCGTGAAGTTCGTCCAGGAGACCCAGGTCGACGCGCTCGCGATCGCGATGGGGACTTCTCACGGCGCCTACAAATTTACCCGCAAGCCCGACGGCGACATCCTCGCCATGAACGTGATCGAGGAGATCCACCGCAAGCTGCCGAACACCCATCTCGTCATGCACGGCTCCTCGTCGGTGCCGCAGGACCTCCAGGACATCATCAACGCCTATGGCGGCAAGATGAAGCCGACCTGGGGCGTTCCGATCGCCGAGATCCAGCGCGGCATCAAGAACGGCGTTCGCAAGATCAACATCGACACCGACAACCGCATGGCGATGACCGGCCAGATCCGGAAAGTGCTCAAGGACAATCCGGAAGAGTTCGACCCGCGCAAGTACCTGAAGCCCGCGATGGACGCGATGACCAGGCTGTGCAAGCAGCGGCTCCAGGAATTCAATACCGCCGGGCAAGCTTCCAAGATCAAGAAGGTGCTTACGACGGCCGAAATGGCCAAGCGCTACGCCAAGGGCGAGCTCGCCCCCCGCGTCGCGTAGCGATCGCGCGGTGGCGTAACCAGCCCCCACTTTCTCCGTCATTCCGGGCGCCCGCAAACCGGCGAGCCCGGGATGGCGACCTTGTTGCCGGTACCAAAGCCCCTCCCCCCTTGCCCTGCGACGAACGTTAACTCGGCATTTGCCCGAGAACGGTCTATTTTCACAGGCAAGGGCAGAATCGTTTTGGGAGGACCTCTCGATGAATCTGACTGAGCTCAACAGGATCGCGACCGCCATGGTCGCGCCCGGCAAGGGCATCCTTGCCGCCGACGAATCCTCCGGCACCATCAAGAAGCGTTTCGACGCGATCGGCGTGGAATCGACCGAAGAGAACCGCCGCGACTATCGCGAGATGCTGTTCCGCTCGAAGGAAGCCATGAGCCGGTACATCTCCGGCGTCATCCTCTATGACGAGACGATCTGGCAGGACGCGAAGGACGGCACGCCCCTGGTCAAGCTGATCGAGAGCAGCGGCGCCATTCCCGGCATCAAGGTCGACGAAGGCACGCAAGCCCTGCCGATGTGCCCGGGCGAGCTCGTCACCGTCGGGCTCGACAAGCTCGCCGAACGGCTGAAGAGATATTACGAGCGCGGCGCACGCTTCGCCAAATGGCGCGCGGTGATCGACATCGGCAGCGGTATTCCCTCGATGACCGCGATCAGCGTCAACGCCCATGGGCTGGCGCGCTATGCGGCGCTGTGCCAGGCTGCGCAGATCGTACCGATCGTCGAGCCGGAAGTGCTGATGGACGGCGATCACGACATCGATCGCTGCTATGAGGTGACGAACCGCGTGCTCAACAAGACCTTCCAGGAATTGCGCCTGCAGCGGGTCGCGCTCGATGGCATGGTGCTGAAGCCGAACATGGCAGTCTCCGGCAAGAAGTCCGCGAAGCAGGCTTCCGTCGAGGAGGTCGCGGAGAAGACGATACGGCTGCTCAAGGCCTGCGTGCCCGCGGCGGTGCCCGGCATCGCCTTCCTCTCCGGCGGCCAGTCGGATGAAGAGGCGACCGCGCATCTCAACGCCATGCACAAGCTCGGTCCGCTGCCCTGGGCCCTGACCTTCTCCTACGGCCGCGCGCTCCAGGCCGCGCCGCAGAAGGCCTGGTCGGGCAAGGCCGAGAACGTCGCAGCCGGACAAAACGCATTCAGTCACCGCGCGCGTATGAATGGGCTCGCCTCCAGAGGCGAATGGCAAAGCAGCCTGGAACAGAAGGCAGCCTAGATCTTGTCGAACAAATCTCCTCCGCCGCGCCCTGCGCCGCGCCTTTATCTCGCGACGCCTGTCGTCGATGATCACGCTTCGCTTCTGGCCGAGCTGCCCGGCCTGCTTGCTTCCGCCGACGTCGCGGCCGTGCTGCTGCGGCTGAAGGAGACCGACCAACGCACCATGATCTCGCGGATCAAGGCTCTGGCGCCGCCGGTTCAGAAAGCGGGCGCCGCGCTGCTCATTGAAGGCCATGCCGAACTGGTCGCGCGCGGTGGCGCCGACGGCGCGCATCTTGCGAGCCTCGCTGCGCTGGAAGAGGCTGCACCCTCGCTCAAGCCCGATCGTATCGCCGGCGTCGGCGGGCTTGAGACGCGCCACGATTCCATGAGCGCGGGCGAGCTGGGCGCCGACTACGTGCTGTTCGGCGAGCCCGACGAGAAAGGCCAGCGGCCGTCGTCTCAGGCGATTGCCGAGCGGCTGGATTGGTGGGCCGAGTTGTTCGAGCCGCCCTGCGTCGGCTTTGCCATGTCGCTGGAAGAGGCCCACGAATTCGCCGCCAGCGGCGCCGATTTCGTGCTGGTCGGCGAGTTCATCTGGGCCGATCCGCGCGGACCCAAGGCCGCGCTGATCGAGATCGACGCTGCGATCAGGAAGGCCTATGCGACAGCGCTTGCCGGCCAAGATACTGCGGGCCGGAAGCCTGCGGGTCGAGAGCACGGCTAGCGCCCGACATGAAGCTCCCGCGCATCACCATCCTGGCCACATTGCTGCTCACGGTGCCTGCGGCCGCGCAGCTCCAGATCACGCCGCCTGCGGCGACGCCGAGCCCGCCCGCCGAGAAACAGAAGCCCAAGGCGCCCCCGGTCGCCAAGAAAAAGGAGGCCGCGCCGGCTCCCAAACCTTCGGCGTCCCCCAAGCCGGCCCCGGCAGCAACCGTGATCCCGGCGCCTCCGACCGACAATTCCAACGTCGATCTGGTGTTCGGCGCCTATCAGCGCGGCCAGTACAAAACCGCCCTCGATCTCGCCACCGCCCGTGCCGCGACCGGCGATGCCAAGGCGATGACCATGCTGGGTGAACTCTATTCCAACGCGATGGGCATCCGGCGCGACTACGCCAAGGCGCTGCAATGGTACAAGCGCGCCGCCGATGCCGGCGACCGTGAGGCGATGTTCGCGCTCGCCATGCTCAGGATTTCCGGCCGCGGCGGCGCGGTCGATAAGGGCGAGGCGGTCAAGCTGATGGCCTCCGCCGCCAAGCTCGGCGAGCCCAAGGCGGCCTATAACCTCGCGCTGCTCTATCTCGACGGCCAGACCCTGCCGCAGGACGTCAAGCGCTCCGCCGAGCTGCTGCGCCAGGCCGCCGATGCCGGCCTGCCCGAGGCGCAATACGCGCTCGCGACCTTCTACAAGGAAGGGACCGGCGTGCCCAAGGACCCCGAAAGGGCGGTGCGTCTGCTCCAGGCCGCCACGCTGACGGACAATGTCGATGCCGAGGTCGAATACGCCATCGCGCTGTTCAACGGCACCGGTACGCCGAAGAACCAGCCGGCGGCCGTGGCCCTGCTGCGCAAGGCCTCCCGCCAGGGCAGCGCGATCGCTCAGAACCGGCTGGCCTGGGTCCTGATCAACGGCATGGGTACATCCGTGGACAAGGTCGAAGGCTTTAAATGGCATCTCGTGGCCAAGACCGGCGGCAAGGGCGATCCGGAGCTGGACAAGCAATTGTCCGATTTGCCGGCCGAGGAGCGCGCCAAGGTCGAGGCCGCCGCCAGGAAATGGCTCGGGACCAAATGACTTGACGCAATGACTTGACGTTGGGCCCCTCGCAGGGCACCCAATCTCTCAAACAGGCGCGATTTCGCGCCATTTCCCCCGTTCAAGACCAGAGCTCATGCTGTATTCCGCAACTATCAACGTCATGGTCAAGGCCGCGCGCCGCGCCGGCCGCAGCCTCAAGCGCGATCTCGGCGAGATCGAGCATCTCCAGGTCTCGCTGAAGGGACCGGCGAATTACGTCTCGCTCGCGGACAAGCGCGCTGAGGAAATCGTCTACCAGGACCTCGCCAAGGCCCGCCCCGGCTACGGCTTCATCGGCGAGGAAGGGGGAACGCGCGAGGGCTCCGACAAGAGCCACACCTGGATCGTCGATCCGCTCGACGGCACCACCAACTTCCTGCACGGCATCCCGCAATTCGCGATCTCGATCGGGCTTTCGCGCGAGGGCACGATCATCGCAGGCGTGATCTACAACCCCGCCAATGACGAGCTCTATATCGCCGAGCGCGGCAAGGGCGCCTTCCTCAACGACCAGCGCCTGCGCGTTGCCGGCCGGCGCCAGCTCAACGAATGCGTGGTGGCCTGCGGCTTGCCCCATATCGGCCGCGGCGACCACGAGGAATTCCGCCGCGAGATGAGCGCGATCCAGGACCGCGTCGCCGGCCTCCGCCGCTTCGGCGCCGCCTCCCTCGATCTCGCCTTCGTCGCCGCCGGTCGTCTCGACGGCTACTGGGAGCGCAATTTGCAATCCTGGGACATCGCGGCGGGTATGATCATGGTGCGCGAGGCCGGCGGAACGGTCACCGACATCGACACGCCCGGCGATGCCCTGGTGACGGGCAATGTCGTGTGCGGGAATGAGTTCGTGCACGGGGAATTGGTGAAGGTGTTGAGGAAGTAGGCGTAGGCCGAGGTCGCGCCTTACACACCTCTGTCATCGTCCGCGAAGGCGGACGATCCAGTATTCCAGAGAGTTCAGTTGGATATGGAACGGCCGCGGCGTACTGGATGCTCCGCCTGCGGCAAGCTATCGACTTGAGAAGTAAAGCCCGGCGACGATGAGAGCAGCAAAGATTGCCCATGGAACGGCTAAGTCTCGCAAGACACCGCCCCGGCAGGCCGCAGACAACGTTCCGGGGAGCCAATAGAGCACGATAAACAGCTTGGTCCTTATGCCGCCCCACTTGACATAGCTGGGCTGCTCATCGACCGGCCTTCGGAAATCGCGCCAAATGTAAAGAGCGCCCGTAAGTATATAAGCGATTGCTATGGCGGCCACCATTCTCATGGATCGCCTGCTCCTTCCCAAGCCGCTGGGTGGCAGCTCTGCGGCTTCATCTGAACCAACTAAGCGTCATCCTCGTCGGATTCGTCGCGGTACTCACCGCCGATGGTCAGGCCCTCGATGGCCGTGGCGCCTTTCGACTTGATCACCCGGCGAAGTGGGACCGAACTCTCGCTTCGCAACGCCTCCATCAGCTGTTCCGAATGGGTGACAATCCAGATGTCGGCGCGGCGTGATGCCTTGGCGATCAGCCGGGCCAGCGGTGCCAGCAGCGACGGATGCAGGCTTGTCTCGGGTTCGTTCAGCGCGATGAACGGCGGCAGCCGGTAACCCATGAACACCGCGAGCAGGCAGATATATTTCAGCGTGCCATCGGATAGTTCATGAGCCCTGAACGGCCGCGGCATATCCGCCAATTGCAGATCAAATTGACAGAAGCCGTTTTCCTCCCATGCGCGGAGTTCGGCGCCCGGGAATGCATCCTGGATTGCGTCCTGCAGGTCGTTGGCGTCTTCCCGAATGACATAAAGGGTCGCGAGGGCGGCAGCCAAATCGGTTCCATCGGCGCTGAGTGAGGGCGTTGCGATCGCCAGACAAGGCTTTCGTATCGGTGACGCCGGATCAGTGCGAAAGTCATGATAGAATCGCCAGCCCAGCATCGCATTTCTGATCAGGTCGATTTCCGGGCATTGCTTGCCATTGGAAAAAGCCGCAAGCGCGGTCTCTGACGGCAGCACCGCATCCTTGTGAGCGTTCCAGGCGCCGCTCTCGCCGCGGACGCTGATGAGCGAATTAATCCGCTCCATCAGCTTGACCGTCCGTTTGCCGTGCGTCGCCTCGATACCTTCGGCCTTGATCATCGGCTCGCCGGAAAACGCGGCCTGAGCCGGGCTTGGAAACCCCAGCTCGATGGAATACCTCATGCTGTCGAATGTGGCCGAGAGGCGCAGCCGCCCGTCTTCGCCTCGCTTGCGAATGCCGGACCAGCAGACCGAATTCAATCCGCCTTCATCGGCGATCGTGCGGGTGATTTGACCGGTCGCCGCGTCGCGCAACAGCGACAAGGACTTGTAGAGATTGGATTTGCCCACTCCATTTTCGCCGACAAACACCGACAGGGGATGGATGGGTACGGAGAGCCGCCGAATGGAGCGATAGTTCGAGATCGCAATTTCAATCGGACGCATCGCATGCTCTCAATCGGCAGGCTACCGTGCATTCGCGGTGCAGCGCGAATGACGGTTTTTTCAATCCAGGGATGCAGTCTGGATTGATGCTCCCAAGAAAGCAAGCCGAAGGCAAACCGATCTGGCGTTCAGTGGCCGGCCCTTGCCGGCGCGGGCGGCCCATACATCTCGGCCTCCTCCGCCACCTTCTCCCGATCCCCGCCCAGCACGCGCTGCACGGAGACGAAGAACACCGGCACCATCAGCAGGGCCAAGATCACCACCGCAATCATGCCGCCCATCACGATGGAGCCGAGCGATTGCTGGCTGGCGCCGCCGGCGCCGTGGGCGATGGCCATCGGCAGCACGCCGCAGATGAAAGCGAGGCCGGTCATCAGGATCGGGCGGAAGCGCAGGCGGCAGGCCTCGATGGTGGCGTCCACCAGCGGCTTGCCTTCCTTCCGCAGATCCTTGGCGAATTCGATGATGAGGATCGCGTCCTTTGCCGCTAGTCCGATGATGGTGATCAGGCCGACGGTGAAATAGACGTCGTTCGGCAGGCCGCGCAGCATCGCCGCGATCACGGCGCCGACGATACCGAGCGGCACGGTGAGCAGCACCGCGAGCGGAATGGTCCAGCTCTCGTACAGCGCGGCCAGGCACAGGAACACCACGAACACCGACAGCGCCAGCAGGAACGGCGCCTGCGAGCCGGACAGCTTTTCCTGCAGCGATTGTCCGGTCCATTCATAGCCGAAGCCGCGCGGCAGCTTGCCGGAAAGCCGCTCCATCTCGGCGATGGCGTCGCCCGAGGTGAAGCCGGGCTTGGCCTCGCCCGAGATGCGCACCGCCGGATAATAATTGAAGCCGGCGATCTGGGTTGGTCCGCGTGCCCATTCCACGGTGGTAAAGGACGAGAACGGCACGAGCTGGCCGCGGCTGTTCTTGACATTGTAGTTGAGGATGTCCTCGGTCCGCATGCGGTCGCGGGCATCGGCCTGCACCACGACGCGCTGCATGCGGCCGCGGTTCGGGAAGTCGTTGATGTAGTTCGAGCCGAGATTGGTCGAGATCGTGTTGTTGATGTCCTCGAAGGTGACGCCGAAGGCGCCGGCCTTTTCGCGGTCGACCACGAGATTGACCACGCCGGCCTCGGGCAGGCCCTCGACATAGACCTTCTGCAGCACAGAACTCGCGTTGGCCTCCGCGATCAACTGGTCGGCGGCACGCATCAGGGCCGGATAGCCCTTCTGGCCACGGTCCTGAAGGCGGAACGAGAAGCCCGAGGAATTGCCGAGATTGTCGATCGGCGGTGGCTGCAGCGCGGCGATCTTTGCGTCGCGGATTGACGACGACAGATCGCGGTTGATGTCCGCGACGATCGCCGCTGCCGAATCCTTCGGCCCGCGCTCCGACCAGTCCTTCAGGGTAATGAAGGCCTGCGCGGTGTTCATGCCCTGGCCGGAGAAGCTGAAGCCGGTGAGGAAGGTGACGTTGTCGACGCCCGGCCGCTCCGCCAGATATTTCTCGACCTTCTCGATCACCGCCTCGGTGCGGGCATAGGACGAATCCGACGGTGTCTGCACGTCGGTGGTGACGAAGCCCTGGTCGTCGACGGGCAGGAAGCCGCCGGGCAGGTTGACGAAGGCCCATGACAGGCCGGCGAGCAGCGCGACGTAAACCAGCATCAAGCGGCCGGTGCGCTTCAGCGAGAAGCCGACAGTGCGCGAATAGCCCTCCTTGCTGCCGTCGAGCATGCGGTTGAACCAGCCGAACACGCCCTTCTTGGCATGACCGTGGCCGGCCGCGACGGGCTTGAGCAAGGTCGCGCACAGCGCCGGCGTCAGCGACAGCGCCAGGAAGGCGGAGAAGCCGATCGCGGCGACCATGGTCACCGAGAACTGGCGGTAGATGATGCCGACCGAGCCCGGGAAAAACGCCATCGGCACGAACACCGCCATCAGCACCAGCGTGATGCCGATGATGGCGCCGGTGATCTGCGACATCGCTTTCCGCGTCGCCTCCTTCGGCGGCAACCCTTCCTCGGCCATGATGCGCTCGACGTTCTCGACCACGACGATGGCGTCGTCGACGAGGATTCCGACCGCGAGCACCATGCCGAACATCGAGAGCATGTTGATGGAGTAGCCGGCGAGCAGCAGCGTGGTACAGGCGCCCAGCAACGCCACCGGCACCACGATGGTCGGAATGATGGTGTAGCGGATGTTCTGCAGGAACACGAACATCACCACGAACACCAGCACGATGGCTTCGACCAGCGTTGTCAGCACCTTCTTGATCGAGGCCTCGACCACCGGCGTGATGTTGTAGGGAATCTCGTAGGAGATATTGGCCGGGAAGAAGCGCGACAGCTCCTTCATCTTCTCTTCGACGGCGCTCGCAGTCGCCAGCGCATTGCCGGTCGGCGACATCAGCACCGAGAGACCGGCGGTCGGCTTGCCGTCGAGACGCGTGTTGAACTGATAGCTGAGACCGCCGACCTCGATGCGCGCGACGTCGCGCAGACGCACGGTCGAGCCATCGGCATTGGCGCGCAGGATGATGGAGCCGAATTCGTCCGGTGACGAGAGCTGGCCCTTGACCAGCACCAGCGCGGAGGTGCGCTGGCTCGACGTCGACGGCTCGGCGCCGATGCTGCCCGATGCCACCTGCGCGTTCTGCGCGGTGATCGCCTTGTTGACGTCGTCCGCGGTCAGCCCATAGCCGACCAGCTTTGCCGGATCGACCCAGACGCGCAAAGAACGCTCGGTCGAGTAAAGCGTGGCGCGGCCGACGCCGGGGATGCGGCGGATCTCGCCGAGCACGTTGCGGATCATGAAGTCGCCCAGGCCCACCTCGTCGAGGCTGCCGTCGGTCGAGTTCAGCGTGATGATCTGGAGCACCGCGCTGGATGCTTCCTCGATCAGGATGCCTTGCTGCATCACCGCGCGCGGCAGCCGCGCCTCGACGCGCTTGATGCGGTTCTGCACCTCGACCGAGGCGGCGCTGGTGTCGGTGCCCGGCTGGAAATTGGCGATGATCTCGACCTGGCCGAGCGAGTCGCTGGTGGATTCGAAATTGAGGATGCCGGAAGCGCCGTTGAGCTCCTCCTCGATCAGCCGCGTGACGCTGTTGTAGAGGTTTTCGGGCGAGGCGCCGGGATAGCTGGTCGAGATCGAGATCGAGGGCGGGGCGATGATCGGATACTGCGCGATCGGCAACAGCGGAATCGAAATTGCGCCGACCAGACAGATGAACAGCGCGACCACCCAGGCGAAGATCGGCCTGTCGATGAAGAAACTCGCCATGGCCTGTTACCGCGTGAGCTTCTGGGCGTGCCGATTGTCCGCGGTTGCATCCGCTTCCGACCAGGATTGCGGCTTGACCCTGTCGCCGGCGGCGAATTTCTGGAAACCTTCGACCACGACCTTGTCGCCCGCCTTCAGGCCGTCGGTAACGAACCAGATTCCGTCCTGTGCCGAGCCGGTACGCACCGGCTGCACCGCGATGTGGTTGTCGTCCTTGACGACGAACACCTCGCTGCCGCCGCCGCCGTTGCGCTGGATCGCCTGTTGCGGCACCGCGATCGCGTCGCTATCGAGGCCCTGGTCGATGCGGACCCGGACATACATGCCCGGCAGCAGCTCGCGCTTGGGATTGCGGAACTCACCGCGCAAGGTCACCTGACCGGTGTTGGCATCAACCTTGGCGTCCGAGAACAGCAACTTGCCGTCGAGCGAGTAGAGGGTGTTGTCGTCGAGCACGAGATGCACCTTGGCGGCATCAGGCGCGATGCGCTCAAGGTCGCCGCTCTCGAAGGCGCGGCGGAGCTGGTTGAGCTCGTTCACCGACTGGGTGAAGTCGGCATAGATCGGATCGAGCTGCTGGATCGTGGCAAGGTTGGTCTCGTTCTGGACCGCGAGCGCGCCCTCGCTGACCAGGGCAGCACCGACGACGCCGTCGATCGGCGCGCGCACGGTGGCATAGTCGAGATTGAGCTTTGCGCGCGCGAGGTCGGCCTTGCGGCCCTCGACCTCGGCATGGGCCTGGCGCTCGGCCGCGATCGCCTTCTCGTTCTCGGCTTCGGGCGCGGCGCGCTGGGCGGTGAGCGTGGCGATGCGGCGCGCCTGCTGCTGGGTCTGCATCAACGCAGCCTCGGCCTTGGCGAGCGCGGCGTCGTTGGCCATCACTTCGACCTCGAACGGACGCGGATCGATGCGGTACAGTGCATCGCCCGCCTTCACCTCGCTGCCCTGTCGGAACAGGCGCTCGACCACGATGCCGGAGACGCGCGGCCGGACGTCGGACACGCGCGTCGGCGCAATGCGGCCCGGCAGTTCGCGCACCACGGCGCGCGGCTGCGGCTTGACGATGACAATGCTGACGTCGGGGTCGTTGGGCTGGGCGGCTGAAATGGCAGAGCTGGATTCGTCGCAGCCTGCCAACAGCGGCGTAAAGGCCGCGAGCATCATTGCAACGCATGCCGATCGCGCGCGAAGTCCTGACATGAAGTGGGGTGCCCCGATATTGTTGAAACCGATCACGCTCCGCGGGGCCTGTTCTGGGTGATTCCGCGCGGCCGATGTCGTCAACATAAAGGGGACTTGCTGCGACGCAACGCACGTTGCGGCGGCTCAATGTCACACGGCCTATCATGCTGAGGTCATGGCGGTTTTCACGCCTCACCCGATTGTGAATCGGGTTCCATCGCGGCGTGCTGCGACAGAAGATCGCAATTACCCGGCGGCCTTCATCCGGTAGTGGCTGACACCCCACTCGGTTCCATCGGCGTGGCCGAACAGGCCCGACGTCGCGAGGAAGAGCCAGCGCCAGCGTCGCAGCCACAGGCCGGTCTCCTCGCCATGGATGTTGCGCAAGGCCGTCTCGATGGAACCGCGATGCGCGTCGAAATTGGCGAGCCAGTCGCTGGCGGTGCGCTGATAATGCGTGCCGCTCCAGCACCATTCCTTCTCGATCGTGAAGATGTCGCCGAATTGCCTGACGAGGTGGTGGCTCGGCATCAGCCCGCCCGTGAAGACATGCTGCGCAATCCAGTCTTCGCGATTGGCCCGGTCGAACAGGTGTGAGCCGGAGCGATGGGCAACGATGTGCATGAAGAACCGCCCCTCCGGCGCGAGCCACGCGCGCAGGCGCGTCATCAGCTTGCGCCAGTTCATCACGTGCTCGAAGGTCTCGACCGAGACGATGCGGTCGAATTGCCCGTCGGGCGCGAACACGTTCATGTCCGCAGTGACCACGCACAGGTTGAGGAGACCGCGCAGGCGCGCCTCTTCCTCGACATAGGCGCGCTGCGCCTGCGTGCTCGACACCGCCGTCACCTTCGCGTGCGGAAACTGACGCGCCATCCACAACGACAGCGAACCCCCGCCGCAGCCGAGTTCGAGGATGGTCTGACCGTCGGCGAGAGCGGCATGCTCGACGGTCTGGCGCAGCGCCTCCTCCTCGGCCTCCCGCAAGGTGGTCGCGCCGGTCTTGTAGAAGCAGGACGAGTATTTGCGGTTGGGACCGAGCACCTTCGCAAGGAACGAAGCGGGCATCTCGTCATGCCCGGCATCCGCGTCCTCGGCGATCGGCCGCAGCATCATCCTTCCTGCGAAGGCGGCATCGTCGGCCGCGTCCAGCGCGGACAGGCGCGTCGCCGTGCGCGAACACAGGCGCTGGATCGCCGCGCGGATCACGACATCGGGCAGCGGCACCCGTTCGGCAGTCCCGATGATCGCGGAAACGACGCTCATGCGATCACTCCGTCTCTGGGCGGCAGGGGGCCAAAAATCCGAGCTAAGCCTGTGGAATACCGAAGTTCTGCAAGATGCGCGGGTATCAAAGCCCCGTTTCGGCATTGGGTTCCACAACCCTCCCCGAAATCGCCGCATCCGGCGCTTTTTTTGGGCTGGCGCTGTGCCATAGTGCGCCCGCAAGCAAGTTTCGTAACGGATGATACCGACCATGCCGTCAGGCGCCTCGCCTCGCTCCCCCATCGACATCGAATACACCAAGCTCTCCTCGCCCAGCGTTTTCCTGGTGCGGATGCTGGTCTTCCTGGTGCTCTGCACCCTGGTCGGCGTGGTGCTCTACAAGCAGATCATCCAGGCCTTCTTCGCCAATCCCGGCCTCAATGCGCTGATCGGCGGCGTGATGTTCATCGGCATCATCCTGGCCTTCCGCCAGGTGATCCGGCTCTATCCTGAAGTCTCCTGGGTCAACAATTTCCGCATCGCCGATCCCGGCCTGGCGCCCGCCCGCCACCCCAAGCTGCTGGCGCCGATGGCGATGATCCTCGGCGGCGAGCGCTCCGGGCGGATGTCGATCACCCAGACCACCATGCGGCACTTGCTCGATTCGATCGCGACCCGCCTCGACGAGGCCCGCGACATCTCCCGCTACATGACCGGCCTTCTCGTATTCCTCGGCCTGCTCGGCACCTTCTGGGGCCTGATCGAGACGGTCGGCTCAGTCGGCAAGGTGATCGACGGGCTCAAGGTCGGTGGCGATTCCGGCGCCCTGTTCGACACGCTGAAGGAGGGTCTCGCCGCGCCGCTCGGCGGCATGGGCATCTCGTTCTCGAGCTCGCTGTTCGGCCTCGCCGGCTCGCTGATCCTCGGCTTTCTCGACCTGCAATCGAGCCAGGCGCAGAACCGCTTCTACACCGACCTCGAAGACTGGCTCGCCACCACCGTGCGCGAGTACGGAAGCGGTGAGGTCGCGGCGGCCTCCGGCGGCGGCGGTGTTGCCAGCGGCGAACTTCAGGCCGCGGTCGAGCGGCTGCGCATCGTGCTCGAGGAGGGCACGGCCAGCCGCAGCACCACCGCGTCAATGGCAGGCCTTGCCGAAGCCATCCAGGCGCTGGTCTCGCACATGCGGACCGAGCAGCAGATGATCCGCGAATGGGCCGACGGCCAGGGCGAGCAGAACCGCGAGATCCGGCGCCTGCTGGAGCGCATCGCGCGTCAACCCGAGAAGGGCTAGCAACATGGCTCTGGCGCGCGGCCGTCGCGGCGACACCTCTTTCAACTATTGGCCCGGCTTCGTCGACGCGCTGTCGACGCTGGTGCTGTCGATCGTGTTCCTGCTGTCGGTGTTCCTGGTCGTGCAATTCTTCCTGTCGCAGGAGGTCACCGGCAAGGACAAGGCGCTGGAGCTGCTCAACGCCAAGATCGCGCAGCTCAACGAGCTGCTGTCGCTGGAAAAGCTCGGCAAGCTCACGCTCGACGACCAGGTCTCGTCACTGAAAGCCGGCCTTGCTTCGGCCGAGTCCGAGCGCGACCGCATCAAGGGCCTCTATGAGGGCTTAGCCGCCGCCGGCAACGACGCGCAAGGCAAGTCCTCCGAACTCGGCAAGGCGTTGGACTCGGAGAAGGCGGTTTCGGCGCGGGCGCTGGCGCAGATCGAGGTGCTGAACCAGCAGATCAGCGCGCTACGGCGGCAATTGGCGGCGCTGGAAGAAGCGCTCGACGTCTCCGAGAAGCGTGACAAGGAATCGCAAAATCGAATTGCCGATCTGGGGTCTCGCCTGAATGTTGCCCTGGCGCAGCGCGTGCAGGAATTGTCGCGCTACCGCTCGGAATTCTTCGGCCGCTTGCGCGCCATCCTCGGCAACCGCCCCGACATCCGCATCGTCGGCGACCGCTTCGTGTTCCAGTCCGAAGTGTTCTTCGACACCGGACAGGCGGTGCTGTTGCCTGAAGGCCGCGCCGAGCTCGACACCCTGGCGACCGCGCTGATCGACCTCGACAAGAAGATCCCGAACGAGATCCCCTGGGTGCTGCGCGTCGACGGCCATACCGACGTGCGTCCGGTCAACGGGCCGAACTTCAAGTCGAACTGGGACCTCTCGGCCGGCCGCTCCATCTCGGTGGTGCAGTATCTGATCTCGCTCGGCGTGCCCGCCCAGCGCCTGGTCGCCGCCGGCTTCGGCGAATTCCAGCCGCTCGACACCGCCAACACGGAAGAAGCCTATAAGCGCAACCGCCGCATCGAGCTGAAGCTGACGGAGCGGTAGTGAGCGCCGTCCACCTCCGCCCTTACCGTCCCGAGGACGAGGCAGCCTCGATCGAGCTCTGGCATCGCACCTGGCAGCAGGCCTATCCGCAGATCGACTTCGCCGCCCGCCTGGAATGGTGGCGCGAGCGCTGGCGCACGGATCTGGTGCCGAAAGCCTCGATCGTGGTGGCGGAGCAGGATGGCGCGCTGACCGGCTTCGTCACCATCGACGGCGACGGCTATCTTGACCAGCTCGTGGTCGATCCCGGTCACTGGGGCTCGGACGCCGCAAGGCTGCTGGTGGATGAGGCCAAGCGCCTGTCGCCGACGGGCGTGACGCTGCTCGTCAACAAGGACAACACCCGCGCCATCCGCTTCTACGAACGCAACGGCTTTGCCCATGCCGGCGACGAGGTGAACCCGACCTCGGGCCGGCCGGTGCTGAAGATGGCATGGCGGGCGTGACGCCCGTCACGTCGGGATCCCAAGACGCCAGCTATTCGTTGTGCCGATTGCAGGCGGATGGAGATGACCGATGAAACTGAGCGATCTGGCCAAGGGGTCTTCGGTCCTGCTGGGCGTCATCGTCGCCGGATATGTCTCGACGACCTATGTCGACCAGCGCTTCACCACGCCGGTCAAGACGACGAGTGCTCCGACGAACGGCCCTGCGCCATCGGCCTGCGTCGGAGAGGACGGGAGCTGGAAGAACTGGCCGTGGCCAAACGTGCCGGCGCTCTCGCCGAAATGCCCGTGACAGCAGCGAACACGGTCTCCCAAACTAAAATGGCGAAAACAACCCCATGCACAGTAGCCGATGACAGCAAAATCAACGGCTTACGCAGGCAGCGAAGCGGTTTGACTCGTCGAGCAAAACAGGAGCATTTTGCCATGATGGGGCACTGAGGCTGGTGTGGCTAGAAGCTCGTGCCGCAAGTTCAGCTGTCGTCCCCCCGTCCGGGCTATGCCGGGCCTCGCCGCAGTTGAGCGGGCGGCCGGAGCGTGATCCCACAATTAGCTGGAGTCCGCTAAGGGCTGTTATCGGACTCCACGATTTGTCAGTCAGCCATCGGGATGTTTGCCCGGTCTAATACCGCCCTGAGCCGAAGCATGCTTTTTCTCTCTTCCGCGCGGTTGAGCTGGCTCCGCTGTCGGTACACTTCACACTGAAGCAGCACGATGCGCAGCAGTTCGTGAAACAACAGCGGACCGGCCGGCCGACCATCCTCGGTTTCCGCAATTCCCCGTAGCTTCTTCGGAGTGCAATTGGCCAAGTCGGTCAGGGCGGAGTCCTGGATTTCGAAGTCAAGAGCGTGCGCGATCTTATTTCGTAGCCCATTGATGCTTTCTATCGGAGCGATCAACTCTTCAGGCAATAGAGCCATCGCTGAAATGAGTTGAAGCTTCTGCGCGAAACCCATTCGACGAAGATTAACGGCCTCGGGGTTCGGAAGCGCGTCTAGCAATATCTGAGTCACGACGTGGTCGTAATATAGATGAGCTTGCAGAAGTTGCTGCCAACGCTCTCCGGTAGATATGCGGCCCTCGAACTTCGGGCGGTCGAAAGAGAACACGAAGTGCTTTGTCGCGAGCTCGCTGCTCGGCGTTGCTAGCAGTTCAAGTTCTTCCTTAGTTAGATGGGGACGGTCTGTCATCCGGGCTCGCCGCTTAATCTGGCATTCTCGAGGAAGTGCTGGAGTCCGTTAAGGGCTCTTATCGGACTCCAGAATGTGGGGAAACAACTAGTAAGGGAGTGAACAACTCCCCGCAATCATATAAGAGGAGTTGCCCAGCCTGGCCGTTTCGAGGCGTACCGCGGAAATTGAGTCGATTAGCGCGATGGCGTCCTTCGGCCGCCACGAAGGTTCACCGAGAAAGGAAAGCCGTGCTGCAGCAGCTTACAACACCGGAAGGACCGGTCGTCTGGGTCAACCTCAGTCACATACTCAAAATGCGAAGAACCGACGGTGGCCAATACGGCCACATTACAATGATCGAATTCATCAATCAGCAGACGATGACAGTGGTAGAAAGCCCGGAAGAGATCGCAATTCTGGCTAACACTCCGGAGCTATCAGGCTGAGATGTTGTTGCGGTTGTAAGCGGTCATTCTTCCGCCTCTAGGAAGTGGTTATTATGACGGATGCTGAGAAGGTGCCGCTGAAGGACGCTGTAGTTTTGGTGCCACTTATGGCCAGTTCACTGGCCATTGCCTGGGAAGTCGGTCGGTTTCTACCATTTGGCGGCTTTCTTTTATTCACGTTTTCCGAGCACATGCTAGCCGCCATGAACGCACTGCCTATTGCGTTGGCTTTCACGGTCTACTTCGTAGGTATTGTGATAGTTCTTCCGAAGGTCCGTGTGGCGGCAAGAACATCTGTTGATTTCACGAAAGAAAAGGTCGGCGGGCACATCGGAGTCTGGAGTACGATTGCTGTCGTCTCGCTCGTTGCGTTGATCGCGGCGCTTTGCGCGATGATCTATTACATTGTCAAACACATCAGCACGGTCTCCTTCTCCATCATTCCTATCGCCGCCCTGGTCACGATCGTGTTGGCCAACCAGTTTGTGTTTAAGCGACCGGTCGCGAGCAGTTCGATACTTTCGTTGCTCGCAGGAACGGCGATTGTTTTTGCGATGGCGGCTTCGGTGGATCAGTCGCGGCGAACGATAAACGCAATGAAGGACGGATCTCTCAGTGACTTTCGACAGGAAGTTTTTCTTAAGTCCGCTGCGTCCATCAAGGGATTTTTGTTGATGGCGGGTGATCGAGGCGTTCTCATTTATCTGCCGGAGGGCGACGCATTGAATTTCGTACGAAACGATGACGTGCAAAGGATCGAGTGGCGGAGGTGAGCGCGGGTCCTCCCCACCCGGAATGCAAAACCGGTGGCCCGGCCCCAAAAAGTCGCTAGCTGTGGGGGGCGAATTTGATGCAACGGTCGCCTGATGCAACGCCTTTGCAGCTGATTCCGATCAGCGAGGCGGCCCGGAAGATCGGGGTCAACAAGTCCACGCTGAGCTGCTAGGTCGAGAGCGGCGCGGTTCGGTCCCACGACGGAAAAGTCGTGCTGTCTCAAGTCCTTGAGGACCGGAAAAACAACGTCAATCTCAGCCAGTCGCGCCGCCGGCCGTCCAAGACGAAGGGCGGGAAGGCGCCCGCGAAGCCTGGCAATGTTGCATCCGCCAATGCAACGCCTGGCCGCCCGGATGCAACGCCGACGCCCGACGCGGCGGACGGCGACTTCGAGCAGCAGCTCGCCGAAGGCAAGATGCTCCCCTTTGCCGGAGCTCAGCGCGTCAAAGAGAACTACCTCGCACGCCAGCGGGCGGTCGACTTCGCGAAGGACGCCGGCCGTCTGGTCGAGCGCGCCGCCGCCAACAAGGCGTTCTTCGACGAGGCGCCCTCGAACGGTGGCCGGTTCATCGTCGCCAAGATCGAGGTCGCACGCCGGCGCCGCGGCTTACCGACCCATCACTACGGTCTCGGAGTACTGGATCACCCGCTTTCGTGGGTGATGACACCGTGTGGATAGGCCAATAGTCCGGCGGCCTCACGCACCCTCGAACTGCAACCTCGCCAGCCTTGCATAAAGCCCGTTCGCCGCCACGAGTTCGGCATGCGTGCCCTGCTCGACGATCTTGCCTTGGTCCATCACCAGGATGCGGTCGCAGGACAGCACTGTGGCGAGGCGATGCGCGATGACGAGCGTGGTGCGGTGGCGCATCAGCTCTTCCAGCGCGGTCTGCACCAGCGTCTCGCTTTCGGCATCGAGCGCGGAGGTGGCTTCGTCGAGCAGCAGGAGCGGCGCATCGCGCAGGATTGCGCGGGCGATCGCGATGCGCTGACGCTGGCCGCCTGATAGCGTCACGCCGCGCTCGCCGAGTGGGGTCTCGAAACCTTCGGGCAGGCGGCGGATGAACTCGGCGGCGTGCGCGAGCTCGGCGGCGCGCTCGACCTCGGCGTCGGTCGCATCGGGCCGGCCGAAGCGGATGTTGTCGCGGGCGCTGGTCGCGAACACGTTCGATTCCTGCGGCACCAGCGCGATACGGGAGCGGAAATCGCGCGGATCGGCGGATTTGACCGGCACGCCGTCGAGCGAGATCGCGCCGCTCCGCGGATCGTAGAAGCGCAGCAGCAGATGAAAGATCGTGCTCTTGCCGGCACCGGAGGGACCGACGATCGCGACCTTCTCGCCGGGGCGCACGGTGAACGACACGGCATCGAGCACATTGACGTCGCGCCGCGCCGGATAGGCGAAGCTGACCTGGTCGAAACCGACTTCGCCGCGTGCCGGCACCGGCAGCGCGCGCGGCGCCGCGGGCGCCTTGATGTCAGGCTGCACATGCAGGATCTCGAACAGCCGCTCGGCAGCGCCGGACGCTGCCGAAACCTCGCCCCAGACCTCGCTGAGCTGGCCGAGGCCCGCCGCTGCGAAGGCCGCATAGAGCACGAACTGGCCGAGCCGGCCCGGCGAGATGGCGCCGGTCAGCACGTCGTGCGAGCCGATCCAGAGGATCGCGACCACGCTTGCGAACACGATGAAGATGATGATGGCGGTCAGCACGGCGCGGGCCTGGGTCGAAGTGCGCGCGGCTTCATAGGCCTGCTCGACCTCGCCGCCGAAGCGCTTCGCAGCCAACCCTTCACTGGTATAGGCCTGCACGGTACGGATCGCACCGATCAGCTCGCCCGCATAGGCAGAGGCCTCGGCCAGCGTGTCCTGCGCGTTGCGCGACAGACGCCGCACCCAGCGCCCGAAGGCGACCAGCGGCAACACGATCAGGGGAATGGCAAGCAGCACGAAGCCCGATAGCCGCGGGCTGGTGAACACCATCATCGCGGCGGCGCCGAAGAACATCATCAGATTGCGCAGCGCGATCGAGACGGAAGCACCGACGGCGGATTTGATCTGGGTGGTATCCGCCGTGAGACGCGACACCAGTTCGCCGCTGCGCGCGGAATCGAAGAAGGCCGGCGAGAGCGACAAGAGATGGGCGAAGACGTCGCGCCTGAGATCGGTGACGATGCGCTCGCCGATCGTCATCACGAGGTAGTAGCGCGCGGCGCTTGCGAGCGCGAGCACGGCGACCACCGCGATCATCACCGAGAAGTAGCTGTTGATCAGCGCGATGCCCTCGGGCGTCAGGCCGAAATCGATCATCCGGCGCACGGCCACCGGCACCAGCAGCGTGGTCAACGCCGCAACCGTCAGCGCGACGAAAGCGAGCGCCGCCCGGCCGCGGTAGCGGGCCACATAGGGCGCGAGCGCCAGCAGCGGCCGCAGCTTCGCGCGGCTCTTCGCCGGCGCCTCCATCAATTCGGCTTCGATCGACGGGGCTTCTGCGGGCCCGGTTTCAAGCCGTTCTACTGCGCTCATGAGATCTGACCAAAAAGAGAGGAGTCCGCTCCAAATAGGCCTGGCGAGCGGGAGTGGCAAATCCGGGATGTCCCTTAGGAGGACCGCCGGTCCTTCAGGCACCGCGAAAGCGCTCCCAAAGCCGTCCGGTGGCTTGTTTTACAGGGGCTCGTGGGGTATAGACCCGGCCAAATCCGTCATTCGATAGCCACTCAAGCGAGGCGCCGGGGCGCCCTAGGAATTGCCATGAAAGCCGAAATTCATCCGGATTATCATACGATTAAGGTCGTGATGACCGACGGAACCGAGTATCAGACCCGCTCGACCTGGGGCAAGGAAGGCGACACGCTGAACCTGGACATCGACCCCAAGTCGCACCCGGCCTGGACCGGCGGCAACGCCCAGCTGATGGATCGCGGCGGCCGCGTCTCGCGCTTCCAGAAGAAGTTTTCGGGCTTCCTCAAGAAGGATTGATCCGGCCCTCGAGGCTGGAGATGAAAAACGCCCCCGGAGAGCCGGGGGCGTTTTTGTTTGTGGGGGTCTGTCGCGTAGCTGCCAGCCGGATCTTACCGCTCGAACGCCGCTTTCAGCGCGTTGAGATGCGGCACCAGCGGGTTGCCGATCGAGGGATGATCGACCGGCGGGGTGTGGATGGTGGTGTCCAGGCGGCGCACGCGGGTCTGGAGGCTCATCGAGCGATGGATCAGGTCCTGGAGCTGCGAGGGCAGCTTCTCGACGGTATCGGTGGGGCCGGGATCGGCGGCCGAGAGCTTGACCTTCGTCTTCTCGCGGCTGGCCTGGCCGAGCGTCATCTCGCCTTCCTTGACCGCGCGGTGCAGCAGCAGCCACGAGGCGAGCTGCATCAGGCGGGTGGTGAGGCGCATGCTCTCGGTCGCGTAGGTGAGGCTGACGGCGCGATCGAGCGCCTTGGCCTCGGTGCGGCCGGCGCCGTCGAGATAGGCGGCGGTCTCCTCGACCAGATCCATACCCTCCCGGAACAGGACGCCGAACGCCGCAGAATTGGTGAACCGCTCGCTGAGTTGAACGAGAGCGCCGTCGGCTTGCAAACGTTCCATGGTTAACGCCCCTTACGCAACTGTCTGACTGCCCGGCTTGGCGCCGGCTTATGATGAATAAATCATTGCGCGGGCGGGACGCCGAGTCCAGCGGCAAGCGCGGATATGGTTTCCGCGGGTCTTTCCTCGGAATTCAACCGAAACCAGTCTCTTTTTTGACGCGTTTTCTTCACGCGAACCGGTACCCACTTCGCTCGGAAACGCTTTCGAAGCAAAAAAAGAGCCGCCGGAAAACCGGCGGCTTGAAAGTTGATAACAGGGAGGCGTCAAACAGAGTGGACAGGAGCCACTCGGTGTCCAAACAAGGACAGTTCCAGTCATAAACTCGAAAGCTTAATGTGGAGTAAACGAGCAATTATTTTGAGAGTTCATTAGCCATGTCGGTCAGTGGCCGAGGGCGCTGCGGAACAATCCAGGCTCAGCGGCAGGGACAAAGACTATTCCCTCATGGTGAGGAGCGCGCATCGCGCGCGTGGCGGACGATGCTCCGCATCGCCGCGAGAACCATGAAGGCCCCGCTCTCGCCCGCGGCCATCCTTCGAGAACACCGCTGCGCGGTCTCCTCAGGATGAGGACTATCGTGTGGGGCCACCCCGCTCCAGCGTCGGGCTCTACGACTTGAAAACGCTATTCGCCGCATCGCGCGAGGCGCGCTTCTTGGTGGCGGCTTCCTCAAGCCTTGTGATCTCGCCCTTGAGCAGCGCGATGCGCTCGGTCAGTTCCTCGACCGACAACAGTGAGAGATCCTGTCCGATCTCGTGGCTGATCTTCTTGCGCGGACGGTCGTCGTCTTCCATCGCCATCCTTGTTCCTCCTGCGTTCACACGGCGAGCCAAGCCGAGGTTGCCAGCGTGGACCGCGCTGGCTAAGCAATGGCCTCGTTTCCATCCCGCACCTTTGCTCAAGGACACATCATGGACAAGCTGCCCGCGCAAATGACGGTGGTCGCCATCTCCAAACCCGGCGGACCGGAAGTGCTGGTGCCGGAACAGCGAGCGCTGCCGCAGCCTGGCCCCGACGAGATCCTGGTCAAGGTGCAGGCCGCGGGCGTCAACCGGCCCGACGTCGCGCAGCGCTCCGGCGCCTATCCGCCGCCGCCCGGCGCGAGCGACCTGCCCGGCCTCGAGATCGCGGGCGAAGTGGTCGCCGTCGGCAGCAATGCCAAGCGGCACAAGATCGGCGACAAGGTGATGTCGCTGGTCGCCGGTGGCGGTTATGCGCAGTACTGCATCGCCCAGGACGCCCAGGCGATGAGCGTGCCGGCGTCGCTGTCGATGAAGGAAGCCGGCGCGCTGCCGGAAACCCTGATGACGGTCTGGCACAATGTGTTCGAGCGCGGCGGCCTCAAGACCGGGGAGACGCTGCTGATCCATGGCGGCTCGTCCGGCATCGGCACCATGGCGATCCAACTCGCGAAAGCGTTCGGCTCGAAGGTGATCGTCACCGTGGGATCGCAGGACAAGATCGACGCCTGCCTCAAGCTCGGCGCGGATCGGGCCATCAACTACAAGGACGAAGACTTCGTCGCCGTGGTCAAGGCGGAGACGAACAATACCGGCGCCAATCTGATCCTCGACATGGTCGCCGGCGACTATGTCGACCGCAATTATGATGCCGCCGCGGTCGACGGACGCATCGTGCAGATCGCGACCCTCAACGGGCCCAAGGTCACCGTCAACATCGCCAAAGTGATGGTCAAGCGCCTCACCCATACCGGCTCGACGCTGCGCCCCCGTAGTAATGCGGACAAGGCGGCGATGGTGGCCGCTATCGAGGCGAAAGTGATGCCGCTTTTGCGCGAAGGCCGGGTCAAGCCGCTGATGGACAGCACTTTCCCGCTGGAAAAGGCATCCGATGCACACCGGCGGATGGAAACCTCGGCACATATTGGCAAAATTGTGTTGGAGGTCTAGGCCAGCGACCCACAGGCGGGCCGGAAACCCTTTGATTTTCCTTGCTTTCGTGGCATCTATCGCGACGCACCGAACCATCTTGTTCCGTTCGGAAAACGCCGTGCACCGAAGAGCCTGCACTGAAGAGTTTGCGTCGAACGCGGAGAACTGACCTTGCGTCTGATCAGGCGCCTCGCGCCCATAGCGCTGGGCCTCATGATTCTCGTCTGCGCGTTCCCGGCGCGCGCGCTGGACGCTGTCAGCGTCCGCGGTGACGCGCCCGCGATCGACCTCACCGGCGTGCTCGAGCATCAGCGCAGCGACGCCGACCGCATTCAGGTCTCTACCGCGCCCGGAACCGACGGCATCGTCCGCCGCATCGAGGTGCGCGCCCGCGAAGGCGGCCAGAACTGGGTGGTGTTCGCGCTCGCCAACAACACCGACGACCAGCTCGACCGCCTGATCGTCGCCCCGCATTACCGCATCGTCTCCTCGGGGCTGTTGTGGCCCGACCTCGGGCTGTCGCGCATCGCAACCATCACGCCCTCGACCGGCGACCGGCCGGAGCGGCAGGAGAGCCCGACCGCCGACGTCTTCCGCGTCACCCTCGATCCCGGCGCCGTCGTCACCTTCGTCGCGGAGCTGCGCACCGACAAGCTGCCGCAGCTCTATCTGTGGGAGCCGGAAGCCTACAAGGACAAGGTCAACTCCTTCACGCTGTACCAGGGCATCGTGATCGGCATCTCCGGCTTGCTCGCGCTGGTGCTGACCATCCTGTTCGTGGTCAAGGGCAGCATCATGTTTCCGGCCGCCGCGGCGCTGGCCTGGGCGGTGCTGGTCTATATCGGCGTCGATTTCGGCTTCTGGGGCAAGGTGCTTGACATGTCGAACAACGCCGAGCGCATCTGGCGCGCGGCGGGTGAGGCGATTTTGGCGGCAACGCTGCTGGTGTTCCTGTTCGCCTATCTCAACCTCAGTCGATGGCACGTGCGCTATTCGCACATCACGGTGGGCTGGCTCGCGTTCCTGGGCTCGCTGGTTGCACTCGCTCTGTTCGACCCTGCGGTCGCCTCCGGCATCGCGCGCATCTCGCTGGTGCTGATCGCCTTCGCGGGCTTCGCACTGATCGTCTATCTCTCGACCCACGGCTTCGACCGCGCGGTGCTGTTGATCCCGACCTGGTTCCTGCTGGTGATCTGGGTGATCGCGGCCGGCATGACGGTCGCGGGCTCCGTCACCAACGACATCGTCGGTCCGGCGCTGCTCGGCGGCCTCGTGCTGATCGTGATGCTGATCGGCTTCACGGTGATGCAGCACGCGTTCGCGGGCGGCGGCGCCACCACCGGCGTGGTCTCCGACATCGAGCGGCGCGCGCTGGCACTGGCCGGCTCCGGCGATCTGATCTGGGACTGGGACGTTTCCGCCGACAAGGTGTTCACCAGCCCGGAGACCGAAGCCCTGCTCGGTCTCAAACGCGGCACGCTGGAAGGCCCGGCCGCGTCCTGGCTGGAAGTGCTGCACCCGCTCGACCAGGACCGCTTCCGCGCCGCGCTGGACAGCGTGCTGGATCAGCGCCGCGGCCGCCTGGTGCAGGATTTCCGTCTGCGCACGCCGGACGGTCACTTCATGTGGTTTGCGCTGAAGGCGCGCCCGGTGGTCGGCTCCGACGGCGAGGTCTCGCGCGTCGTCGGCACCCTCACCGACGTCACCGAACTGCGCAATGCCGAGGAGCGCCTGCTGCACGATTCCGTGCATGACAACCTCACCGGCCTGCCCAACCGCAAACTGTTCATGGACCGGCTCGGTGCGGTCGCGCATTTCGCCAAGACCATGCCGACGCTGCGGCCGACGCTGATGGTGATCGATCTCGACCGCTTCAAGCAGGTCAACGATTCCGTCGGCATCGCGGTCGGCGACTCGATTCTGCTGACGCTCGCCCGCCGCCTCACCCGCATCCTGAAACCGCAGGACACGCTGGCGCGGCTTGCCGGCGATCAGTTCGGCCTGATCCTGCTATCGGAGCAAGACCCCGCGCGCATCACCGCTTTCGCCGAGACCATCCGCAAGACCATCCGCGCGCCGATCGCCTTCAACGAACGCGAGATTTTTCTCACCGCCTCGATCGGTCTCGCCTTGTCCGATCCGCAAGTGCAGCTCACGGACGAGATCATCAAGGACGCCGAGCTTGCGATGTATCATTCCAAGCGCATCGGCGGCGACCGCATCGACGTCTACAAGCCCGCGATGCGCGCGCGAAAAACCGACCGGCTGACGCTGGAGAGCGAGCTGCGACGCGCCATCGAGCGGCAGGAGCTCACGATCCTGTACCAGCCGATCGTGCGGCTGGAGGATCGTTCGATCGCCGGTTTCGAGGCGCTGGTGCGCTGGGATCATCCGAAGCTCGGGCGCATGGCGCCGTCGGAATTCATCGCCATCGCGGAAGAGACCGGTCTCATCATCGACCTCGGCATGTTCGTGCTCGACCAGACCGCCAAGCAGCTCTCGATCTGGCAGCGTGCGATGCGCTCGCGCGAGCCGATCTTCGCCAGCGTCAACGTCTCCTCGCGGCAATTGCTGCGCCACGACCTCATCCACGACATCCGCACCGTGCTGTCGCGCTCGTCGGTCGCCCGCGGCACGCTCAAGCTGGAATTGACGGAATCGATGGTGATGGAGAATCCGGAGCACGCGGCGCAGATGCTGACGCGGATCCGCGAGCTCGGCACCGGGCTGTCACTCGACGATTTCGGCACCGGCCATTCGTCGCTGGCCTATCTCCAGCGCTTCCCGTTCGACACCATCAAGATCGACCAGTCGTTCGTGCGCACCACCAATCGCGGCACCCGGCCGGTGATCCTGAAATCGATCATCGCGCTCGCGCACGACCTCGGCATGGACGTGGTCGCCGAAGGCGCCGAGACCGATTCCGACGCGGTCGAGCTCTACCAGATGGGCTGCGAATACGCGCAGGGCTTCGCCTTCGGCGAGCCCATGGACGCCGACGCCGCGATGCGGCTGCTCACGGAAGTGCGGCTGGAAGCGGCGAGCTAGCTCTTCTTTCCCTCTCCCCTTGTTGTGGGAGAGGGTCCGCTCGTAAAGCGAGCGGGGGTGAGGGGTATCTCTCCCCGAACGCTGCTATCTCAATTGCGGATGCAACCCCTCATCCGGCGCTTCGCGCCACCTTCTCCCACAAGGGGAGAAGAGAAGAAAGCGCACGGCGCTACTGCCGTCGGTCGCTCTTCCGCTTCGTGAACCGCACGCTCTGGCCATCCGGCATTCGCATTGCCACGAAGCCCGCGGCGAGGCAGGCTTCGCGCTGCGGCATCTTGAGGTCGGGGCTGCGCAGGCTGTCCCACCATGAGGCACGATTCGCGGCGCGCGGCAGGGCCGCGCCGATGATCTCCTCGATCTGCTCATAGGTCAGCACGAATTCCGCCTGCTTGTGCCGCATCAGATAATCGCGCAACGCGTCGTAATCGTTCACCGCTGTCCTCTTCGCTGGTCGAAGCCCCGCTTTGCCAAAAAACGTCAGCCGCGGAAACCAATTTTTAACTCATTACGGCAGCGCCGTCCCGGCTTAAACACTACTCAAGCTTTCGGGCGCATTCACTGATGTCGGGAGCGAATGATGTTGTCTGGATGGCGCGAAGTCATGGCCCGCCGGCCGTGGCGGCTTTCGGCGAAGCTGCTGATCATCTCGTCCGTGGTGACGGTGATCGGCTTTTCCGCCATTTGCGTCAACGTCATGCTGGACATGCGCCGCGGCGAGGAGGCGCTCGCCCGCCAGACGCTGGAAAACCTCGCAACGACCATCGAGTCCGACGTCACCCGCAACATCGAGATCTACGATTTGTCTCTGAAGGCGGTCGCCGGCAACATGCTGCTGCCGGAGATCGCGACGGTCTCAAAGCCGATCCGGCACCTGATCCTGTTCGACCATGCGACCACGGCGAGGAACTTCGGCGCGATCCAGGTGTTCGATGCCGAGGGCAGGCTGACCATCGATGCCTCCACGCTCGATCCCCTGCCGGAGAACCGCAGCGAGGAGGACTACTTCAGGATTCACCGCGACAATCCTGGAGCCGGGCTCTACATCAGCCGTCCCATGCTGTTCCGCGGCGCCTACGCGATCGTGCTGAGCCGGCGCATCAGCGACACTGACGGCGGCTTTCTCGGCGTCGTCGCCGGCTCGATCCGCTTCAGCTATTTCCACGAATTGTTCGAGCGGCTGAACCTCAACCCCGATGACACCATCACCGTGCTCAAGCGCGACCGCACCATCATGATGCGGCGGCCGTTCGACCTCGACGTGATCGGCACGAACCTGAATGATCGCCGGACCTGGAGCGCCGACAATCTCCGGGCCGGCGCCTCCTATGCAGGCCAGGGCCCGGTCGATCCGACGCCGCGGCTCTATGTACGCAGCACCGACAGCGGTCCGCTGTTTGTGGTGGCAGGCAAGCCGCTGAAAGCCGTGTTCGAGCTCTGGCAGAAGGAAGCGTATCGCATCGGCGCCGTGGTCCTGGCGCTGATCCTGTTCATGCTGGCCTCGACGCTGGTGCTCGCGCGCGAGATCGGCCGGCGCGCCGAAGCCGAGCGCAAGCTTGAGGAGATGGCGACGACGGATGCGCTCACCGGACTGAGGAACCGCCGCAAGTTCGACCAGGTCATCGACGTCGAATGGCGCCGCGCGATGCGCCAGAAGACGCCGGTCGCGCTGCTGATGATCGATGCCGATCACTTCAAGGCCTACAACGACACCTTCGGCCATCAGGCCGGCGACCAGGTGCTGGTCGGCATCGCCATCTGCATTTCCGACTCGGTGAGCCGCGCCGGCGACTGCGCCGCGCGCTATGGCGGCGAGGAATTCGCCGTGCTGCTGCCGGGCACCTCGGTCACCGACGCCCTGGAGGTCGCCGAGGCGATCCGCGTCAAGGTGCAGGGCTGGTCCGACGACCAGACGGCCTCGACGGTTTCCTGCGGCATCGCGAGCTTCGTTCCCACCACCGGCATGGACTGGCCGATCCTGGTCGCCGCCGCCGACAAGGCGCTCTATGCCGCGAAAGCCGGCGGCCGCAACCAGTCGGTGGTCGCGAGCTTGCCGAAGCTGTCGCTGGTGGCGTGAGGGCTACGCTGCTTACCGCCGTCATTGCGGGAAGCTCTTGCGACGAAGCATTCCGGATCGCTTCGCTTCGCTCGCCGTGACGAGTAGAAACCGACGTCTATTCCCCCAGATACTTCTTCATTTCCGCGATCAGGCCATCGCGCAGTTCGGGCCGCTTCAGGCCGTAGGCGATGTTGGCGCGGAGGAAGCCGGGCTTGGAGCCGCAATCGTGGCGCTCGCCCTCGAATTCGACGCCGTAGAATTTTTGCGATTTGGCGAGCCCGATCATGGCGTCGGTGAGCTGGATCTCGCCGCCGGCGCCGCGCTCCTGGGTCTCCAGGATCTTGAAGATCTCCGGCTGGAGGATGTAGCGGCCGGTGATCGAGAGGTTGGAGGGCGCGGTGCCCTTGGCCGGCTTCTCGATCATGCCGTCGACCTCGAACATCTTGCCGGTGCGTTTGCCGACGCCGCAGATGCCGTATTGATGGGTGAGATGGTCGGGCACCGCCTCGACCGCGATGATGTTGGATTTTTCGCCGAGCTTGCTGGCGGTCTCGATCATCTGCTTCAGGCAGCCCGGCGAATTGAGCACGAGTTCGTCGGGCAGCACGACCGCGAACGGTTCGTTGCCGACGATGTCGCGCGCGCACCAGACCGCATGACCGAGGCCGAGCGGCGCCTGCTGGCGGGTGAAGCTGACGGCGCCGGCTTCGGGCTGGTTCTGCGCCAGAACGTCCTGCTCGGTCTTCTTGCCGCGCGCGGCCAGCGTCGCATCGAGCTCGAACATCCGGTCGAAATGATCTTCGATGACACTTTTGTTGCGGCCGGTGACGAAGATGAAGTGCTCGATGCCGGCTTCCCTGGCCTCGTCATAGACATACTGGATCAGCGGCTTGTCGACGATCGTCAGCATTTCCTTCGGCATCGCCTTGGTGGCGGGCAGGACGCGGGTGCCGAGGCCGGCAACGGGAAATACGGCTTTGCGGATTTTCATGGGATTGATCGAATACCTGAGGAACACGTGAAGGAAGCAATGGCATCTTGCTAGCTTGTTTGCAGCCGCCAACAAAGGCGGATGTGGGGCCTCGTCCTCACAGAGTTAAGAAAAAGGCCACCATCAAAATTTCACCTTTGTTAAGCAGTTGGCAACCGTAACCAGGCCTCCTGAGGGCGGATTTGGCCGGACAGGTGAGGACATGATGCAATCAATGGCAGGGCTGGCAAAACGGGGCGGGTCCGTGACCGGTGCGATGATGATTGCGACCGTCCTGCTGTTCCCGCTCCCCGCCGGCGCGCAGACTCAGAACGGTCTGTCAAATCTGTTCGGCGGCATTTTTTCCGGTCCGAACCCGGCGCCCTCGCAAGCAACGCCCGGCCCCGGGGGCGCTCAAACGGGAGCTCAACCTTGGAGCGGCGAGGACGGCGCCTCCGGTCATCCGCTGATGACGGCCGCCGCGATCCGCAAGGCCGCGGGTGACTTCAACAATTGCGTCGCAGGCATGTGGCCCGATGCTGCACGGCGCAACATCACGCAGGAAAATTTCCAACGCTTCACGGCAGGCCTTGCGCCCGACCTGCGTATCATGGACCTCATGGACTCGCAGCCGGAGTTCACCAAGTCGATCTGGGACTATCTCGACATCCTCGTGAACGACAACCGCCTCGCCAAGGGCCGCGAGGTCCTCGCCAAATACAAGGCGCAGTTCGACGCCACCGAAAGGGCCACCGGCGTCGATCGTTATATCATCGCGTCGATCTGGGGCATCGAGTCCAACTACTCGACCCAGATGGGCGACCGCAGCGTGCTGCAATCGACCGCAACGCTCGCCTGCATCGGCCGCCGCCAGGCCTATTTCAAGGACGAGTTCCTCTCGGCACTGGAGATCCTGAACCGCGGCGACCTCAGGCCCGAACAGTTGCGCGGCTCCTGGGCCGGCGCCTTCGGCCCGACCCAATTCATGCCGACCGCGTTCAAGCGCTTTGCCGTGGACGGCGACGGTGACGGACGGCGCGACGTCGTCGACAATCCCTCCGACCTGATCGCCTCGACCGCCAACAATCTGAAGAAGGACGGTTGGCAGGCCGGCCAGACCTGGGGCTACGAGGTCGTGGTGCCGGAGGGATTCAACTACATGCTGGCCGATCGCGCCAAGGCGATGACGATGGCGCAATGGGAGAAGCTCGGGCTCAAGCGCCCGGCCAACCAGCCGTTGCCGCACCCGGCGGAGAAAGCCTATCTGCTGGCGCCCGCCGGCGCGCAGGGGCCGGGCTTCCTGATGCTGCAGAACTTCCGTGTCATCATGAAGTACAACCCTGCCGAGGCCTATGCGATGGCGATCGGCCATTTCGCCGACCGCCTGCGCGGCGGCCAGCCCTTCGTGCAGCCCTGGCCGCGGCAGGAACGCGAGCTGTCCCGCACCGAGCGGCTGGAACTCCAGCAGCTGCTGGCCCAGCGCGGCTTCTACAAGGGCACCCCCGACGGCCAGTTCGGCGGCCAGACCCGGGAAGCCCTGCGCAACTTCCAGGCCTCGATCGGGGTCCCCGCGGACGGATTTGCCTCCTCAGACGCGCTGGACCGGCTGCGCGGGCGGTAAAATCGCGCCGAAAGTAACCCTGAACAAGGATTCTGGCAGGCAGCCTTGACGGGGGCGGCTGTTCCCCGTGTATGGGCCAGTATCTGAAGAGAATCTGAAAAGAGAATCTGCCCGTTTGGCGCCTGATTCCGTTATTATATTGAACTAGTCCCGATCCCCATTGCGCGTGCCCGAGATCGCATGTCGAAGAAGTCCCTGTTCAAGGCGCTGACCGAGACCGGCCCGCTGATCGCGCTGGGGACGGCGCTTGCGATTCTGGTCTTGATCGCGGGGCCGGCCTCGGCGCAATTCTTCAATTTCCCTGGCTTCGGCGGCCCGCCGCAGCGCCAGGCCCCGCCACCGCGAAGCGGCGGTGAACGTGGCGGATGGTTCGGCGGCGACTTCTTCGCGCCGTTCCAGCAGCAGCAACAGCAGCAGCAGGCGCCGCGCCAGGATTTTTCGCGCGCACCGGCGCCGGCCAAGCACGACACGACGCCTGACAAGAACGTGCTGGTGATCGGCGACGCCATGGCCGACTGGCTCGCCTACGGCCTCGAAGACGCCTACACCGAGCAGCCCGACATGGGCGTGATCCGCAAGCACAAAACCACGTCCGGCCTGATCAAGTACCAGCCCAAGGGTGAGCCTTCGGACTGGGCGGCAGCCGCGAAGGGCATCCTCGAAACCGAAAAGCCCGACGTGATCGTGGTCATGCTCGGCCTCAACGACCGCATCGCCATCCGCGAGGCAGCAGCCCCCGATAAGTCGGACAAGGCGACGGACAAGGACAAGAAGAACGACAAGGGCGCGCGTGGCAAACCACCGGCCAAGCCCGGCGATGCCAAGCCCAACGACAGCGCGGCCAAGCCGGACGACGCCGACCTGCCGCAGGATGATGCCGACAACGCTGACACACCGGCGGTCGCAACGCCCGAGAAGAGCGCACGCAACCCGAACGGCCTCTACGAATTCCGCGACGAGCGCTGGGTCGAGCTCTACGGCAAGAAGATCGAGGAGCTCGCCAACGTGCTCAAGAGCAAGGGCGTGCCGGTGCTCTGGGTCGGCCTGCCCGCGATCCGCGGCCCCAAGGGCACCGCGGACATGCTGTTCCTGGATTCGCTCTATCGCGAAGGCGCGGCCAAGGCCGGCATAACTTACGTCGATGTCTGGGACGGCTTTGTCGACGAGGCCGGCCGCTTCCTCCAGAAGGGCCCGGACTTCGAAGGCCAGATCCGTCAGCTCCGCAGCTATGACGGCGTCTATTTCACAAAACCCGGCGCGCGCAAGCTCGCTCACTATGTCGAACGCGAGATCACGCGCCTGCTCGCCGGGCGCTCCGGCCCGATCGCGCTGCCGAGCGAACCCGCAACGCCCGACACCAGTGCCGAACCCGGCAAGCCCGCGCCGCGGCCGCTGGCCGGCCCGATCGTGCCGCTGGTTGCGGCCTCGATCTCGACCGATCAATTGCTGGGCGGACCGGGCTCGCGCCCTGCCGCCGTCGATGCGCTCGCTGCGAGAACAATGGTGAAGGGCGAGCCATTGGCTGCGCCCGCGGGCCGTGCCGACGATTATGCCTGGCCGCGCCGCGAAGTCGGCCGCGAGCAGGCCAAAGGCGATGCGCCGATGGCCGCGACGTCGCCCGAGGGCAATGCTGCTCCGGGTTCACCGGGAGCCGCCGCAGCGATCGCGCCGCAAAAGCTCGCGCCGAAGAAGCCGTCGGTGCCGCAGCAGCCGGCACAGGCAACGCCGTCAATTCGTGATTTCTTCGGCTTCGGCTCTCCGCAAGCACCGCCGCGTCAATTGACGCCCGCGCCAGGGCCGCGCAATCCCAATCAGAACCCCGCGATCCCGCGACCGCCGGGCAATGTCGGGCGGTCGGCGGAAGTGGCTCGGTAGTTTACCGAGCTGAGCCCTCGTGTCCTGGCTCTCGCGGCATCCCCAAAAAATGGACCCCGGACGCAATGTGGCGCTACACGCCGCATTGCGTCCGGGGCACGTTGGATGGCGTTTAGCCGAGCCCTAATAGCGCCAGCGCGGCGGCGGGCGGCGCGTAGGCCGCGCCATCAACAGCGCGAGTGCAAAGCCGATGCCGCCGGCGACCAGCAGCGCGCCGAGCGGGTTGTCCTGCACCTTCTGGGCAATTGCCTGCGAACCATCGCGGAAAGTGTCGCCGCTGTTCTCGTAGGCATCCTTGGCGTAACCCGCCGCCGTTTCACCAGCGTCACGGACGGCATCCTTGGCCTGGCCGTAGAGATTTTGCACGGTGCCTGCGGCTTCCCGCGCGTTGCCCGACGCCTGTGTCTGCGCATCGCCTGCGAGATCACCGACAGCGCCTTCCGCGCGTCCGGCGAATTCCTTGGCCGATCCGACAATCCGATCCTTATCCATGATGCTCCTCCTCGGGGGTCAGCCCAAGTAACCGATCAGGAGCGGCACGGTTCCTTCGCGCTAGAGAATAAGCCCGCCGTCGACGACCAATGTTTGGCCGATGATGTAGGACGACAGCGGCGACGCCAAAAACAGCGCCGCGCCCGCCATGTCAGCCGGGGTGCCCAATCGCCGCAGCGGAATGCGTGAAAGTGCACCTTCGAGCCGCTTGGGATTGTCGGTCGTCACCTTGGTCATCTTGGTGTCGACGAGACCGGGCGCGATGCCGTTGACGCGGATGCCGTCCTCGGCCCAGGCCTCGCCCAGCGTCCGCGTCAATCCGACCGCGCCGGTCTTCGATGCGTTGTAAGCGGGATTGCCCATCGTAGAATGATAGGCCGCGGTCGAGGACACCATGATCAGCGACCCTTGCGAGTCCCGCAGCATGGAATGAAACCGCGTGGCGCAGGCCATCAGGCTCATCAGATTGACCTCGACGACCTTGCGGAAGCCGGCCATCTCGAACTCACCGCGGCGATAGAGCACCGCGCCCTGCGCGAGCACCAGCACGTCGAGCCTGTCGAACGACGGCTTGAACGCTTCGACCGCTCCGGCATTGCCGACGTCGAGCTGCGCGTAGGAGAGACCGGCGAGATCCGAGCCTTCCTCCTGCGAATATTCCTTGGCGTGAGCACGCGTACCGCAGACCGCAACTTGCGCGCCCCTGACGCGAAAGGCTTGCGCGATGCCGTTGCCGATGCCGCTGGAGCCGCCGACGACCAGCACCTGCTTGCCTGAGAAATCGAGTTCGTTCGTCATCGCCACCTCCCCCTTTTGCTTTGCTTGTTTGACCTGTCTGCGGATCGATGCCAGCCTTGTCAATCATAACAAGAACAAGCAGGCGCGAGGAAACAGCATGTCCGATTTCAAACAGCTCAGCCGGTCCGTGAAGGGTCTGACCGTTCTCGTCACCGGCGCGGCCAGCGGCATGGGGCGCGCGACGGCGCGTGTGTTCGCCACTGAGGGCGCGAACGTGGCGCTCACCGATTATGACGAGCAAGGCGCGCAAGCCGTGGCGGAGGACATCGCGAGAGCCGGCGGATCGGCGAAAGCCTGGAAGCTCGACGTTGCCGACGGCGCCGAGATCAAGCGCGTGGTTGGCGACGTCGCCGCGCATTTCGACGGGCTCGACATCATCGTCAACAATGCCGGCATTTCCGTGCGCGTCGCGATCGACGACGAGGCCTATGAAGACGCCTGGGCCAGGGGCATCGCGGTGATGCTGACGGCGCATCCGCGCATCGTCCGCGCCGCGCTGCCTCACTTGCGCAAGTCAAACAGCCCGCGGATCGTCAACATCGCTTCCACCGAGGCGCTCGGCGCCACCGCGTTGCACAGCCCTTATTCGGCGGCGAAGGGCGGCGTCGCCAGCCTCACCCGCTCGCTCGCGGTGGAGCTCGGCCGCGAAGGCATTACCGTCAACTGCATCTGCCCGGGTCCGATCCGCACAGCCATCACCGACCGGATATCGGAAGAGCACAAGACGATCTACGCCAAGCGCCGCACCGCACTGGGCCGCTACGGCGATCCCGAAGAGGTCGCGCACATGACGCTGAGCCTGTGCCTGCCGGCAGCGTCCTTCCTCACCGGCGCGGTCATCCCCGTCGACGGCGGCCTGATGGCGCGCAACGCGTAAGAGCTGTGGCCCGGATGGAGCGCAGCGCAATCAGGGCTACGGGCAGCTATGCGCACCGAGCGTTGACAACGCCGGTTACGAGAGTAGCTTTTTCAGCGACAGAGCGGGACCAACCGCTCGCGGTTCGCGGGAGAAAACGTCATGACGATCGCCATCCGGCAGCTTCAGAAGCATTTTGTCGGCGAGGTCTCGGGCCTCGACCTGAGACAGCCTCTCACACAGGACCAGGCCGGCGAGGTCGAGGCTGCCATGGACAAATATGCGGTGCTGGTCTTCCACGACCAGGACATCACCGACGAGCAGCAGATGGCTTTTGCGCTGAATTTCGGCCAGCGCGAAGACGCGCGCGGCGGCACGGTGACGAAGGAGAAGGACTACCGGCTCCAGTCCGGACTGAACGACGTCTCCAATCTCGGCAAGGACGGCAAGCCGCTGGCGAAAGACAGCCGGGCGCATCTGTTCAATCTGGGCAACTGCCTGTGGCATTCCGACAGCTCGTTCCGCCCGATCCCGGCAAAATTCTCGCTGCTGTCGGCCCGCGTGCTCAACCCGAAGGGCGGCAACACCGAATTCGCCGATATGCGCGCGGCCTATGACGCGCTCGACGACGACACCAAGGCGGAGATCGAGGACCTCGTGTGCGAGCACTCGCTGATGTATTCGCGGGGATCGCTCGGCTTCACCGAATACACCGACGACGAGAAGAAGATGTTCAAACCGGTGCTGCAACGTCTCGTGCGCACCCATCCCGTGCATCGTCGCAAGTCGCTTTATCTCTCATCGCATGCCGGCAAGATTGTCAGCATGAACGTGCCGGAGGGCCGGGTATTGCTGCGCGATCTCAACGAGCACGCGACCAGCGCGGAGTTCGTCTACGTCCACAAATGGAAGCTGCATGATCTCGTGATGTGGGACAACCGCCAGACCATGCACCGCGTCCGCCGCTACGACCAGTCCCAGCCCCGCGACATGCGCCGCGCGACGGTGGCGGGGACCGAGCCGACGGTGCAGCAGCAGGCGGCGGAGTAGTTCGTCATTTTCCGAAGCTGGTCAACGCCCGGCTTGACCGGGCGATCCTGTACGCCGAGACGGGTGTGATCGAGCAGATACGCGATGCACGACACCGAGAGTGTGGCGACAGCTACGCGTGACCCGCCTCGTTCGAGAGCATGCCGGGATCGATGCCGATCTTGCGCAGCGCGCGGCCGTATTTTTCATCGACGTCATCGCCGAAGATCAAATCCGAATCCGCGTCGCAATGCAGCCAGCCATTGCTCTGGATTTCGGTCTCGAGCTGGCCCGGCGCCCAGCCGGCATAGCCGAGCGCCAGGATGGCATGCTTGGGGCCGGAGCCGTCGGCGATCGCGCGCAGGATGTCGACGGTCGCGGTGAGGCAGACGCCGTCGTCGATCCGGAGCGTCGCGTTCTCGATGTAGAAATCGCTGGAGTGCAGCACAAAGCCGCGGCCGGTATCAACCGGACCGCCGCGTAGCACCTTCATGCTTTCGGCGTTCTCCGGCAGCTTGATGTGCTCGCCCTTCTTGATGATGCCGAGCTGTTGCAACAGCTCTGGGAAGTCGATGCTGCCGGCCGGATGGTTGACGATGATGCCCATGGCGCCTTCGGCGGAGTGAGCGCAGAGGTAGATCACGGAGCGCTCGAAGCGTTCATCGCCCATCACCGGCATCGCGATGAGGAGGCGGCCGTCGAGGTAACCCGCCGAACTGGGGAGCGCGGGGCCGGGCTTGCGGGTGCTTTCGCCCATCCTCTTTCCTGTGGGAGCCATCGGTGAAGCACTCCGGTTTCAATTCCTATCCTGATGTCGGGCCGGTCCGCTGTCAAATCAAGGCTTGCAAGGTCAAGACTTGCAGGACTTGATTCAAGTCATCACAAGCAATTCAATGGTTTGCCCCGGGGTGACCCTGTAAAGACGTATCATGCTGACAAGAGTTCCCCTGCATGCGGCGATTGGCGTCGCGACAACCCTGCTTGTGTCATCGCTGGCGCTTGCGGCCCATGCCGACGACGCATCGCCGTGGCAGCGCGACGGACATTCCGCGGTGCGGTTGCTCGCGGGATCGCGCAGCGGCGCCGTCCTGCTCGGCGGTATCGCCTTCCAGATCCAGCCCGGCTGGAAAACCTATTGGCGCATGCCGGGCGATTCCGGCGTTCCGCCGCGCTTCGATTTCTCGAAGTCTGACAATGTCGAAGCGGTGACGGTGATGTGGCCGGCGCCGCTGAAGTTCGACGACGGCGCCGGCGGCCATTCGATCGGCTATCACGACCAGATCGTGCTGCCGCTGCGCATCATCGCCAAGGCGGCCGACAAGCCGGTGACGCTGCGCGCCGAGATCAATTACGCCGTGTGCGAAAAGCTTTGCATTCCGGTCGAGGCCAAGGCCGAGCTTGGCTTCAACAGCGTCGCGTCGACCGAGGACGCCAATCTGCGTGCGGCGCTCGACACCGTGCCCAAGCCCGCCAATATCGGCGATCCCAACCCGATCACCATCCGCGACGTCAAGCGTGACGGGCCCAAGAATGTGGTGATCGACGTGGTGACGCCGGATGCGGGCAACGTCAATTTGTTCGTGGAAGGTCCGACGCCGGATTGGTCGTTGCCGATCCCCGCGCCGGTCGAGCCCAGCCCGCCGGGCGTGAAGCGATTTTCTTTCGAGCTCGACGGACTGCCACCGGGCGCCAAGCCCGACGGCGCCGCGCTGAAGTTCACGCTGGTCGGGCCGCAGAAGTCGTACGAGTTCAATACGAATTTGGAGTAGTCGTCGTCTCCCCCGTGCGCAATTGCGCACGGGGGAGACGACGGAAACACCCAACCGAATCTTAACGAATGGTTGCTAATCCCCAAGGCTACTGCAGCAAGGCTGCCGCAGCATGCGCGTGCGCCTCGGGGATCCTTCGAATTGGCCGTGATGGATGCAGAACCCGCAACGACCGGACCTGCCGGCCTGATCGCGCGGTTGCGCGAAAAATTGACGGGCGGATCGAGCGAGGCGTCGCTGACGCGGCGGCTGGCGGGCACCATCTTCATCATCCGGGTGATCAGCGCGGGCCTTGCATATTTCTCGCAGGTCCTGCTCGCGCGCTGGATGGGCACGTCCGACTACGGCGTCTACGTCTATGTCTGGACCTGGGTGCTGCTGCTCGGCAGCATGATGGATTTTGGCATCTCGGCCTCCGCGCAAAAAATCATTCCGGAGTACCGCACCAGCGGTGAGCAGGCGCTGCTGCGCGGCTTTCTCTCCGGCAGCCGCTGGCTGACCTTTGCCGTCTCCGCGCTGGCGTCGCTCGGCCTTGCCGGTATCGTCAAATTGCTGTCGCCCTGGATCGATCCGGCCGAGGTACTGCCGCTCTATATCGGCTGCATGACGCTGCCCGCTTTCGTCGTCGCCAACACCCAGGACGGCATCGCGCGCTCGCATGACTGGATGCAGCTCGGCCTGATGCCGCAATTCATCATCCGCCAGGCGCTGATCATCGGCATCACGGCCTGCGCCTTCCTGCTCGGGTATCATCTCGGCGCGGTCGCCGCGATGGTCGCGAGCGCCGGCGCGGTGTGGATCGCGATGACCGGGCAGATGATGGTGCTGAACCGCAAGCTTGCCAATCACATCGAGCCGGGCCCCAAGGCTTATGACATCGGCGGCTGGCTCGCCGTCTCGCTGCCGATCCTGCTGGTCGAAAGCTTCTACTTGCTCTTGTCCTATACCGACGTGCTGGTGCTTCAGCAGTTCCGCCCCTCCGACGAGGTCGGCGTCTATTTCGCCGTGGTGAAGACGCTGGCGCTGGTCTCCTTCATCCACTACGCGATGTCGGCGACCACCGCGCATCGCTTCGCTGAATACAACGCAGCTGGCGACAAGGTGCGGCTGTCGGCTTACGTGGCGCATGCCATCAACTGGACGTTCTGGCCGTCGCTGGCGGCGACCATCGTGCTGCTCGCGCTCGGCAAGCCGCTGCTCTGGCTGTTCGGGCCGCAATTCGTGGTCGGCTACGACATCATGTTCGTCGCCGCGATCGGGCTCGTGGTGCGCTCCGCGATCGGCCCGGTCGAACGCCTGCTCAACATGCTCGGGCAGCAGAAGATCTGCGCGCTGGCCTATGCGCTGGCCTTTGTGATGAACCTGGTACTCTGCCTCGCGCTGGTACCGCGCTACGGCGGTCATGGCGCCGCGGCCGCGACCTCGATCTCGCTCTGCTTCGAGACGGTGCTGCTGTTCTGGATCGTGCGACAGCGCCTCGGCCTGCACGTGCTGGCGTTCGGTAAATAGGCGCTTCACACCTGCCCTCGCGTGCTGCCCTCGGGGAACGGCTGTTTCGCAGCAGGCCCGGGAACAAAGAGAAATGCCTACCTATCGTCGGCATGCAGCACGATTTTTCTTATTGCTCCCAACCGGTTGCGCCTCAGGGAAATTTTATTCTACGTCATATTGCCCAACTGACGAGATAAACCTAAGATTCCCTGGACATGATCGATCCACTCTACGTCGCCTCCGGTTTCGGCGTCGGCCTGCTGGTCGGGATGACCGGCGTCGGCGGCGGTTCGTTGATGACGCCGCTGCTGATCCTGTTGTTCGGCATTCATCCATCGACCGCGGTCGGCACCGACCTGCTCTATGCGGCCGCCACCAAGACCGGCGGCAGCGTGGTGCATGGCTGGTCGCGCAGCGTGCACTGGCCGGCCGTGCTGCGGCTCGCCTGCGGCAGCCTTCCGGCGAGCGCGCTGACGCTGCTCGTGCTGTGGAAGCTCGACCTCAAGAGCGATTCCGAGCGCGGCCTGGTCAATCTGGTGTTGTGCTTTGCTCTGCTGCTGACTGCGACCTCGCTGATCTTCCGCAAGGCGATCATGGAGCGTTATCGGCGGCGCCTGGAGCAGGTCGATGACCGCACCACTGCGATCGCGACGGTCGTCACCGGAATCGTGCTCGGTGTGCTGGTCTCGATTTCATCGGTCGGCGCCGGCGCCGTCGGCGTCACCGTCCTGCTGCTGCTCTATCCGCGCCTGCCGATGGCGACCATCGTCGGCTCCGACATCGCCCATGCGGTCCCGCTGACGCTGGTCGCCGGAATCGGGCACTGGGCGCTTGGCGACGTCGATTGGGCGCTGATGGGCGTGCTGCTGTTGGGTTCGCTGCCCGGCATCATCGTCGGCAGCTTCAGCGCGACGCGCGTGCCCGAGACGGTACTGCGCCTGACACTTGCCAGCGTGCTGTTCGTGGTCGCCGGCAAGATCATGTTCGCCGAGCTGAACCTGTCCTCGGCATTCGTGACGGCGCTGGCCTGGACACACTGAACGAAAATGGCGGAGCTCGGCTCCGCCATTCGCCAGCCGTAGTCCCCTACTCCGCGGTCCAGCCGCCGTCGATCGAGAGGTTGGTGCCGGTGATCTGCGCGGCATCGTCGCCGCACAGGAACAGCGCGAGTGCCGCGACCTGCTCGGAGGTGACGAACTCCTTGGTCGGCTGCGCATCGAGCAGCACGTCGTTGATCACCTGCTCGCGCGTAAGGTTGCGCGCCTTCATCGTGTCGGGAATTTGCCTCTCTACCAGCGGCGTCCAGACATAGCCGGGGCTGATGCAGTTGCAGGTGATCTTGCTGGTCGCGACCTCCAGCGCCACGGTCTTGGTCAGGCCGGCGATGCCGTGCTTGGCCGACACATAGGCCGACTTGAAGGGCGAGGCGACCAGCGAGTGCGCGGAAGCGGTATTGATGATGCGGCCCCAGCCCTTCTTCTTCATGCCGGGCACGGCGGCGCGAATGGCATGGAAGGCCGAGGACAGGTTGATCGCGATGATCTGATCCCACTTCTCCGGCGGGAATTCCTCGATCGGCGAGACGAACTGGATGCCGGCATTGTTGACGAGGATGTCCACCGAACCGAAACTCTTCTCGCCGAGAGCGATCATCCCGGCGATCTCGGCCGGCTTGGTCATGTCGGCAGGCGAATAGACCGCCTTCACGCCGAAATCGGACTCGATCTTGGCGCGCTCCTTCTCGATGTCCTCCGGCGAGCCGAACCCGTTGATGACGACATTGGCGCCGGCGGCGGCGAAGGCGCGCGCATAGGCGAGCCCGATGCCGCTGGTCGACCCGGTCACGACGGCATTCTTGCCTGACAGACTACCCATATTCATTCGCTCCTTTTTGGCGGGGGCGCGGTGACGTCCCCCGTGAGATCGTAGGTCACCATGGTCTCGCCCGATTGCGGCCGCTCGAGCCAGTCCTTGTGGCGCATCGACAGATGCACATCGCGCACGCCGGCTTCCCAATGCTCGACCATGGCGACATGCGAGAAGTCGTAATCCTTGGACGAGGATTCGTAGTTCTTGCTGCGGTAGATCAGGTGCACCACAGTAACAGTGCTTTCGCGCGATACCTTGGCAAGGAATTCCACGGAAGGGTCGTTCTTGAGATAATCGGGCAATTTGGAAATCAGGTCGCGCACGGCCCTGCGGGCGTTGTGCACCTGCTTGTTCTTGTCGGTGTTCATCCGCGTGCGGCTGGAGAAGCGGATGTCCTTCTCGCGCTCGGTGGCCTCGAGCAGCGACGTCGGCAGATCGCCGCGGGCGCTGAACAGGTCGATCTGGAAGATCAGGAGGTCGCGGTCGACCTCGGCGTCCAGCACGTAGTCGAGCGGCGTGTTGGAGGCGATGCCGCCGTCCCAATAATGCTCGCCGTCGATCACGACGGACGGAAAGCCCGGCGGCAACGCGCCGGAGGCCATGATGTGCTCCGGGCCGATTTTCTTGCCACGCTTCTTGAATTCGTAATTGTCGAAATACTTGAAGTTGCCGGAGGTGACGCCGACCGCACCGACCGACAGCCGTGTCTTCAAGTCATTGATGCGGTCGAAATCGACAAGGCGCTCCAGTGTCTTCTTCAGTGGCGCGGTGTCGTAGTAGCTCTGCGCCTGTGGGCTGCCGGGGGGCCAGAGCAGCGCGGGAGGCAGGCGAGGCACGAAGAAGCCGGGCACGCCGAACGTTGCAATGAGCGCGGCGCTGCTGGAGTTGAACAGCTCGCGGCTGTGATCGCTCTTGCCGATCGGCTTCCACGGCACCGGCGCGGAGACCATCTCCCAGAATTCCTTGAGCCGCTTGACCCGCGTCTGCCCTTCGTTGCCGGCAATGATCGCGGCGTTGATCGCGCCGATCGAGATGCCGGCCACCCATTCCGGCTCGAAGCCGGCATGGCAGAGCGACTGATAGGCGCCGGCCTGATAGGAGCCGAGCGCGCCGCCGCCCTGGAGGACCAGGACGCGTTGCGCATTCGCGGGGACTGTTGCGATTTCCGGGCTATGATCTGTCATGTGGGAACAGTAGCAAAAGGCGAGCCACCGTGGCGACAGTTTCGCCGCGGCGTCAATGCATCCCGGGATCAAGTCTGGCTTATCGGGGGTCGGTCGAGGCCAGGATCATGGTCCAGAACACCTTGTATTTGGTGCCGGGAGCATAACCCGCCGCTATGCCCAATTTTGTGACACCGCTCTTGAGCATGTTGGCGCGGTGCGGGGGCGAGTCGCGCCAGCCGGAAAACGCTTCCGCCAGCGTATGATAGCCGGCCGAGACGTTCTCAACCGCAACATTCGCCGGATAGCTGCCGGCGCTGAGGCGCTTGGCCAGCGGCGCGCGGACGTCATGGTCCATCTTGTTGGCCGCCGCCATGGCCTGTGACTGGGATTCGGCGAGCCGCATCAGATCGGGGTCGATCACGACGGTGCCGAGCCCGTTATTCTGGCGGTATTGCGAGATCATGATCGCAGCCGCCTGCGCATCGAGCTTGGTGCCGGGGACGGACATATCGGCATACATGGACGGCTGCTGGACCGGCGCTTCGTTGCCGGCGCAGCCGGCGAGCAGCAAAGTGATGAGTATCGCGGCCGCGGCGCGCATGAACAGAAGCCCCCAAATCAGGGGCCGTTGTTGCATAGCAACCGTGGCTGAAAGGTGAATATTGAAGAAAAATTGACCCGTCGAGCCGGCTCAGGCGCCCGCAAATATCCGGTAGCGGCGGGGCTCCAGGCCAATCGTATCGCCGGCGCGCAGTTCCCTGTCGCGGGGGGCGTCGATCTCGATGGTCTCGCCGCCTGACAGGGCGACCTCGGCCCGCTGCACGGGGCCGAAATTCCGGACGTGCTGAACCGCGCCCTCGAAAGCGCCGCTGCCGGGCGGCCCGACCAGCATGTCGTGTCGCCGCACGAACAGTCTTGACGCGCCAGGCGCAAGGCCGTCGGCCGCAAGCCGCAGCGGCCGATCGCCGAGCCTGATGACGCCACCTTCGATCTTGACCGGCAGCTCGATGGATTCACCGATGAAGCCGTGGACGAAGGCCGTCGCCGGAGTTTCGTAGACGTCGTCGGGCGAACCGATCTGCTCGATCCTGCCCTTGTCCATCACCACGACACGGTTGGCGACTTCCAGCGCCTCCTCCTGGTCATGGGTGACGAAGATCGATGTGACGTTGATCTCGTGGTGCAGCGACCGCAGCCATCTGCGCAGCTCTTTCCGCACCTTGGCGTCGAGCGCGCCGAAGGGTTCGTCGAGCAGCAGGATGCGCGGCTCGATAGCGAGCGCGCGGGCGAGTGCGATGCGCTGGCGCTGGCCACCCGAAAGCTGGCTCGGATAGCGGTCGGCGAGCCAGTCGAGCTGCACAAGATCAAGCAGCTCCTTGACGCGCGCACGAATGGTAGACTCATCCTTGCGGATGGCGCGCGGCTGCACGCGGAGGCCGAAGGCGACGTTCTCGAACACCGTCATGTGGCGGAACAGCGCATAGTGCTGGAATACGAAGCCGACGTGGCGTTCGCGCGCGCCCTGCGCCAGCGCGTCCTCGCCGTTGAAGGCGACGTCACCTGAATCAGGCCAATCGAGGCCGGCGATGATGCGCAGCAGCGTGGTCTTGCCGGAACCGGACGGGCCGAGCAGCGCCAGCAGCTCGCCGTTGTCGACCTTGAGGTCGACGCCATCGAGGGCTTTGAAGCTGTCGAACTTCTTGACGAGATTCCTGACTTCAATGGTCACTTGCGTCGTGTCCTTCGTCGAGATGATGTTCGAGAACGGTCTTGGCGATCAGCGTGATCAGCGCCAGCATCGCCAGCAGCGATGCGATCGCGAACGCCGCGACGAACTGGTATTCGTTGTAGAGGATCTCGACCAGGAGCGGCATGGTGTTGGTCTCGCCGCGGATATGGCCGGAGACGACGGACACTGCGCCGAACTCGCCCATCGCGCGCGCGTTGCAGAGCAGGACGCCATAGAGCACGCCCCATTTGATATTGGGCAGCGTGACACGGAAGAAGGTCTGCAGGCCCGAGGCGCCGAGCGAGATCGCGGCCTCCTCCTCCTGCGTGCCCTGCTCCTGCATCAGCGGAATCAGCGCACGTGCGACGAAGGGGAAGGTGACGAAGGTGGTCGCGAGCGCAATGCCGGGCACGGCGAACAGAATCTGGATGTCGTGATCGCGCAGCCAGCTCCCGAAATAGCCCTGCGCGCCGAACAGGAGCACGAAGACGAGACCCGAGATCACCGGGCTCACCGAGAACGGCAGGTCGATCAGCGTGATCAGGAAGGTCTTGCCCCTAAACTCGAACTTCGCGATGGCCCAGGCCGCGACGAGACCGAACACGAGGTTGAGGCCGACTGAGATCGCCGCTACCACCAGTGTCAGCTTGATCGCGGACAAAGCCTCCGGGTCGGCCAGCGCGGCGAGATAAGCGAGGATTCCCTTCGAGAAGGCCTGCGCGAACACGACCACCAGCGGCAGCACAACGAAGACAGAGAGAAAGGTCATCGCCAGCGCGATGATAATGATGCGGACCGCGCGTGGTTCGGTGCGAAGGCTGTTCCGCGCAGCCGCCGCATGCGCGCGTGCCTTGGCGTCGGGGGCCGAGAGTGATACGGAATCAGCGATCTGCATCGTCATTGATCCGCCCTCAGCGCGCCGGGATCCGGCTCCGCGCCCAGCGCTGGAGCCGGTTGACGGCGAAGATGATGACGAAAGACACGACGAGCATGACCACCGCGATGGCGGTCGCATCGGCGTAGCGAAATTCAGAGAGGCGGATCACGATCAGGAGTGGCGCGATCTCGGACACGTTCGGCAGATTGCCGGCGATGAAGATCACCGAGCCGTATTCGCCGACGGCGCGGGCGAAGGCGAGCGCGAGCCCGGTGAGCAGCGCCGGCCCGAGCGAGGGCAGGATCACGCGAATGATGGTCTGCCAGCGGCTGGCGCCAAGACTTCCCGCGGCCTCCTCGATCTCGGGGTCGAGATCCTGGAGCACCGGCTGCACGGTGCGCACCACGAACGGGATGCCGATAAAGATCATCGCGATGAAGATGCCGAGCGGCGTGAACGCAACCTTGATGCCGGCCGCCGCAAGCGGCGCGCCGAGCCAGCCCTTCTCGGCGAACAACGCGGTCAGCGCGACGCCGGCAACCGCCGTCGGCAACGCGAAGGGCACGTCGACGATGGCATCGAACAGCCGCCTTCCGGCGAAGCGGTAACGCACCAGCGCCCAGACGATGATGCTGCCCATCACCAGGTTGACGCAGGCCGCGGCAAAGGCGAGGCCGAAGGAAACCCGCAAGGCATTCAGGGTGCGACGGCTGGAGAGGATATTCCAGAACTGCTCGGGACTGAGCTCGAGCGATTTCAGGAACAGGCCGGCGAGCGGAATCAGGATGATGATCGACAGCCAGGAAAGCGTCAGCCCCATCGTGAGACCGAAGCCCGGCAATGTCCGGCGTCGTGCTGCTAATGCGCTCACCAGGCCCCCTAAAGCCCCTCCGACAGCGCCCGATCAGTTCTTGTAGATCTGATCAAAGACGCCGCCGTCGGCAAAATGTTCCTTCTGCGCCTTGGTCCAACCGCCGAAAAATTCGTCGATCGTGAACAGCTCGACCTTCGCGAAGGAGTTTTCATGTTTTTTAGCGATCTCGGGATCGCGCGGGCGATAGAAATTGCGCGCCGCGATTTCCTGACCTTCCTTGGTGTACCAATATTGCAGGTAGGCATCGGCGGCGTTGCGGGTGCCTTTTTTATCGGCAACTTTGTCGACGATGGTCACCGGCGGTTCCGCCAGGATCGAGAGCGGCGGCGCCACGATCTCGAATTTCTCCGGACCGAACTCCTTCAGCGCCAGATACGCCTCGTTCTCCCAGGCGAGCAGCACGTCGCCGACGCCGCGTTCGACGAAGGTCACGGTCGCGCCGCGCGCGCCGGTGTCGAGCACCGGCACCTGCTGATACAATTTGCCTATGAAGTCCTTGGCTTTGTCGACTGAACCGTATTTCTTCTGCGCAAAACCCCAGGCCGCGAGATAATTCCAGCGCGCACCGCCCGACGTCTTCGGGTTCGGCGTGATCACCGCGACGCCCGGCTTGAGCAGATCGTCCCAGTCCTTGATGCCTTTGGGATTGCCCTTGCGGACCAGAAACACGATGGTCGAGGTGTAGGGCGATGAATTTTGCGGCAACCGCTTCTGCCAGTCGGCCGCCGTGAGGCCTTTGCCCGCGATAGCGTCGATGTCGTAGGCGAGCGCAAGCGTTACCACGTCGGCCTGCAATCCATCGATCACAGCGCGCGCCTGCGAACCGCTGCCGCCATGCGACTGCTTGATCTCGACGCTCTTGCCGGTTTCCTTCTGATAGGCATTCGCGAACGCCTTGTTGAACTCGACGTAGAGCTCACGCGTCGGATCATACGAGACGTTCAGCAGATTGATGTCGGCGGCGAGAGCCGAGCTTGCCAGCAAGCCAGTCACGAGAAGTCCTGCAGCGAGCGGAACGATACGGCGCATCATGTCCATCTCCATTCACTTCGATGACGTCGGTGTCAGCGAAGACCTACAGGCATAACTCGGATCCAAACGGGCTTAAGTCAACGGAACCGGATTTTCTTGTTCGTAGCCGGGCAGCGCGACTGTGCTACGAAATCTTCATCGTGTGGATGCCGCATTCTGTCTTGGCCCGGCCGCGCCACCGACCGGCGCGTTCGTCTTCGCCTTCAGCCGTTCTGCTCGTGCAAGGCATACACCCAACCGACAGGAAACCGGACTCCACCAGAGGATGGCGCGGCAATTTAGCGCGGGCGAAAATCGCCTCGAGTTCCTCTCGCGAGACATTGGCGAAGGGATTGAACTTCAACCGCGCGCCGTCGTCCTCGACCACCGGAATGTCGGCGCGCGTGCTGCTCTGGAAGCGCTTGCGGCCGTTGAGCCACGCATCGAACGGTTTCAGCGCACGCGCCAGCGGCTCGACCTTGCGGATACGGCAGCAAGCGTCGGGATCCGAGAACCAGAGGTCGCGGTCGGGATCTTCGCGCGACAGCGTCTCTTCGGCAGGTTTGATCGAGCGGACGTCCGTCAGGCCCAGCGTCGCGATCAGCGTGTCGCGATAGGCCAGCGTCTCCTCGAACAGCCAGCCGGTGTCGAGGAAGATCACGGGGATCGCCGGATCGACGTCAGCCATGACTTTCAGCAGCGTCGCCGATTCCGTGCCGAAGGATGACACCAGCGCCAGCTTCTCGCGCCCGACCGTCTTCAGCGCAGCGGCAATGATTTCAGCGGGCGAGGCATCGCGTAGGGCATAATCGAGCTCCTCCGCTGAGGGCAGCGCAGACAAGGACATCGACGGAACCTGAGGCGCGATTGCGTTCACGTGCCGACACCTTCGGAGTGACGCAGCTGCATGCGCCGGTGTAGCGCCGTGATCCGGCCGTCGCCGGTCGGCTGGTAGAATACCGAATAGCGCTTCGCGGTCTGCATGAAGGCTTCCGCGTCGGCCTGCTTCTTGACGTCGAAGGAATCGAAGCCGGCGCGGAGCATGAACACGAACTGGTCGCGCAGGATCTGGCCGGTGGCACGCAGGTCGCCGCGATAATTGTAGCGCTCGCGCAGCAGCCGCGCCTGGCTGTAGGCGCGTCCGTCGCGGAAGGTCGGGAACACCAGCGCGACGACGGCAATCTTGCCGAGATACGGCACCAGCTCGGCGATGTCGCGATTATTCGGCCAGATCACGCCGATCTTGCCGGTCCGCTTGAGCAACGCATCCGCCTCGCCGACGAAGCGCTCGGCCGGCACCAGGATGTCGCCGCCCTCGGGCAGCGGCGTGTCGACGGCGAGCTTGACGAAGCTGTCGTCGACGATCTTTCCGCCGTTAACGAGTGGCATAAACGCGCTCCTTGAAGGGTTCGACGCCGAGGCGCTTTACGGTGTCCATGAACAGCTCTTCCGGCCGCTCGCGCAGCGCCAGATAGGCCTCCACGATGTCCTCGACGACGTCGGCGACCTCGTCGAACTTGACGCCAGGGCCGATCAGATTGCCGAGTGCGGCGCTCTCGTCGGCGCGGCCGCCGATGGTGATCTGGTAGACTTCCTCGCCGTTCTTCTCGACGCCGAGAATGCCGATATGGCCGACATGGTGATGGCCGCATGCATTGATGCAGCCGGAGATGTTGATGTGGAGACGGCCGATCAGATTGGCGAGCTCGTGATTGGCGAAGCGCCTCGTCAATTCCTGCGCGATCGGGATCGAGCGCGCATTCGCCAGCGAGCAATAGTCGAGCCCCGGGCAGGCGATGATGTCGGTGATCAGATTGACGTTCGGTGTCGCCAGCCCGAGCTTGTCCAGCGCCTTCCACAAGGCCGGCAGGTCGCGCTTGGCAACGTGCGGCAGAGCGAGGTTCTGCTCGTGGCCGACGCGAATCTCACCGAATGAGTATTTGTCGGCGAGATCGGCCAGTGCATCCATCTGCTCTGCGGTGGCATCGCCCGGAGGCGCGCCGATCGGCTTCAGCGAGATCGTGACGATGGAATAGCCCTGGACCTTGTGCGGGGCGACCGAGTTCTTGCGCCACGCCTCGAAATCAGGATCGGCCGCGGCTTGGCGCAGCTGGTCCGGCATGTGCGGCAGCTTCTCGTAGGACGGGTAGGCGAAGCGCGAGCGGATGTCCTCGATCACCTCGTCGTCGATCTGGAGCGAGGAGTTGCGGATGTGCTGCCACTCTTCCTCGACCTCGCGCGAGAATTTCTCGATGCCGAGCTCGTGCACCAGGATCTTGATGCGCGCCTTGTAGATATTGTCGCGGCGGCCGTACTGATTGTAGACGCGCAGGATCGCTTCGATATAGCTGAGGATGTCGCGGCCATGCACGAAGTGCTTGATGGTCTTGGCGATGAACGGCGTGCGGCCGAGCCCGCCACCGACCAGCACCTCGAAGCCGGTCTCGCCCTTCTCGTTCTTGATCAGGCGCAGGCCGATATCGTGGATCTTGATCGCCGCGCGGTCATGGTCCGACGCGGTGATTGCGATCTTGAACTTGCGCGGCAGGAACGAGAATTCCGGATGCAGCGTGGTGTGCTGGCGGATCAGCTCCGACCAGATGCGGGGGTCTTCGATCTCGCCGGGCGCGACGCCGGCCCACTGGTCCGAGGTGACGTTACGCATGTTGTTGCCGGAGGTCTGCATCGCATGGATGCCGACCTCGGCGAGATCAGCCAGCGCATCCGGCAATTCGGCGAGCTTGATCCAGTTGAACTGGATGTTCTGCCGCGTGGTGAAATGGCCGTAGCCGCGGTCGTATTTGCGCGCGACATGGGCGAGCGCCCGCAACTGGTTCGATGCCAGCGTCCCGTAGGGGATCGCGACGCGGAACATGTAGGCGTGCAGTTGCAGGTAGACGCCGTTCTGAAGCCGCAGGATCTTGAACTCGTCCTCGGTGAGCTCGCCGGAGAGGCGGCGCTTCACCTGGTCGCGGAACTCCGAGACGCGCTCGTTGACGAGCGTGCGGTCGATTTCATCGTAAGCATACATAAGAAAACGCCTTAAACCTGTACCGGCTGTCCGATGGTCACGCCGGTGCGGCGGATCTGTTCGCGCAGATTTCCGGGTTCGATCTTGCCGTCCGCACCGACCTGTACTGGTGCGATATAGGGACCGATCGCGCCGACGTCATCGGCAACGGACTCCGCAAGCAACGCTTTCGCCTCGTCGGAGTTGCGCACGATCGCGGCTTCCGACAGGTCCGCGGACCAGCTCATGGCGGCGGTGCGGTAAACGACGATGCCGTCCCAGGTACGGTTGGCGGTTACGACCGAGGGGCCGGCGATTTTGATCTTCTTCTGTTCAAGCGGGGAGGTCATTCGGCTGCATCCAATAGGTCAGAGATGATTTGCTTTGGGGTTTGGCGGCGAAGCAAGCCGGCATGCCGGACCACATCGCCGATGATGAGAATGGCGGGGCCGCCGTTGGTCCGCCGCACCAGTTCGGGCAGGTCGCGCAGCGTGCCGATCGCGCCTTGCGCATCGGGACGCGTGACGCGGGCGAACACGCCGACCGGCGTCTCCGGCGAACGCCCGGCGGCAAACAGGCCGGCGCGGATCGCGGGGGCAGCCGTCATGCCCATGTAGACCACGACGGTCATCTTGGCGTCGGTCAACGTCGACCAGTCCACCGTCTCCGCGGCGCGCGCCTTGTGCGCGGTGAGGAAGGTGATGCGGGTCGCTTCATGACGGTAGGTGAGCGGCACCTCGAAATCGGCGGCGCCGCCGAGCCCTGCGGTGATGCCGGGAATGATCGAATAAGCAACGCCGGCTGCACGCAGGGCTTCGACTTCTTCGCCACCGCGGCCGAACACGAAGGGATCGCCGCCCTTCAGCCGCACCACGCGCTGGCCGGATTGCGCGGCCTCGATCATGCGCTTGTTGATCGCGTCCTGCCCGATGCCGGGCTTGCCGACGCGGCGGCCGACCGGCACGCGCGTGGTGTCGCGGCGGATGCGGTCGAGAATTTCGGGCGAAACCAGTTCGTCATGGAAGACGGTATCGGCGTCCTGCAATGCGCGCAGCGCCTTGATGGTGAGCAAATCCGGATCGCCGGGTCCGGCGCCGACCAGTGCGACGGAGCCTTCCGGCTTGTCGGCGCGCGCGAACGCGGACGGATCGGTGATCCTGTTCAGCGCCGCTCCAGCCTCGCCCTTGCGGCCGGCCAGAACGGCGGCGCCGATCGGGCCGTCGATGACGCGCTCCCAGAAGCGGCGGCGCAGCGGAAACTCGGCAATACGTTCGTTGATGGATTTGCGAAAGCCGCCGATGAACTCGGCAAGCTCGCCGATCCGCGCCGGCAGCAACGCCTCGATCTTTTCGCGCACGCGCCGCGCGACGACCGGCGACGTTCCGCCGGTGCCGACAGCGACCACGACATCGCCGCGATCGACGATCGCCGGGAAGATGAAGCTGGAATGTTCGAGATCGTCCATGACGTTGACGGGCAGGCCGAGCGCCTTGGCGCGGGCCGACATCGCCACGCCGATATCCCCCGCGCCTGCGCAAACGATGGCGATGACGCCGGCGAGATCGGCGGTGAGCGGATCGCCGGCCACAACTTCGATACGCACCGCGTCCGCAGGGCTCAAACCCAAGTCCTGATTGCCGTCGATCGTATGCACGCGAATGCGCGCACCGGCAGCGGCGAGCACGCGCAACTTGGCGCGCAAAAGCTCACCCGCGCCGATGAGGACCACCGGGCCGGCCTTGAGATCGAGAAACACCGGCAAGAACCGCATGCGATACTCGCTTCCCCCACATCCGGGGTTGACTGGAATTATTTTCTATATATGTGTCGTTTCGAGCGCGCAAAGAGAAAATTTTTTCTTCTCTCCCGCACCGCAACTATAGAATTTTCGCCTCCAAACGCAAAGTGGCAGAGATGCATCTTCTCAAGGACGATTCCGCAGCAAACGGACTGAGCAGCCCCGCATTCACCGTGCGCGCGCCCGCAAAAGAATTTTCTGCTGACCTTGCCCCGAGCATGGACCATCTCGACCAGCTCGAAGCCCAGAGTATCTATATCTTCCGCGAAGCCTTCGGTCGCCTCAAGAAGATTGCCCTGCTGTGGTCGCTCGGCAAGGACTCCAATGTCATGATCTGGCTGGCGCGCAAGGCGTTCTTCGGCCGCCTGCCGTTCCCGGCCCTTCATGTCGACACCGGCAAGAAGTTTCCGGAGATGTATCGCTTCCGCGATCACTACGGCAAGGAGTGGGAGCTGGATCTGCGCGTCGAGCCCTGCCCGCCCATCGATGCCGTCGACCCAACGCTGCCGCCCGCCGCCCGTTCCGCCGCGCGCAAGACCGAGGGTCTCAAGATGGCGCTCGGCAAATACGGTTTTGACGGCCTGATTGCCGGCATCCGCCGCGACGAGGAGGCGACGCGCGCTAAGGAGCGCGTGTTCTCGCCGCGCGGCCTGGAGGGCAATTGGGACGTGCGCGACCAGCCGCCGGAGTTCTGGGATCATTTCAACGCCTCGCCGCCGCAAGGCGCGCATCTGCGCATTCACCCGATCCTGCATTGGACCGAGTCCGACATCTGGGCCTACACCAAGCGCGAGAACATCCCGATCATTCCGCTGTATCTCTCGCAAAACGGCAAGCGCTACCGCTCGCTGGGCGATCAGGACATCACCAATCCAGTCGCTTCGACGGCGTCGAACATCGACGAGATCCTGGTCGAGCTCGAGCAGACCAAGGTGCCGGAACGTGCCGGCCGCGCGCTCGACCACGAGACCGAGGACGCTTTCGAACGCCTCCGTGTCGCCGGCTATCTCTGATCAAGGACGCGAGCGCCGTATGAACATGATCGTCACCCCCGCTTCGCCCGCCACGCCGAACGGCACCACGCGGCCCCAAGTCCGCATCGTCATCGTCGGCCATGTCGACCACGGCAAGTCGACGCTGGTCGGCCGCCTGCTGCACGAGACCGGCAGCCTGCCCGACGGCAAGCTCGAGATGCTCAAGGCCGTCAGCGCGCGGCGCGGCATGCCGTTCGAATGGTCGTTCCTGCTCGATGCGCTCCAGACCGAGCGCGACCAGGGCATCACCATCGACACCACGCAGATCCGCTTCCGCACCAATTCGCGCGACATCGTGCTGATCGACGCGCCCGGCCACGCCGAATTCTTGCGCAACATGATCACCGGCGCCTCGCAGGCCGACGGCGCGGTGCTGATCATCGACGCGCTCGAAGGCGTGCGTGACCAGACCCGGCGACACGGCTATCTCTTGCATCTGCTCGGCGTGAAGCAGGTCGCGGTCGTCGTCAACAAGATGGACCGCGTCGACTTCTCCGCCGAGCGCTTCAACGAAATCAGCGACGAGATCTCGGCGCATCTGCTGGGCCTCGGCGTGAAGCCCACGGCCGTGATTCCGATTTCCGCCCGCGACGGCGACGGCGTCGCCGAGCGCACCGACCGGATCGGCTGGTACAAGGGACCGACCGTGGTCGAGGCGCTGGACAGGCTCGAGCCGGCGCGGCCGCTGGAAGCGCTGGCGCTGCGGCTGCCGGTGCAGGCGATCTACAAATTCGACGACCGCCGCATCGTAGCTGGCCGTATCGAATCCGGCAGCCTCATCGCCGGCGACGAGATCGTGATCATGCCGGCCGGCAAGATCGCCAGGATCAAGACGGTCGAAAACTGGCCGGTGACGCCGGTCGCGGGACGGCAGGGTGCGGGCCGTTCGGTCGGCATCACGCTCGACCGCGAGCTGTTCGTCGAGCGCGGCGATATCATCGCGCATGCCAACAGCGCCCCGCGTGAGACGCGGCGATTGCGCGCGCGGATCTTCTGGCTGCACGACAAGCCGCTGGCCAAGGGCGACCAGCTCCTGGTGCGCTGCGGACCGAAGGAAAGCCGCGCCACCGTCGTCGCGATCGAGAAAGCCGTCGATCCGGGCGAACTGTCGAGCGTCGAGAACAAGGCGATCGGCCGTAACCATGTCGGCGAGATCGACATCTCTCTTTCGAATTCGATTGCCACCGACCCCTACACCGAGAACCCGCGCACCGGCCGCATCGTGATCGAGGTGTCTGGGCGCATCGCGGGCGGCGGCCTCGTGCTGTCGGTCGATGCCGGCCAGCGCGCCCTGCCCGTGGACATCGTGCCGGTGGAATCCGCGCTGCGGCCCGACGAACGGTCTGCGCGCTATCAGCACAACGGCGCCGTGGTCTGGCTTACGGGCCTGCCGGCGTCCGGCAAGTCGACGCTGGCCAAGGCGCTGGAGCGGCGGCTGTTTTCGAATGGCGGCTCGCCGATCCTGCTCGACGGCGACACGCTGCGCGCCGGGCTCAACAGCGATCTCGGCTTCTCGGCCGCCGATCGCAGCGAGAACATCCGCCGGCTCGCCGAAGTGGCGACGCATCTCGCGCGCAACGGCCACATCGCCATTGTCGCCGCCGTCTCGCCCGCCCGCGAGGACCGCGCCACCGCGCGCCGCATCGCCGCCGACACTTCGTTCCGCGAGATTCATGTCGCGACCCCGGCCGGCGTGTGCGAAGAGCGCGATCCCAAGGGACACTACAAGAAGGCCCGCGCCGGCGCGCTCGCGTCGTTCACCGGCATCGGCAACGATTACGAGACGCCGCAGGCCGCCGAGCTCGTGATCGACACCTCGACGCGGACGGTCGCCGAGGCGGCCGACGAGATCGAGCAGATGCTGAAGACGACCGGCGTGCTGTTCGACGAAGTCGTGGACCTCGCCGCGAATATTTGAAGCCGGGCTGCTGCTCCGCTGTCGTCGGCCGGCTTGACCGGGCGACCAGTATTCCACCGACAGCAGTGATTCAGCCAGAGGCCGCGGCGTACTGGATTCCCCGCCTTCGCGGGGAATGACGCCGGTGCGTGGGCCGCCCACCGCGCCTTGACATTTTGACAGACGTCGGGGGCCTTCTCACGGCCCCGATTTTGGGGCTAATAAGGCCCCGAAAGCTGCTCCCTTGGAGCGCATTTTGCTGCTGTCTGGTCAAAAGCAGCCAAAAACAGCCATTTCCAACGAGAAAGCCCATCATGAAACGCGTCGACGCCCACGGATTGAAGATCGCTCCCGTCCTGTTCGATTTCGTCGCCAAGGAAGCGGCCCCGAAGACGGGAATCGCGCCGGATGCGTTCTGGGCCGGGCTCGCCGCCATCATCAAGGAGCTGGGGCCGAAGAACCGCGCATTGCTGGCGCTGCGCGACACGCTGCAGGCCAAGATCGACGACTGGCACCGCGCCAACAAGGGCAAGGCGTTCGACCTCAATGCCTATACCGCTTTCCTCAAGGAGATCGGCTATCTCGTCCCTGAGCCGGTGACGCAGAAGGTCGAGACGACCAATGTGGACGAGGAGATCGGCAAGATCTGCGGCCCGCAGCTCGTCGTGCCCCTGACCAATGCACGCTACGCGCTGAACGCGGCGAATGCGCGCTGGGGCTCGCTCTATGACGCCTTCTACGGCACCGATGCGATCCCGCACGATCCTTCCGAGAGCGGCAAGGGCTACAACAAGGCGCGTGGCGACAAGGTGATCGCGAAAGCAAAAGTGTTCCTCGATGCCGCCGTGCCGCTGGCGACCGGCAGCCACACCGACATCACCGCCTATAGCGTCGTCGCGGGCCAGCTCGCGGTGAAGCTGAAGAGCGGCAACGCCACCGCGCTGAAGAACGCTGCGCAATTCGCGGGCTTCCAGGGCGACGCGGCCGCACCGAGCGCGGTGCTGCTCGTCAACAACGGCATGCATGTCGAGGTGAAGATCGACCGCAGCAGCACGATCGGCAAGGACGATCCGGCCGGCGTCGCCGACATGATCATGGAGTCCGCGGTCTCCACCATCCTCGACATGGAGGATTCGGTCGCCGCGGTCGATGCCGAGGACAAGGTGCTGGTCTATCGCAACACGCTCGGCCTGATGAACGGCACGCTGACGGCCGATTTCGAGAAGGGCGGCAAGACGCTGACGCGCTCGCTCAATGCCGACCGCAGCTACAAGACGCCGGATGGCAAGGGCGAGGTCAAGCTGCACGGCCGCAGCCTGCTGCTGATGCGCAATTGCGGTCACCACATGTTCACCGACGCGGTGCTGGACGAAAAGGGCGAGGAGATTCCCGAAGGCCTGCTCGATGCCGCCGTGTCCGGGCTTCTTGCCGTTCACGACCTCAAGGGCAACTCCAAGGTCAAGAATAGCCGCACCGGCTCGGCCTATATCGTCAAGCCGAAGATGCACGGCCCCGACGAGGTGTCGCTGACCTGCGAGATCTTCGACCGCGTCGAGAAGATGCTGTCGCTGCCCGAGAACACGCTCAAGGTCGGCATCATGGACGAGGAGCGGCGCACCACCGTCAACCTCAAGGCCTGCATCCAGCGCGCCTCCAAGCGCATCATGTTCATCAACACCGGCTTCCTCGACCGCACCGGCGACGAGATCCACACCTCGATGGAAGCGGGTCCGATGATCCGCAAGAACGAGATGAAGGCGCAGCCCTGGATCAAGGCCTATGAGGACTGGAACGTGGATATGGGCCTGACCTGTGGCCTGCCCGGCCACGCCCAGATCGGCAAGGGCATGTGGGCCGCGCCGGACAAGATGGCGGACATGCTGGCGCAGAAGCTCGCCCATCCGCAGGCCGGTGCCACCACCGCCTGGGTGCCCTCGCCGACCGCCGCGACCCTGCACGCGCTGCACTACCACCAGGTCAACGTCGCCGCGCGCCAGCAGGAGCTCACCAAGGGCGGCCCGCGCGCAAAACTCTCCGACATCCTCACTATTCCGGTGTCGAAGTCGAACTGGGCGCCCGACGACGTCAAGCAGGAGATCGACAACAACTGCCAGGGTATTCTGGGCTATGTCGTGCGCTGGATCGACCAGGGCGTCGGCTGCTCCAAGGTGCCCGACATCCACGACGTCGGCCTGATGGAAGACCGTGCCACCTTGCGCATCTCCAGCCAGCACCTCGCCAACTGGCTGCACCAGGGCGTCATCACCGAAGCGCAGGTGATGGAGTCACTCAAGCGCATGGCGGTCGTGGTCGACAAGCAGAATGCCGGCGACGCCATCTACAAGCCGATGGCGCCGGCGTTCGACGGCACAGCCTTCAAGGCCGCCTGCGACCTCGTCTTCAAGGGCCGCGAGCAGCCGAACGGCTACACCGAATACATTCTCACCGCCCGCCGCCGCGAGGCCAAGGCCAACGGCTGAGCCCGATCGGTCTCATGCCAAAGCCCCGGCTCACGCCGGGGCTTTCTTGTTTGCGGTAGCACCGTCCGCTAGAACACTGCGAGATATTTCAGCAGCGACACGATACCGATGATGATGACGACAACGCGCGCGATCTGCTTGGCTCGGCCATCCATCGGCAACATGTTGATGAGGTAAAGCACGAGAATGACGACGAGAAAGGTGACGAGTACGCCGACCAGCATCGCTGGGACCCCCCTTTAGGCAAAGTTGCTGACGGTTTCACAACGCGCAACTCCCGCACCGGTTCCATCGCCGCAACCCTCTGCAACTTCTAGTAAATACGTACTTCTACGATCCGCCGGCCTGCCTAAAACTTTACCCTTTTCCTTTCAGATGCAGAAACCGTTTGGGTCCTGAGCCGCAAACGGCATGCGATTGCCGATTCTTGCGTGCCCCTCTTTTCCGATGTTGCCCGGGGCGACGTCACGAACTTTGCAACGGGAATTGGGGACTTCGATGCTGAATCGTCTGACCGTATCCGCGCTGCTGAAGGCGGTGATCGCGATCACGTCGGTCTGTGTGGTGATCTCGCTCTCGCTTACTGCCTACGAGTCGTGGGATCGCCTCAGGACCGCCAACCGCATCTCGCAGATCGCCGACGCCTCCGCCGATTTGTTCAAAGCGATGCACAATCTGCGCACCGACCGGTCGACCACGTCACGGCTGTTGAACGCGACCGAGCCGATGGACCCCGAAATCGAGAAATATCTGCGGAGCCTGCGCGATGCGCAGATGCCGGCGATGGCTCGCGCGCTCAAGCTGCTGCCTAGCATCGACTTTCCGCAATCGGGCACGATGGTGCCGGAGCTGGCTCGCCTCTACAAGCTGCTGATCGAGGAGCAAACGCAGTTCTGGGACGACGTCGCCAAGGCCAAGGATCAACGCCGGGCCGGCCTGACCAAGGAATACATGGAGACGACCCAAGGCCTGCTCGATGTGCTCGACAGGCTGTCGAACACGCTAGCCGGCACTGTCAACCACCAGGACGCCACGATCGACCAATTGCTGTCGATCAAGCAGAACGCCTGGCTGCTGCGCAACACCGCAGGCGAAGCCTCGCTGATCGTCTCGACCGGCCTGGCGGCGGGGAAGATCACGCCAGAGCGCCGCTACAACTACACCCAATATGTCGGCGGCACGGCGGCGATGTGGAAGGCGCTGGAATTGTCGACGTTTGGCATGCAACTGGCACCGGCGCTGACCTCTGCCGTGGCTGCTGCCAAGACCGCCTATTTCGAGCCGCAATATTTGGCCTTGCGCGACCGCCTTGCGGACGCGCTGGTAAAGAGCGAGAAGCCCGAGATGACCGCCAACCAGTGGAGCCCGCTCACGGTCGGCCGCATGGCAAGCGCGGTCGCGGTAGCGGAAGCCGCACTCGACGCCGCCAGGACGCATACGCTGGAGCAGCGCAGTGGCGCGCAGCGCGCCCTGATCGTGCAGCTCACGCTGCTAGCGCTAGCCATGGGGCTTGCCGTCGGCGCGATCATGCTGGTCAGCCGCCGCGTCATCACTCCGCTCAACACCATCCGCGATGCCATGCTGAAGGTCGCCGGCGGCGACCTCGCGGTGGACAGCGGCTATCTCGATCGCCAGGACGAGATCGGCGCGCTTGCCGGCGCACTGGAGACCTTCAAGCAGCAGGCCAACGAGAAGCTCAAGATCGAGGCGCACGAGCGCGAGCGCAATGTGGGCGCCACCGCGCGCCAGCGCGCGGTCGAGGCCTATGTCGGCGAGTTCGAGGGCGCGGTGCGCAAGACGCTCGGCGAATTGAGCGAAGCCTCCGGCGAAATGCGCAAGACCTCGGGCGATCTGTCCGCGGTGTCGCGCCAGACCAACGACCGCGTGCAAATCGCCGGCAAGGCCTCCAACGACGCCTCGATGAGCGTCGACAGCGTCGCTGCCGCCGCCGAGGAGCTTTCTGCATCGATCAACGACATCAGCCAGCAGGCCGCACACGCCGCAGGCATCGCCAGCCGCGCCGTCAACCAGGCCCGCGAAACCGACAGCACCGTTCAGGGGCTAGCACAATCCGCGGGACGCATCGGCGAGGTCGTAGGCCTCATCAACACCATCGCGGCACAGACCAATCTGCTGGCGCTGAACGCCACGATCGAGGCCGCGCGCGCCGGCGAAGCGGGGCGCGGGTTTGCGGTTGTGGCATCCGAGGTGAAGTCACTGGCAAGCCAGACCGCCAAGGCGACCGAGGAGATTTCGGAGCAGATCGCCGACATCCAGAAGGTCGCCGGCGATGCCATCAACGCGATCCAGGCGATCGGCGGCATCATCGGCGAGGTCAATGAAGTCGCCACCGCCATCGCCGCCGCCGTACAGGAGCAGGGCGCGGCGACCCAGGAGATCACCCGCAGCACGCAATACGCGGCGCAGGGCACCAAGAACGTTTCGGAGAATATTTCCGGCGTAAAGGCCGACGCCGATACCGCAGCCGGGGCCGCCGAGAACGTCAAGCAAGCCTCCGAAACGCTGGAAACGCAGAGCCGCCAGCTCGGTCATCAGGTCAGCGACTTCCTGGGCAAGATTCGGGCGGCGTAGGGCTGCGGGCGCTATCCGCTCACAGTCATCCTGGAGAAAGCCAGGACGACGTGGAAAGAGCTCCCCCTACTCCTTCGCCACCACCGGCACCTGGCGGAATCTTGCGCGCACCGAGTCCGGCAGCGGAGAGAAGTTCATCGCGACGCCGCGACGGTCGTTGGCATTGCGGCTGGCGACCACCAGGCCGTCCGCGCCCGCGACGATGTCGCCCTTGCGCAAGGTGGGATCGTCGTCGACCTTGACCTGAGCGAGCCCGGCCGGATCCTTGCCATTGCAGGTGCAGCCCGCCACGATCTCGTTGCGGTATCGGAAGGCGTTCGGCAGCTCGGAATAGGATTTTCCCTTGTCCGTCGTGGCGTCGTCGATATTGCCGCCATAGACCAGCGAAGTCTCCGAGGCCGGGCAGAAGCTCTTGCAGGACTGCGCCTTGCTCTCGGCATCGTTTCCCTGCGCCGGGAAATAGCGACCGTCGCAGCCGCGCACGCAATAGGCCGTGCCGCCGCCATAGGAGGCCCGCTGGCGCGGCGCGTCGTATCGCGGCACGTCATCGCCGGGGAACGGCATGCGGATCTCCGGCGCCGGCCGCCCGCGGAAGCCGCCGAACAGCGCCGAGAAAAAGTCCTCCGCGTGCGCCGACGGCGTCAGCGCGAGGCCGAAGGAGGCGACGGCGAAGAACGCCGCCGCGCCACCTGCCAGTTTGCCGATCGAACGTCTCTTCATGTAACCTCGCTCAACTCTAATTCACGGCCGACGTCGAAATGTTCAGCGCCTGCCTGCCTGAAGGCAACGTCGTCGGTGCCGGGCGCTTGCGCAGGGAATCTCCGCCTCTCGCCATCAGCGGTGCGTTCTTCGGCAGCACCACGACCTTGGCGCCGACATTGACGCGGCTAAACAGGTCGGTGACGTCCTCGTTGGTCAGGCGGATGCAGCCGGACGAAACGAACTTGCCGATCGTGGTGGGATCGTTGGTGCCGTGGATGCGGTATTCGCTCGAACCGAGATACATCGCGCGCGCGCCGAGCGGATTGCCGGGACCGCCAGCGACGAAGCGCGGCAGATAGGGCTGGCGTGCGATCATCTCGGCCGGCGGGTGCCAGTCCGGCCATTCCGCCTTGCGGCTGACGCTCTGCACGCCCGACCAGGTGAAGCCCTCGCGGCCGACGCCGACGCCATACCGGATGGCGCGGCCCTGGCCGAGCACATAGTAAAGATAAGTGTTGTTGGTATCGATGACGATAGTACCGGCCGGCTCGCTCCGGTCGAAGCTGACGATCTGCTTGCGCAGGCGATCGGGCAGCGCGGCATCCTCGTCGGAGGCCTGCGACTCCTGATTCGCATAACCCGGCCTGGCATAGCCCTGCGAATAACCCTGATCCTGCGGATAGGCCTGCTCCTGCGGGTACGTATAACCCAGCGTCTGCGCGCTCGCGGCGCCGAACGGCACTGCCAGCACAGCGGTTGTGAAGGCGAAAGCGGCGATGCGGCGCGGCGGAAAGCGGCGTCGGACTGCAGAGAACTTGGTCATGTGCTGCCCCGTTGGATGCCTGCATCAGGGTGATGCGCTGATCCGATAAACGCGGTCGAGCCGCTATAAGTTCCGCGGCAGGATGCGGCCTCCAAGTCACAGTCAAGCGAGCGTCTCTTCACGAAGCGGCGATGGAACCGGTGGCGCGTTGGTACGTTTCTCATTTCATAGGGCACGCGGACCGAAGCCTTCCGTGCCGGAGAGGTATTGTGCGCGTCCTTCCCAGTGAACGTATAATTCCCGGCAACAGCGAAGGCACACCGCTCCCCGAGCGCCACGGCGAACTTCCGCCAGTGATCCGGCGCACCGAATTCGTCGCATTCGCGCTTGCGGGACTGCTGCTGATCGCGGTGGTCGCCGTTCTCTATGTCGGAAAGGCGTTCTTCCTGCCTGTCGTGATGGCGTTCGTCACCGGCACGATGCTGTCGCCGGCGGCAACCTTCCTGGAGGAGCGGAAAGTGCCGCGCGGGCTCGCGGCCGCGTCGATCGTGATCGCGGTGACCGCCGTGGTCGGCTTCATCGTCGCGCTGATCGCCTCACCGCTGATGGAATGGAGCTCGCGCCTGCCCGAACTCGGCGCGCAATTGAAGGACAAGCTGCACGTGTTCGACCGGCCGCTGGCGTTGTGGCAGGAGCTGCAGACGATGGTCGGCGGCGGCTCGGACGGCTTGCACAGCTTCCAGATGCCGAAATTCGAATGGGTGCAGCCGACGCTGGAATTTTTGTCGCCAACCTTTACCGAATTCCTGCTGTTCTTCGTCACCCTCATCCTGTTCATCGCGAGCTGGCGCGACCTGCGCCGCGCGATGATCATGACCTTCGGCGATCACGACGCGCGGCTGCGCACGCTTCGAATCCTCAACGAGATCGAGGTCCATCTCGGCAACTATCTTCTGACCGTGACTGTCATCAATGTCGGCGTCGGCATCGGCGCGGGCCTGGTCTGCGCGCTCATCGGCATGCCCAATCCCGCCGGCCTCGGAGCCCTCGCGGCCACCCTCAACTTTATCCCGATCATCGGGCCGGTTGCGATGTTCGCCATTCTGGTCGTGGTCGGACTGGTCACTTTTCCGACCATTGGAGGTGGCCTGATGGCGGCGCTTGCCTTTGGCGGCCTCACCTTCCTGGAGGGGCACTTCGTCACACCAACCATCATCGGCCGGCGGCTGGAGCTCAATGCGCTCGCCGTGCTGCTGGCGCTGGCATTCTGGACATGGCTGTGGGGCCCGATGGGCGCGTTCCTGTCGTCGCCGCTTCTGATCGTCGCGCTGGTCCTGAAGGAGCATCTGCTGCCGACGGATTCGCCGCAGCTCCCACAAGGTTGAGAGGTTTCGATGACGGAACTTCCGTCACGACGAAACGTTCTCCGCCCATCTCAACCGCCAACAGTTCGGAGCTCCCGATGTCAACGTCCGACGGCGAAGCCAGGATGAGAGACTGGACTGACAAGGCCACCGCAGAACGCCTCGAGAAGGATGTAGCAGCCGTGAAAAACGATATCGCCGCCCTCACCGACCAGATCACCGACGCGCTCAACGTCTTTGCCAATTCTGCCGGCAAGCAAGCCCGCCGCGGCTACCGCCAAGCGCGCGAAAACGTGGATTCGACCTTCGACGACATGTCGGAGCGCGGCAGCGCCATGATGGGCGCAGCGCAAGATGCCTACGGCTCGATCGAGGAGAGGCTGGAAGACGCGATCACGCAGCGACCGCTCGCGACCGTCGGCATCGCGCTCGGCATCGGCTTCCTGATTGGTGCCGCCTGGCGCCGCTGAGGTCGTGAACGAGCTTTGAAACGGCGGCGCTGCGGCGCCGTCGGTGCCGGCATGTGACGATTCGGCTCGTGGGGGTTTGAGGAGCAAGGCCATGTTTCAGCGCATCATCGACGGGATCAGCGCATCCACCGGCACGACTGTGCGGCTGACCTCGTTGGCGGCGGGCGCGGCGCTCGCGCTCTTCATCACGACATGCTTCCTGTGCGCGGCGGCATTCATCTCGGTGCTGGAAAAATATGGTCCGGTGCAGGCTTGCCTCGCCGGTGCCGGCGTTTTCTTTCTGCTGACCCTGACTGCTGCAGTGAGCTATTGGGCCTACAAGCGGCAGTTGCGCAAGCAAGCCCATATCGCGGCCGAGCGCGCCGCGAAGTCGACGGCCGCGAGCATGCTCGCGGACCCCATGCTGCTCGCCACGGGACTCCAGATCGTTCGCGCCATCGGGATCAAGCGGCTGTTGCCGATCCTGGCGATCGGCGGCGTCGCCCTCGGAATCATGGCGAGCCGCGCCGGCGTGCCCGACGAGACGTCGGCTGAACCTGCCGAGTGACGGCTCAAGCGGGTTAGAAAATTTCGTCGTAAGTCTCACGAGCGCATTTATCGGAATTGGGCACGGACGCCGCCGCGCAATTTTGCGCCATTTGGCACCAATGCCCCCTTCATCACGCAATCGCTACTCGGATAGGCAGGAGGTTGCCGCTACAAGCAGCGCCCCTGATTCCAAAAGCTATTTTTTTCGATGAAACCGTCCGTCAAGGCGAACCTCGCCGCATTCAATCACGACGCCCGGCTCTATTTGACGCTCGGCATCGCCAACTGGTCGATTTTCGTCGACCACATCCCGAACAATGTCGTCAACTTGCTGACGCTGCGAAACTTCGGCTTCAGCGGCGCCGCAGATCTGTTCGTGTTCGTGGCCGGCTATGGCATGGCCATCATTCATGGCAAGATGGTGCTGGAGCGTGGTTACGTCGTCGCAGCGACGCGCATCTTCCAGCGCGTTTGGCGGCTCTACGCCGCCTATGTCGTTCTGTTCGTGATCTACATCGACACCATCGCCTATGTCGCCTCGCAATCGATGGCGCCCGAGATCATCCACGAATACAACATTTCCGGGATCATCGAGCATCCGCTGCGCATCCTGGTACGCGGACTGGTGCTTCAGGAGGAGCCGCTGAACCTCGATCTCCTGCAACTGATGATCCCGCTGATGGCGTTTCTTCCGTTCGCGCTGTGGGGGCTGTTGCGGCGTCCGAACCTGACGCTGGCGGCATCGGTCGCCCTGTACTTCGCGGCGCGCTGGTTCGATTGGAATTTCCGGGTCTATCCGGACCAGGAGTGGACCTTCAACCCGTTCTGCTGGCAGATGCTGATGGTGCTGGGCGGCTGGTTCGCCGTCACCGGTACGTCGGGCCGCACCCTGCACGGCCTGACCTGGCTGCGCGTGCTTGCAGGCGCTTATCTCGTATTCGCGATGGCGATCACGCTGATGCGCCACTCGCCGACGCTGGCCGTCTACTTGCCGGATATCGTGCTCGACAACATCACGCCGACCGACAAGGAAAACCTCGCACCCTATCGCGTGGTCCACTTCCTCGCGCTCGCTTTCCTCGCGACCCATCTGGTCCCGGCCGATCATCCCGGTCTGCAATTGAGGCCGCTCCAGGCGGTCATCAGATGCGGCGAGGAATGGCTCGCCGTGTTCTGCGTCGGCGTGTTCCTGTCCTTTGCCGGACATCTCATCCTGATCACCGGCGCCAATCTGGTGGTGATGCAGATCGCCGTGAGTCTGGCCGGCTTCGCGGCGATGGCCGCGGTCGCGTATTACATCGCTTGGTCGAAGCGGCAGGACCTGCCCGCGGCCTTGCGCCAGCAGGCCTAGCCCGGCACCTTCCGATTCCGCTAGGCCGACCATCACGGCTGCGCTATGCGGAGCGGGAGCGGATTGCGCGAGGAGGCCGGGCGTGGCGATGGCGAAAGGCGGGGGTGAGGGAGCCGACAGCGCGCCCCGGCGCGGCCGGCCAAGGTCGATCGAGACCACCAACGCCATTCTCCAGAGCGCCTATGCGCTGATGGCCACGACCGGCCTTGCCGCCACCACCATCGACGCGGTCGCGCGGCGTTCCAGCGTCTCCAAGATGACGATCTACAAATGGTGGCCGTCTCGCGAGGCGTTGCTGATCGACGCCTTCCTCCAGCATGCCGCGCAGATGCTGCCGCTACCGCCTGCAAGCTCCGGCAGTGCCGCCGCGCGCGCACGCCGCCACGCCGCGGCCTATGCCGAAGCGCTCCAGGGCGAGTTCGGCAAGGTCCAGCTCGCCGTGATCTCCGAATGCATTTCCAAGACCGGCTCAGCCGAGCTGTTCTACGCCCGCTATCTGCAATTCCGCCGCGACGCCCTGGTCGAGATGATCGCCGCCGGCCAGAACGACGGCAGCATTCTGGCGGAAGCACCGCCGGAGGATCTCTACGACGCGATCTATGGCGGCCTGTTCTACCGCTACGTCTTCCGCACTGCGCCGATCACGCCGGCCTACGCGCGCAATCTGGTTGACCTCGTGCTGCGGCCGAAGAGCTAGCCTCGCATTACCGCGCCGGCCGGATCGGTGCTGAAAGCTTGTCAGTGCGGTCGCGTTCGGTCACGTCCTCGACCGTGTCCATCGGCGCGGTCAGCTCGTAGACATAGGAGACGTCGGTGAAATAGCGCTTGGCGGCGCCGCCGAGCGCCTCGGGCGCGACGCGGTCGAGCAGGATCAGGCCGAAATCGGAATCGGGGCGGCGCGTCGCCTCGCTGGTGTTGAACTCCTCCCAGCGGAAATGAAAAACCTCGCCAGTCCCCTCGCTCGTCACCGTCCAATTGGCGGTGATGTGCGGATGCTTGCCGACCAGCGACAGGCCCTCGTCGGAGTGCGAGGCCAGTTCGAAGAACAGCAGCGACAGGCTCTGCGCCGCGCGCGCGCTGACTGCGATATCCGGACCGGTGACGGCGATGCGGTCGGCGTGCGGGATGGCGCGCGCCTCGAACAGGCCCTTCAGCTTGACGCCCTGCCACTGGCTCTCGCTGAGCAGCGAGACGACGTTGGACATGGCGTGAATGCGGCCGATCAGGAGTTCACGCGCGACATCGATGTCGGAGCCATGGCGCAGTGTGCGCGTCACGATCGACTGGATCACCGCCAGGATGTTCTTGACCCGGTGGTTGAGCTCGTCGATGACAGCCGTCAGCCGGCGCTCGAAGCCGATTCTGACCTGGATTTCCCGGCTGAGCCGCAGATTGTTGTAGGCAACATAGCCGAACAGGCCACACACCATCGCGGTGATCGCAAAGCCGATCGCCGCCACGATGATCGCAGTCTGCTCGGCGCGACGCGCCGAGCTGGTCTTGGCGTAATAGCCGAGCTGCCAGTCGCGACCGCCGAAGCTCACCGTGCGCGTCGCCGACGGCGCCGGCCCATCCGCCGCCGTCGTGCGGGCGGAGACCACGCCTTGATCGTTGGCGACAAGCTCGCCACCCTCCCTGCGCGGATCCTTCAGCGCGACCGCGAACAGCGACATGTCGTCATTGGTCAGCATCAAGGAGGCGAGCTCGTAGGAAAATGTGATGAAGCCCACCGGCTCCGTCGCGCCCTCGGGGATGACCGGAGCGGCCACGATGATGCCGACCGGTCCGTCGCCGCGCAGGAGAGGAACCGGCTCGGAGGCAACCGACCTCTTCTCCACTCTGGCGCGTATCAGCATGGCGCTGCGCACCTGATCCTGGTCGTAGCTGCGGCCGGGCAGCGCCTTGGTCTCATTGCTGCGCGGTTCGAGGTCCATCAGCACGTCGATCGGCTGAGTGACACTCGCCGGATCGATCGGCTTGTCGTCATAGCTGCGGATCCGCGGATTGGGGAAGCCGGCGCTGGCGATGGCAGCCTGCGCTGCGGCAAGCTCGTTCGGCTTCAGGCGGGCGACCCAGCCGGCCACCACGAAATCGGTCTTGAAGGCGTAGATCGCCGAGCGCAGCGGCTCGAGCATGTTCGGTTTGAGCACCGACGGCGTCCGGAACAGGCCGGAGGCGACCCGCGCGAGCAGCTCGCGCTCGGTGAGCCGGTCCTGGACCAGGCTCGCATGGACGTCGATCGCGCGCGCCAGCGCGATCCGGTCCAGCGCCAGCTCCTGGTCGTGGACGCGATAGGCCGCAAGCCCGGAGAGCAAGGCTCCGAGCAGGGCGATGAAGCCGATGATGAAACCCAGCCGGACCACGCGACTACTCAGGCGAAAGCGGGAGGTCGGCAATAAACAAGGAACATATGAACGCCGCTCGAACGGCCATGTGCCGAAACAGGGTGAACCCCGGTGGCGGAGATAATGAAGGAGGAGGCATCAGTACGCAACTTGGGTCGCCTGAAAAGCATAATCCGCTCGGCCGATGGTCCGGCCGGGATGGTTCTGCTCCCGGGCACCGGAGGTAGATAATCGCCCTGTCCGAAATTTGTTCCGCGGATGGCTCCGCCCACTGGGCGTTAACGGAGAGAAACGCCTGCGTTAAGTCGTCGCGTCGGTCAGCTGTCCCGTTTCAAGCCGCCTTTGGCCTCGATGAAGCCGATGATGCGGTCGAGCCCTTGGCTCTTCTTCAGGTTGGTCATGACGAACGGACGCTCGCTGCGCATCCGCCTGGCGTCCGTCTCCATCTTTTCCAGCGAGGCGCCGACATGGGGCGCCAGGTCGATCTTGTTGATGACAAGGAGGTCGGACCGGGTGATGCCGGGGCCGCCCTTGGACGGTATCTTGTCGCCGGCCGCGACGTCGATGACGTAAATGGTGAGGTCGGCGAGCTCCGGGGAAAAAGTGGCAGCGAGGTTGTCACCGCCGGACTCGATCAGCACGAGATCGAGCCCGGGAAACTTGGCGCGCATGTCCGCCACCGCTGCGAGATTCATCGAGGCATCCTCTCGGATCGCGGTATGCGGGCAGCCGCCGGTCTCGACCCCTGCAATGCGATCCGGCGTCAGCGAGCCCGAGCGCACGAGGAATTCCGCATCCCATTTGGTGTAGATGTCGTTGGTGATCGCGGCGATGTCGTAGCGCTCGCGCATGGTCTTGCAGAGCAGGTCCATCAGCGCGGTCTTGCCCGATCCGACCGGGCCGCCGATGCCGACACGCAAGGGGCCGTGAGACGTAGCCATCGATTCTTTCCTATCGTCGTCCTGGCGATTGCGGAATGTACTGGCCCGCAATCATGATCTGAACAGCCGCGTATATTGCGTTTCGTGCCGCAGGCTGGCGAGGTCGGCGCGAAACGTCGCGCTGCCGAGATCGTCCAACGTCGCATTCAGCGCACGATTGGCCGTCGCGGCAACCGCAACTTCCAGCTTCACCAGCACGCGCTGGCTGTCGGTCTGGCCGAGCGGAATGAGCCGGCTGGCCGCGGAAATCCAGTTCGAGACCAGCGCATGCAGGAAGCCGTGCAAGGTCGGCGCCAGCGGCACGCCATGCACGGCAGCGACGACGCCGACGGCGACGGGATAGACCAGCGGCGTTCGGCATGCCCCAACCATGGCATTCAATCCGTCGGCATCCCAAGCGGCGCGGGCGATGTCGATGAAGGCGCGGCCCTGCGACGTCGTCTCCAGCTGGCGCTCGCGCGACGGCACAAAGGCCGCGGCGAGCTCGGCGATATCGCTCAAGGTGGCGCCCTCGTCCGCTTCAGTGGCGCGATAGGCGTGGACCAGAAACGTCGCATCGCAAAAGCCCGAGCCGTCGCGGAGCATTGCGTCGAGCCAGTCCGCCAGCGTCGCTGTGTCCGCGATGTCTCCGGCTTCGACCGCCCATTCGATGCCGCTGGAGTAGGAAAAGCCGCCGACGGGAAACGCTGGCGACAGCCAGGTCATCAGCCGGTACAGCGCCGCCGCCTCGCGCTCCGCGAGATCGCCGGCGCCGACCGGCTCATTTGTGGTCGTGAGCATGCTTGTGGCCGTGGTGATGGTCGGGGTGATCGCAATGCTCATCGTGGTGATGATCGTGGCTGTGACCATGGTCATGCGCAACATGGTCATGCGCGGCATGGTCATGACCATGATGATCATGGTGACCGTGGCCATGATCGTGATGCGCGTGGTCGTCGTGTCCATGTGCGTGGCCGGCATCGGCATAGGCGCCGCCTTCGGGATCGAATGGCGCCTCGATCTGGATCACGCGCGCACCGAGGCCCTTCACCATGGCCTCGATGACGTGGTCGCGGCGAATGCGCAACCCCTTGGCCATGATCTGCGTCGGCAGATGGCGATTGCCGAGATGCCAGCCGATGCGGATGAGGTGGTGCGGATCCTGGCCGCGGATCTCCAGCAGCGGCTCGGGCGCGGCGACCACCTCGATCAGCCGACCGTCCTCCAGCACCAGCGCATCGCCGCCGCGCAGCGCTATGGCATTCTCCAGGTCGAGCAGGAAGGCGAGCCCCCGCGTCCCCATCATCGCCATGCGGCGGCGGTGCCGATCGTCGAAATCGAGCACGACTGTATCCGCCGGCGCTTCTGCGAAGCGGTGTTGTCCCTTGACCTGCGTCGCCCGGATCATGCGCTGCTACCTCAGAGCTTCTCGACCTTGCCGTCGCTGATGATCTCGATCACCGTCGGCGCCGTCTTCATCTGCGCGGAATATTCGCGCCACACCTTCATGTGCGGCGCCTTGGCATGCGCCGTGAGATCATCGCGGGTCTCCCAGCGTTCGACCACCACGTACTGATTGGGGTTATTGACACTGACACTACCGTCGTAGGAGAGGCAGCCCTTCTCCTTGAGCGTCTCGACGGTGCAGGCCTTGTGCCCCTTGATGAAGTCGTCCTTGTTTTCCGGCTTCATGGGCGTGGTGGCGATGACATAGATCATGAGGGTTATTCCCTGTTGTTCTTGTTAGCGTATGTCGACCTTCTCGGGCGTGATCACTTCGATCTTCGGCGGTGCCGTGAAGCACTTCACCGCGACGCGGCCGAATGTCTTCATGTGCTCCTGGCCGCGATGCGGCACCAGCGCCTCGGCATTCTCCCACTGTTCGACGAACACCATCTTGGCGGGATCGGTGACACTCTCGTGCAAATCATAGGCGATATTGCCGGGCTCTTTCCGGGTCTCCTTGATGCAGGCAGTGGCAGCTGCAATGAATTCGGCGCGCGTTTCGGGCTTGATGGTCAGGGTGGCAACGACGTAGATCACGAGAAATCCTCCCGGCTTTTCTTTTGGGTTCAAGATACCGGGCGGGACATTAGACCAGGCGGGATCGAACGCAACACCGTAAATCCGCTCCCCCGGGGGCGCGCCGGGGGCATGTGTCGAGGCGCTATTTCAGTACATGAAATATCGCTGCGCCATCGGCAGCACTTCGGCCGGCGCGCAAGTGAGAAGCTCGCCGTCGGCGCGCACCTCATAGGTCTCCGGATCGACCTCGATATTGGGCGTGGCGTCGTTGTGGATCATGCTCTTCTTCGAGATTTTTCCGCGGGTGTTCTGGACCGCATAGAGCTTCTTGTCGATTCCGAGTTTTCGCGCGAGGCCGCCGGTGATCGCGGCCTTCGAGGTGAACACCACGGAGGACGCGGTCCGCGCCTTGCCGAAGGCACCGAACATCGGCTGGTAGTGCACCGGCTGCGGCGTCGGGATCGAGGCGTTGGGATCGCCCATGGGCGCTGCGACGATCATGCCGCCCTTGACGATGCAGTCCGGCTTGACGCCGAAGAAGGCCGGCGACCACAGCACGAGATCGGCGAGCTTGCCCTTCTCCACCGAGCCAATCAGCTTCGAGACGCCATGGGCGATCGCGGGATTGATGGTGTATTTGGCGATATAGCGCTTGACGCGAAAATTGTCGTTGTCCTTGCCCTTGTCCTGCGGCAGCGAGCCGCGCTGCTTCTTCATCTTGTCGGCGGTCTGCCAGGTGCGGATGATGACTTCGCCAAGGCGGCCCATGGCCTGGGAGTCCGAGGACATCATCGAGAGCGCGCCGAGATCGTGCAGGATGTCCTCGGCGGCGATCGTCTCCTTGCGGATACGGCTCTCGGCGAAGGCCAGATCTTCCGCGATCGAGGGATCGAGATGGTGACACACCATCAGCATATCCAGATGCTCGTCGATGGTGTTGCGCGTGAAGGGGCGCGTCGGGTTGGTCGAGGACGGCAGCACGTTCTTCAAGCCGGCGACTTTGATGATATCAGGGGCGTGACCGCCGCCGGCGCCCTCGGTGTGGAAGGCATGAATGGTGCGGCCTTTGAAGGCCTTGATGGTATCCTCGACGAAGCCGGATTCATTCAGTGTGTCCGTGTGGATCATCACCTGGATGTCGTAATCGTCGGCGACCGACAGGCAATTGTCGATGGCAGCCGGCGTCGTGCCCCAATCTTCGTGCAGCTTCAGCGCACAGGCGCCGGCCTTGATCATCTCGACCAGCGCGGCAGGCCGCGAGGCGTTACCCTTGCCGGAGATGCCGAGATTGACCGGAAAGGCGTCGAACGACTGGATCATCCGCCCCATGTGCCACGGCCCCGGCGTGCAGGTGGTGGCGAACGTGCCGTGCGAGGGACCGGTGCCGCCGCCGAGCATCGAGGTCACGCCAGAGATCAGCGCGTGCTCGATCTGCTGCGGACAGATGAAATGGATGTGACTGTCGAAGCCGCCGGCGGTGAGGATCTTGCCCTCGCCCGCGATCACGTCGGTGCCGGGACCGATGACGATGGTGACGCCCGGCTGGATGTCGGGATTGCCGGCCTTGCCAATACCGGCGATCATGCCGTCCTTGATCGCGACGTCGGCTTTCACGATTCCCCAGTGATCGACGATCAGCGCATTGGTGATGACGGTATCAGCCGCGCCCTGCTTGTTGGTGACCTGTGATTGCCCCATGCCGTCGCGGATCACCTTGCCGCCGCCGAATTTCACCTCCTCGCCGTAGGTGGTGAAATCCTTCTCGACCTCGATGATGAGGTCGGTGTCGGCCAGCCGCACCCTGTCGCCGGTGGTCGGACCGAACATGTCGGCATAGACGGAACGCTTTATTTTGACGGACATCACAAGCCCCGTTTGCGTTTGAATTTCGGATCGGTGCTCACAGCGAGGCCCTCGCTGTGAGCACCATGTCGTCGAATGTCGTATCGAGCCAGGCGTTGTCGCCGCGGCAGCCCGCGATCACCTGCTCGGACCAGCCGACGTAGTCGGTGAGGTCGTCACGCTCTTCGGCGGCTGGATCGGAATGAATGCGCGCGCCGATGTTGCTGATCTTGTCGGCGATCTTGATCAGCCTGGCACCGGCCGACTTTTTCGGTGCTTCGATCACCTGCCGACGCCGTCGTTCGGCCTTCGGCAGGCTCATGTCGTCGGTGCACTCGACGACGAGTGACGCGACACGGTCGGAGAATTTTTGCGCGAGCTCCTCGCGCGTGGTGTCGGTGTCCTCGATCGCATCATGCAGCCAGCCGGCCGCAACGAGTTCGGCGTCGGCGCCATCGGTCGCTATCGCAAGCAGGTTCGCGACCTCGGCGAGGTGATTGATGTAAGGCTCATGACCGCGGCCCTTGCGCGCCATCCCGTTGTGGCGGCGCGCGGCGAACTCGGCGGCTTCGGAGACGAGGCGGACGGGTGACAGCATGGCAAAGACCTCCGTTTTCGTCTCAACCGTGCCGTGCCGCGCTCGTTCCTGTGGAGCTCACAGCTTCCCCATCACGTCGCCGCGGAAGCCGTAGATGGTTTTCTTGCCGGCGACGGCGACGAGCTGGACGTCGCGGGTCTGGCCGGGCTCGAACCGGACGGCGGTGCCGGCGGCGATGTCAAGGCGCATGCCGCGGGCCTTCTTGCGGTCGAACTTCAGTGCCGGATTGGTCTCGAAGAAATGGTAGTGTGAGCCTACCTGGATCGGACGGTCGCCGGTGTTGGCAACCGTCAGCGTCACGGTCTTGCGGCCAGCATTGAGCTCGATCTCGCCGTCCTGGATGAAGAGTTCGCCGGGGATCATGCTCTCGCTCCTACCTGATCGGCTCGTGCACGGTGACGAGCTTGGTGCCATCCGGAAACGTCGCCTCGACCTGGATGTCGTGGATCATCTCGGGGATGCCGGGCATCACCTGTTCACGGGTGAGGACCTGCGCGCCGGATTGCATCAGCTCGGCGACGGTGCGCCCGTCGCGTGCGCCTTCGAGGATGAAATCGGAAATGATCGCGATCGATTCGGGATGGTTGAGCTTGACGCCGCGATCCAGCCGGCGGCGGGCCACGATGGCCGCCATCGAGACCAGAAGCTTGTCCTTTTCGCGGGGAGACAGGTTCATGCGAAATCTCTTCCGTTCAACGCATCAATTCAGCCGGTCAGTTCAGCCAGAGCCTCGGCAGCGCCGCACCGCTGCGCGCCAGCACGGCCATCATGTCGGCACGCAGGCGCGCCGCATCTTGGGCACAGAACCGCGCCATTGCAAAGCCATTCCAGGCGGACATTCCGACCTCGCCGGAGAATGAGTCCGACTCTTCCCGGATGCGCTCGATCAATGCCTCGTCGCCGGGCACGATCAGCGCCGTGCCGATCGCCGCGCCGCTTTTGGCCATCGCGGATCGCGCGAGTTTTGCGCCGATATTGCCGTCGAGCCTGACGGTTTCCGCGAACACGAGCTTGCCGCCGCGGGAGAGCCGCCAACGGTCGACGAATTCGCCCTGCTCCACCCGCTCGCCCATGGAGGTGCGGCCGAACACGACGATCTCGCAAAGCAGGAGCGAGGCCGTCTCATCGAGAGCGATGTCGAAGCTACGATGGACGCGGGCCCGATCGAACAGAATGGTCTCTTGCGGCAGCCATCCGATATGCGCACCCGCGGCGACCTTCAAGGCGATATTGAGCTGCGCCGCCGCTCCGGGGGCACGATAGACCTTCTCGGCCGCCGCCGTGGTCAAGGTCAGGCGCGAACCCTCGCCCGCGGCAATATCGATATCAAAATTGTCCCCGCCGGCAACGCCGCCGGCCGTGTTGACGAACACGCCGGAGAGGCCCTCGCCTTCCGGAGAGGGAAAGCGGACGCGCAGGGAGCCGGATTCATGCAAGATCCCTCGCCGCGTCACGCCGTCGCGCGCGTGGACGTCGAAGCGCACTACGCCACGGGCGCGGTTGGCTTCAAACACCGAAGATGTCGTTAAAACGTCGCTGCGCATCCGTCTCCCCAGCCGGCCGCAGCAGAAATTTTGGGATTACAGCGCCATCTGGCGGCTGATTTCGGCCGGGTCGAGATTGGAGCGGTCGCAGGTGAACTTCACCGCGCCGCGATCCATCACCGCAAAACTGTCGCCGAGTTCGCAGGCAAAGTCGAGATATTGTTCGACCAGCACGATGGCGATGTTGCCGAGGTTGCGCAGGTACGAGATGGCGCGGCCGATGTCCTTGATGATCGAGGGCTGGATGCCTTCGGTCGGCTCGTCGAGCAGCAGCAGCTTTGGCCGCATCACCAGTGCGCGGCCGATCGCGAGCTGTTGCTGCTGGCCGCCGGAGAGATCGCCACCGCGCCGGCCGAGCATGGATTGCAGCACCGGGAATAGCGAGTACACGTCGTCCGGAATGTGCCTGTCCTCGCGCCTGAGCGGGCCGAAGCCGGTCTTGAGATTCTCCTCGACCGTCAGAAGCGGAAATATCTCGCGGCCCTGCGGCACGAAGCCGATGCCTTTGCGCGCGCGCTCATAGGGCTTCAGGGCCGTGATGTCGCTGCCGTCGAGCACGATCGCGCCCGATGAGATCGGATACTGGCCGACCATGGCGCGCAAGAGCGAGGTCTTGCCGACGCCGTTCCGTCCGAGCACGCAGGTCACCTTGCCCGGCTCGGCCGCGATCGACACACCGCGCAGGGCCTGCGCCGCACCGTAGAACAGGTTGATATCCTTGACCTCGAGCATCGTTCAGCGTCCCAGATAAACTTCGATGACCCGCTCGTTGGCCGAGACCTGGTCGATGGTGCCTTCGGCGAGCACGGTCCCCTCGTGAAGGCAAGTGACCTTGACGCCGAGCTCGCGCACGAACGTCATGTCGTGCTCGACCACCATCACGGTGTGGGTCTTGTTGATTTCCTTGAGCAGTTCGGCGGTGAGATGCGTCTCGACGTCGGTCATGCCGGCGACCGGCTCGTCGACCAGCAGCAGCTTCGGATCCTGCGCGAGCAGCATGCCGATCTCGAGCCACTGCTTCTGGCCGTGGCTGAGGCTGCCGGCGAGACGATTGCGGGCATCGGTGAGGCGGATCGTCTCCAGCACCCTGTCGATGCGCTCGGACTCGTCCTTGCTGCCACGCCAGAACAGCGTGCCCTTGACACTGTGGTCGACATTGAGCGCCAGCAGCAGGTTGTCCTGCACGGTCTGGCTCTCGAACACGGTCGGCTTCTGGAATTTGCGGCCGATGCCGAGTTCGGCGATGCGGGTCTCGTCCAGGCGCGTCAGGTCGGTGACGCCGTCGAACAGCACCGTGCCTTCGTCGGGCTTGGTCTTGCCGGTGATGATGTCCATCATCGTGGTCTTGCCGGCGCCGTTCGGGCCGATGATCGCCCGCATCTCGCCGGGCTCGAGCGTCAGCGACAGGTTATTGATGGCATGGAAGCCATCGAAAGAGACGTGCACCCCGTCGAGATAGAGCATTGCGGAAGTGGCGCGGGTGTCCATGACGTTCATCGCGCTACTCCGCCATCCTGGGTTCGGTGATGCCGTCTTCGGCCGCGGCGCTCGCCGTCGTCGCAGCGGCGCGCTTTTCCTTCGACGAGTCCCACCATGCATTGAAGGTGCCGACGATGCCCTTCGGCAGCAGCAGCGTCACCAGGATGAACATCGCGCCCAGCATGAAGAGCCAGTAGGGCGCGAGCATGCCCGAGGTGAAGACCGTCTTGGCGTAGTTGACGACGACGGCGCCGAGCGCCGCGCCGACCAGCGTGCCGCGGCCGCCGACCGCGACCCAGATCACCGCCTCGATCGAATTGCCCGGCGCGAATTCGGACGGGTTGATGATGCCGACCTGCGGCACGTAGAGCGCACCGGCAACGCCGGCCATGCAGGCCGACAACGTGAACACGAACAGCTTGTAGGATTCGACCCGGTAGCCGAGGAACCGGCTGCGCGATTCCGCGTCGCGGATTGCGATCAGCACCTTGCCGAGCTTGGAGGACACGACGGAGCGGCAGATCAGGAAGCTCGCGATCAGCGCCAGGCAGCTCAGCGCGAACAGCGCCGCGCGGGTTCCTTCCGCCTGGACGTTGAAGCCCAGGATGTCCTTGAAGTCGGTCAGGCCGTTGTTGCCGCCGAAGCCGAAATCGTTGCGGAAGAAGGCGAGCAGCAGCGCGTAGGTCATGGCTTGCGTGATGATCGACAGATACACGCCGGTGACGCGCGAGCGGAAGGCGAGCCAGCCGAAACAGAAGGCGAGCAGTCCCGGCACGACCAGCACCATCAGGGCTGCGAACCAGAACATGTCGAAGCCTTGCCAGTACCAGGGCAGGTTCGAATAGTTCAGGAACACCATGAAGTCCGGCAGGATCGGGTTGCCGTAGACGCCGCGGCTGCCGATCTGGCGCATGAGGTACATGCCCATCGCATAGCCACCGAGCGAGAAGAAGGCGCCGTGACCCAGCGAGAGGATGCCGCAATAACCCCAGATCAGGTCGATCGAGAGCGCGAGAATTGCGTAGCAGACATATTTGCCCCAGAGCGCGACGAGATAGGTCGGCACCTGCAGGAACGAGCCCGCGGGCAGCAGCAGGTTGGAGAGCGGGATGAGGATGCCGCAGGCCGCGACGACGGCAAGGAAGATCGTCGCGCCGCGGTCCAGCGACCGCGTCAGCATGTGAGGGGTCATGCTTCCACCGCACGGCCCTTGAGCGCGAACAGGCCGCGCGGCCGCTTTTGAATGAACAGGATGATGAGAACGAGGATCGCGATCTTGCCGAGCACGGCGCCGGCGACCGGCTCCAGGAATTTATTGGCGATGCCGAGCGTGAAGGCGCCGACCAGCGTGCCCCAGAGATTGCCGACACCGCCGAACACCACGACCATGAAGCTATCGATGATGTAGCTCTGGCCGAGATTGGGGCTGACATTGTCGATCTGCGACAGCGCCACGCCGGCGATGCCGGCGATGCCCGAGCCGAGACCGAAGGTCAGCGCGTCGACGCGTGAGGTGGCGATGCCCATCGAAGCCGCCATGCGGCGGTTCTGCGTCACCGCGCGCATCTCGAGCCCGAGCGCCGTGTAGCGCAGCATCGCGAGCAGAATGACGAACACCGCAAGCGTGAAGACGAGGATCCAGAGCCGGTTATAGGTGATGGTGATCTGGCCGAGCTCGAACGCACCGCTCATCCAGGAGGGGTTGCCGACCTCGCGGTTGGTCGGACCGAACATGGTGCGCACCGCTTGCTGGAGCACCAGCGACAGGCCCCAGGTCGCCAGCAGCGTCTCCAGCGGACGGCCATAGAGGAAGCGGATGATGCTGCGCTCGATCAGCACGCCGAGGGCGCCGGCGACGATGAAGGCGAGCGGCACGGCGATCAGCAGCGAATAGTCGAACAGGCCGGGATAGCGGGTGCGGATCACGTCCTGCACCACGAAGGTGACGTAGGCGCCGATCATCACCATCTCGCCATGGGCCATGTTGATGACGCCCATTACGCCGAAGGTGATGGCGAGCCCGATCGCGGCGAGCAGCAGCACCGAGCCGAGCGAGAGGCCGTACCAAGCATTCTGCACGGTGGACCAGACCGCCAGCGAGCTCTGGATCGAGCCGATCGCGCTCGCGGCGGCCTTGGTCACAGAGGCCGGCTGGTCGCCCATGCCGGTGAGCAGCGCCAGCGCCTCCTGGTCACCGCGCGCCTTGAGGGTGGCGACGGCTTCGAGCTTCTCGACCTCGGCGGCATCAGGCTTGAACAGCAGGATGGCGGCGCGGGCGTCGCCGAGCGCAGCCTTGACGGATTTGTTGGTTTCCTTGGCGAGCGCACCATCGACCGCCTCGAGCGCGGTTTCGTCGTGCGACTTGAACACGGATTGCGCAGCCTGGAGCCGCGTTCCGACATCCGGCGACTGCAGCGTCAGGCTGCCGATCGCAGCATCGACGCTGCGGCGCAGGCGGTTGTTGAGACGCACTGCGCTCGCGCTGTCGGGAACGCTGGCGACGGATTCACCGGTCGCCGCGTCGACCGACTTGCCGTCGGCGCCGGTGACGTAAACCTTCTTGCTATCAGGATCGGCCATGAGGCGGCCGTCCTGGAGCGCGCTGATGATGGGAAAGGCCAGCTTGTTGCCGCTGCTCGCGACGACGCCGATCGCTTCATCCGTGTCGGAAAAATCATCGTTGGCGAATTTGGCGACCGCATCCTCGAACGGACCGGCGAAGGCCGGCAGCGCGAACGCGATCAGGAACAACGAGAGCAGGAGCGAACAGAAACGGGCGGACAAATTGGCTGGCACTGTGAAAGACCCCGGCAGAATGGTGGAGAAGGCGGCGGGATCGCCGCCTTCTCCGATCGTGCAATGGAGCGTCAGATCCGGATCAGGAGCCCGAACCGAGGCACTTGTTGGTCTTGGTGTTGAAGTTGCCGCACTTCTTGCCGACCCAGTCGCCGACCAGGTCCTTGGAGCCGTCGAGCTCCTTCGACCAGGCATCGCCCGCGACAAGACCCGGGGTTTTCCACACCACGTCGAACTGGCCGTTGGCTTTGATTTCGCCAATGAACACCGGCTTGGTGATGTGATGGTTCGGAAGCATCTTGGAGGTGCCGCCGGTCAGGTTCTTAGCTTCGATGCCCGGGAGCGCATCGATCACCTTGTCCGGATCGGTCGACTTCACTTTCTCGACCGCCTTGACCCACATGTCGAAACCGATGACGTGCGCTTCCATCGGATCGTTGGTCACGCGCTTCGGATTCTTGGTATAGGTCTGCCACGCCTTGATGAACTTCTCGTTCTCCGGCGACTTGATCGACTGGAAGTAGTTCCAGGCGGCGAGATGGCCGAGCAGCGGCTTGGTGTCGATGCCGGCGAGTTCTTCCTCACCCACCGAGAACGCGACGACCGGGATGTCCTTTGCCTTGATGCCCTGGTTGCCGAGCTCCTTGTAGAACGGAACGTTGGCGTCGCCGTTGATGGTCGAGACCACCGCGGTCTTCTTGCCGGCCGAGCCGAACTTCTTGATGTCAGCCACGATCGTCTGCCAGTCGGAATGACCGAACGGCGTGTAGTTGATCATGATGTCTTCCTGGGCGACACCCTTGGACTTCAGATAGGCTTCCAGGATCTTGTTGGTGGTGCGCGGATAGACATAGTCGGTGCCCGCGAGCACCCAGCGCTTCACCTTCTCGTCCTTCATCAGATAGTCGACGGCGGGAATCGCCTGCTGGTTCGGCGCAGCACCAGTGTAGAACACGTTGCGCTCGCTCTCCTCGCCCTCGTACTGGACGGGGTAGAACAGGATGCTGTTCAGCTCCTTGAACACCGGGAGCACCGACTTGCGCGACACCGAGGTCCAGCAGCCGAACACGACCGCAACCTTGTCCTTGGTGATCAGCTCGCGCGCCTTCTCGGCGAACAGCGGCCAGTTCGAAGCGGGATCGACGACGACGGCTTCGAGCTTCTTGCCGTTCACGCCGCCCTTCTTGTTCTGCTCGTCGATCAGAAAGAGGATGGTATCCTTCAGCGTGGTTTCGCTGATGGCCATGGTGCCGGAGAGGGAGTGAAGCACGCCGACCTTGATGGTGTCGTCAGCGGCCTTCGCACTGGAAATGGAAGCCAGACCGAGCATCAGTCCGGCGGTCGCGGCGAGAACGCCACGGCGGCTAAATGACGCCGCTATATCGTGAGTGGATTTGCTATGCATGAGTGTCTCATCTCCCTGACGCAGACGTGAAAAACGCTGCGAAACGGCCCCACGGCCGCCTGCGATTAACGGATTCGCAAGAACCGTGCCATGGATTGGACACCAATCAAGTCATTGTTTTTGTTTGGAAAATTTCCTGAAAACGAAGTATCGCCACTATTCGCCAGCCCAAAATTTAGGCAATTCAAATGTATGCGAAAGCGGCAGGCAGGTTACTTTCTGAGCAGGCTGCGCACTCTGGCTAAATTTCCGGCATAACTATTTCTGCACCGCAATCGCCATTTGTGGCCCACGTGCCTTGAAAGCGCCCCCTCAATGTTCCATATGGTGGCCGAGGCCTCTTGCGAATCAAGAGGCCGTTGCGAGCCGCGTGTTCTTAAGCCCTTTCGGGCGTCTGGCTTGCCCCATCTCACCAAGCCATCCGACACCCCAAACACGCAGGTGTCCCATTTGACACCCCTATTGCGCGTGCCCCGCTAACTGCGCCGGGCGCCTGCTTTCGACATGGAAAGAACCCCTCTTTGACTTCCTTTCAGGATTTCGGCCTCGCCGAACCCATCGCACGTGCCCTCACCGAAGAGAACTACGTCACCCCCACCCCCATCCAGGCCCAGACGATCCCGACCGCGCTGACTGGCCGCGACGTGGTCGGCATCGCCCAGACGGGAACCGGCAAGACCGCGGCCTTCGCGCTGCCGATCCTGCACCGCCTGCTCGAGAACCGCATCAAGCCGCAGCCGAAGACGACCCGCGTCCTGGTGCTCTCGCCCACCCGCGAGCTGTCCGGCCAGATCCTCGACAGCTTCAACGCCTATGGCCGCCACATCCGCCTGTCTTCGACGCTCGCCATTGGCGGCGTGCCGATGGGCCGTCAGGTCCGCTCGCTGATGCAGGGCGTCGAGGTGCTGGTCGCTACTCCCGGCCGCCTGCTCGACCTCGTGCAGAGCAACGGGCTGAAGCTCGGCAGCGTCGAATTCCTCGTGCTCGACGAGGCCGACCGTATGCTCGACATGGGCTTCATCAACGACATCCGCAAAATCGTCGCCAAGCTGCCGATCAAGCGGCAGACGCTGTTCTTCTCGGCCACCATGCCGAAGGACATCGCCGAGCTGGCCGACGCCATGCTGCGGGACCCGGCCCGCGTTGCGGTCACCCCGGTCTCCTCGACGGTGGAACGCATCCAGCAGCGCATCATCCAGGTCGACTTCTCTTCCAAGCCCGCCTTACTGGCCAAGCTGCTGAAGGACGAGCCGGTCAACCGGGCCCTGGTCTTCACACGCACCAAGCACGGCGCCGACAAGGTCGTAAAGACACTCGAGAAGGCGGGCATCCCCGCCAGCGCCATCCACGGTAACAAGTCGCAGAACCATCGCGAACGGACGCTTGCCCAGTTCCGCACCGGTGAAATCCGCACGCTGGTCGCCACCGATATCGCCGCTCGCGGCATCGACGTCGACGGCATCACCCACGTCATCAATTTCGACCTCCCCAACGTGCCCGAGACCTACGTGCACCGCATCGGCCGCACCGCGCGCGCCGGCGCCGAGGGCACCGCGATCTCGCTGGTCGCAGGCGGCGAGGAACTCGCCTATCTCCGCGACATCGAGCGGTTGATCAAAGTGACGCTGCCGCGCGAAGACCACCGCACCGACGCGGGCCGCCGCGATGCGGGCCCTCCCCCGTCCCAGCAGCGTCAAGGCCGGCCCAGCCGCCCAGGCCAGCGTCCGCAAGGCGCACGGAATGGCGACGGGCGGCGTGCCGACGAAAGGCATGCTGACGGTCGTCACCACAGTGCCGGCAAGCAGGGCGACGGACGGCCCGGCAGCGGCCCGAAGGCTTCGAAGCCATCTCGTCACGGCCGCTCCGGCGGCAAGGTGCATTCTTCGCCAAACGGCCGTCCTGAACAGCGTTCCGCGCATAGCGCCGGGGCGTCTGATGGGATACAAGGCGTTGCCTTTTTGCGCCGCGAGAGTCGGCCGAACGGCCAACCGAGCCGCAAACCCCATTCGCACTAGCCGTCCACGACCTGGAGAAATTCATGGCTAAGGAAGAGCTGATCCAGTTCGAAGGACTGGTCACCGAAATCCTCCCCGACGCGCGCTACCGCGTGCAACTCGACGCCGGACACGAGATCGTCGCCTACACCGCCGGCAAGATGAAGAAAAACCGCATCAAGACGCTGGCGGGCGACCGCGTGACGGTGGAGATGTCGCCCTATGACCTCGAAAAGGGCCGGCTGATTTTCCGCCACAAGGATGAACGCCCGAGCGGCATGGGCGGACCTCCGCGTCCCGGGCAGCGCGGTGGCCAGTTCCGCCGCCGCTAACAGGGGTCAGCGCGCGAGCGCGGACCCAAAATCTCGACCTGTATGCTGATCCGCCGTGACCGTCACGGCGGATCAAAAAAACGTGCATGCAGGATTGTTATGCGGCCTCGTTTCCAGTAAAAACAGCTCATCGATTTTCGGCCGGACGACATTGGCATCCACCGGTACAGCCGGTTCAGACACGCTGACGACCCTTCCAAAATTCGATCTAACCTGTCCGCGCAAGCGGGCTCTTACATTGTGTTATCTGAGAAGGGACTACCCCCATGAGCATGGGAACCGTGAAGTGGTTTAACGCGACCAAGGGCTTTGGCTTCATCCAGCCCGACGACGGCGGCCAGGACGTGTTCGTCCACATCAGCGCCGTCGAGCGCGCTGGCCTCGGCACGCTGAACGAAGGCCAGAAGATCTCCTACGAGATCGTGGCCGACCGCCGTTCCGGCAAGTCGGCAGCGGACAACCTCCGCTCCGCCGGCTGAGCTACTGCTTAGGGCCCGATCGGCTCAAGCGAACAAGTCAAAAGAAAAGGCCGGGCGCGACGCCCGGCCTTTTTTTCATTCCACGCAGGGCGACGGTACATCGTTGTAAGGAACGCAGGTGACCTGGCGCGGCCGCGTGTAGGAGACATCGGCCAGCGTTACGCCCGATTTCAACACGTAGCCCACCGAAGGTGTGTAAAGGTAGCTCACCTCACTGAGAATGAGGTAGGTCTTCGGGACCAGGAGCGTCGCGGGGATCATCGACGTGACAATGTCGCCGGCCTTCCGGGCCGAGACCGTCAGCGTCGCCTGCGTTGCACCGCTCGCAATGGTGCCGCCCGTGCTCCAGTCAACCGTGGCAATGCTGTTCTTATCGATATGGATCTGCGAGATCGCCGCCTTCACGAGCGTAGCGTCGTAAGGCATGATGACCGATATGCTTGCCGTGAACGTGTCCGGCATGTTGGTATTGTCGAGCTTCGTTGACTGCGACGTCAAATCGGACAGAGTCCGTGCAATCATCGTGATTTTGCGATCGATGGCCACGGCCGATGAAAATTCGACGGTGCCGAAGAACATCGCCAGCATCAGCGGCACGATCACCGCGAATTCAGTCGCCGCGACCGCGCGCTTGTCGGCGACGAAGTCCCGCACGCAGCTATGGGCATTTCTCCAGATATTCGCAATCTCCTGCATCGGTCTGCTCAGATCCATCTGTCTCAGAAGGGTTCATTCTTGAAGGCCGCGGTCGCCACCAGCAGCCGCTTGTTGCTGCAGCCCATGTTGAAGCCGAGGCCGGTGACGAAGAGCGGCCACTGATAGAACAGCCGCACCACGACGACCTGGCCGGCGGCCCCGGCACTGTACTGCACGCCGGTTGGGTTGAAGCTGCAGGAATTGCCATAGCTGGTGAGGCTCAGCGATCCGAAAGTGTTCGTACTCACGACGTCGACGTAGAGCTTGGCGCAATCGAACAGCGCCGGGATCTGGTTACAAACGTAAGTCTTGAACGTCGTTTGCGAGCAGGGTGTGCTCACGCCGGATACCGCGCAGGCCGTCACTGAACCGGATTGCGCCTGACCGGTCAGCAACACGCGCGCGGAATTCTGCGCGACGGTCTCGAGCACCTGGCTCGCGAAGAACATCAGCGCCGACTCGATGATGGCGAACAGCAGCGCGAAGAAAACCGGCGCGACGAGCGCGAACTCGACGGCTGCCGAGCCACGGCGGTTGCCGCGAAACCGGCGTAATGCGGCGAGGAGCGTGAACCTCTTAGACGCGGGCGATGGCATCAAATTCCCCAGCAGCGGCGATCATCTGCCCCATTCAGTAGCGGAAACTGATTGTTTAAGTGTTCAGGCGATCCGCACTCGGCGGCCCGGGCCGTTAAAGGTGCGTTAACCGCGAACGACCCGAGGCTCGGAGAGAGGAACACCCCCACGCGCGTGCGTCCCGGGCACGACGATCCTGCCCGGGCACGCCCGCCAATCGGTCTTGCTGGTTCGTCTTGCTAGTTCGTCTTGGCGCCCGCACCGGCACTGCCGCTGGCCGTGCTGCTCAACGAACCGGCCTGGCTCATCGTGTTGTTGAAGTAGACGTCGCTGTCGCCGAGCGTCACGCGACGCTGGCAAAGCGGCGCGCAGCTGTAGGACTCGCGCTCGATCCCGCGATAGACGGTGACGAGCCGGTCGCTCGGACCTTCGACCTGGATCTGGCGGTCGACCAGGATCTCGCCGCCCCGGTCGAGCGCGATGAAATTGGTGGCGCCATAGCCCTTTCCGGTCACGACGATCATGCCGCCGGGCTGGAGCGTGACGTCGGCGATCATGGGATTGCCGACCACGATGGTCGCCACCTTGCCGGGCAGCCGCACCAGCTTGGCCTGGTCGACATTGACGGCGATCGTATCGGCGGTCGGCTCGGCAAGTCCGGCAGCCGGCGATGCCAGCACCGCGGCCGCAACCAGAAGACAGACGCGCGCATGACGGCGCAGCAGTTGTTTACGCATACTCTTACCCCCGGGACGTCACAAACCGGCAGAAGCGATCAGATAGCAGCGGAGCCGGTGCCCGACGCGGCTAACCTGCCCTCAATTCGTGAACGTTCCGCAAATTCGCCGACTATTGTTTGAACGGACTGGCGTTTTGCGGCCCTCGAGGACCCTAGTGGCGGAACGGATAGGCAAGCTGCCCTCCGATCTCCTTCGGCATGGTGGCTTCGTCCTTGCCGTAATCCTGCGGCAGTTCCCCCACGGGCATGCGGAAGGTGCCGAACAGCACGTCCCAGATCGGGAACGTGCCGGCAAAATTGGTGTCGCCGCCCTCTTCGAGAGAGGTGTGATGCCAGCGGTGGAACACCGGCGTCGCCAGCAGATATTTGAACGGCCCGAAGGTCCAGTTCAGGTTGGCGTGCACGAAGGCCGAATGGAAGGTCGTGAACGGGGCGACCCAGATCATGACGTTCGGGGAGATGCCGGCCATCAGCAGCACGACGTCGACCCCGATCGTGCCGAGCATGAGATTGACGGGATGGAAGCGGGCCGCCGAAATCCAGCTTATCTCCTCCGAGGAGTGATGGATCGCGTGGTACTTCCAGAACCCGCCGCCGTGGAACAACCGGTGCAGCCAGTACAGCATGAAATCGGACAGGACCAGGAACAGCACGGCCTGGACCCAGAGCGGCAATAGCGACAGCGGGCCGTGGCCATTGTCGTAAAAGGCGATGAGCTCGTCGGCATCGTGGATGTTGAAGACGAAGCTGGCGCCGACGATCAGAAGTCCGATCCGCATGACGCGTGCGAACACCGGAACGAAGAACCAGTAGCAGATATCCGTAACGATCTCCCGCTTGCGCCACCACGGCACGCCGGGATTGCAGGCCCAGAAATACTCGAGCACGGTGAAGACCATCGCCAGCGCAAAGGTCGTGGGGACCACTTTCGCGATGGTCTCGCCGAGCATCAGGGCGACTTGCATGGGCAGGCTCGACATCATCGTCTCTCTTGCGAATTGCTGGTCCCGCCTACGCGTACTCCCCTAAATTTAAGGGACGGTGAAGCCGGCACTGCGCTTGCTGCACATCCGCTTCCGGGGCGAATTGCAGCTGCCGCCTTAAGGTGAAATTCACTCTGGCCAGCGGGAAGCGGGTTTGCCCGATCGAATTAACTCTACCGAAAGAGCTCGGATCTCATGGTCAGCGCGTCAAGCACAGCGCCGAACGAGGCGATCCCACCCCAGATGGAGTTATGTTCATGAAGAACCTGATTGCGCGTTTCGCGAAAGATGAATCCGGCGCCACCGCCATCGAATACGGCCTGATCGCCGCCGGCATCGCGCTGGCCATCATCACCGTCGTCAACAATCTCGGCAGCACGCTGAACACCAAGTTCACCTCGATCAGCACCTCGCTGAAGTAAGCGACCGACGAACGACGGCAAATGCCCCGGACCTCCGGGGCCTTTGTTTTCTAAGACGGTGAGTTCCAGTGGCGTTGCGCAAGTACAGAACCGATGCCGCGGTCGCGGCGAACGAGGCGGAGACGGCGCAGACCGGCTCGCCGGCCTATTGGATCTGCCTTGCGCTGCTGCTTGCGACGACCGCCCTCGCCGCGCGCATCGCCAGTCTCTGGTGAGCACGCGTTCGGCGGGTTGCACCCTTCGGGACCGCGGCCGCCGTTGTCGGTTTGTTTAGCACTGCCGGCTAGCCTCCGGCGACGCCAGCTCCGCGCCAAAACCCAGGCCTCAAGACGCAGCCATGATCCTCGACCTTGCGCGCCTTCTGCTCTTCCCTGCCCTGATGGCGTTTGCCGCCGCGAGCGATCTCTTCACGATGACGATCTCGAACCGCGTGTCGCTGGCGCTGGTCGCCGGCTTTTTCGCGCTCGCTCTCGCCGGTGGCATGGCACCTTACGAGATACTGAACCATGTCGGCGCCGGCGCGCTTCTTCTGGTCGTGGCCTTCACCTGTTTTGCAATGGGCTGGATGGGCGGCGGCGACGCCAAGGTCGCCGCGGCGGTCGCGCTCTGGTTCGGCTTCGCGCAATTGATGGATTTTCTGCTCTACGCTTCGCTGTTCGGCGGAGCGCTGACGTTGCTCCTGCTCCAGTTCCGGCAATGGCCATTGCCATACGGGCTGGCGGGCCAGGCCTGGCTGGCACGGCTGCACGACAAGGAAAGCGGCATCCCTTACGGCATCGCGCTCACGCTCGGCGCCCTGATGATCTACCCGGAAACCGAATGGGTGAAGGCGATCGACCTCGCTCACCTCGCATTGCGCTGAACGCATCGGGTAAGCCCGGCGTCAAGGCGATTTAGATACGCCTCATTAACCATGCTTTGACGAATAGCTGGTCAACTGCCGATTACAGCGACGGCAGCGTCGCGGCGTTTGGTGGAAAGTGAAGCGTATGAATAGGGCACGCATTGTCGTCCTGACGGTTGCCATTTGCGCCGGCGGTGTCGCCGCGTACTTGGCGAGCGGCACGGACAATTCTGCGCCGCCTCCGGCTCCGGTCGCGCAGCTTCCGACGGTCGACGTCCTGGTGGCCAAGAACGACATCGGCCTCGGCCAGACCGTCAAACCGGAAGATGTGCAGTGGCAGACCTGGCCGACCGCGACCGCCAGCGCCACTTTTATCCGCCGCAATGAGCGCCCTGAGGCGGTAACCCAGGTCACCGGCTCGATCGCACGCGCTCCCTTCATCCAGGGTGAGCCGATGCGCGACCAGAAGCTGGTCAAGGCCGAAGGCTCCGGCTTCATGGCGGCAATCCTGCCCACCGGCATGCGCGCAATCTCGACCGAGATCTCGCCGGAGACCGGCGCAGGCGGCTTCATCCTGCCCAACGATCGTGTCGACGTGCTTCTGACTCGCCGTCTCAAGAACCCGGACCAGAACAACGGCGCGCCCGATGTCGTCACGTCCGAGATCATCCTGGCCAATGTCCGCGTCCTGGCCATCGACCAGGCACCCAAGGAGAAGGACGGTCAGAACGCGGTGGTCGGCAAGACCGTCACCCTCGAGCTCAACCCCGCGCAGACTGCGACACTCTCCGCCGCGCGCCAGAGCGGCACGCTGTCGCTGGCGCTGCGCAGCATCGTCGACGTCAAGATGAGTGAGATCACGCTCGATGAATCCGCGCAGAAGCGCGACGGCGTTTCCATCATTCGCTATGGCATCCCAAGCTCGACGGCGAAGGCACGATGAGGACTGTCGATATGGAATGCAGGGCAGATTTGATGACGATGCGAACCTCAATGGTCCGCGCCCTGTCGTTTTCGGCTGCCGTTGCGCTCGCGCTCAACCCGGTGCTGACCCCCGCGGTCGCTGCCGACTATCGCCCTGCGGCGCAGGCCGCGGCCGACGGTCAGATGAACGCGCGCTTCCTCTCGCTGGGCATCGGCAAGTCGATCGTGATCGACCTGCCGCGCGACATCAAGGACGTGCTGGTCGCTGATCCCAAGATCGCCAATGCGGTCGTTCGCTCGGCGCAACGCGCCTACATCATCGGCGCCGCGATCGGCCAGACCAACATCGTGTTCTTCGATTCCGCCGGCCAGCAGATCGCGGCCTATGACATCGCGGTCAAGCGCGACCTCAACGGCGTGCGCGCCGCGCTGAAGCAGGTCCTGCCCAATTCAGACATCCAGATCGACGGGCTAGGTGACGGCATCATCCTGACCGGCTCGGCGGCGAACCCGGCCGAAGCCCAGCAGGCCAACGATCTCGCCTCGCGCCTCGCGGGCGGCCCTGAGAAGGTCGTGAACTCGATCGTGGTCCGCGGCCGCGACCAGGTCATGTTGAAGGTGACGGTCGCGGAAGTCGCGCGCAGCATCGTCAAGCAGCTCGGCATCGACCTCACGGCCAACCTCAACTACGGCACCTCGGTCGTCAGCTTCACCAACGCCAATCCGTTCACGGCTCTCGGCCACAACCTCGTCGACGGCAACAACCTGACCACCAAGTTCGGCGCGACCCCGTCGGTGCAGGCCACCCTGCGTGCGATGGAAACCGCGGGCGTGATCCGGACGCTGGCCGAACCGAACCTGACCGCGATCTCCGGTGAATCGGCAACTTTCATCGCCGGCGGTGAATTCCCCGTGCCTGCGGGCTATGCGTGCGACCCAACCACGCATGTCTGTACCACCCAGATCAGCTTCAAGAAGTTCGGCATCTCGCTCAACTTCACCCCGGTCGTTCTCAGCGAGGGCAAGATCAGCCTGCGGGTGATGACCGAGGTCTCTGAGCTCTCAAACGAAAATGCGATCACGCTGTCCCAGGCCGTGACCTCGACGTCGGTCAACTCGCTGACGGTGCCCTCGATCAAGACCCGCCGCGCCGAGACCTCGCTGGAAATTCCCTCCGGCGGCGCGATGGCGATGGCCGGCCTGATCCAGCAGCAGACCAAGCAGGCGGTCAGCGGACTGCCGGGCCTGATGCAGCTTCCGATCCTCGGCACGCTGTTCCGCAGCCGCGACTTCGTCAACAACGCGACCGAGCTGGTCGTGATCGTGACGCCCTATATCGTTCGCGCCGTTGCGCAAAAGGACCTGTCGCGGCCGGATGATGGCTTCTCCGCGCCTGCGGATCCGCAGGCCGAGCTGCTCGGCAACATCAACCGCATCTACGGTGTGCCCGGCCGGACCGAACCGGCCAAAAGCTACCGCGGCACCTACGGCTTCATCACCGACTGAGGCGGAACGGGGACTTCATGAAGATCACAAGACCACCCCAGCTTCGCAGTCGCGCCATCCGCCTCGGTGGCGCGCTCGTCGGCATGGCGCTCGCCCTTGGCGGCTGCCAGCACGACGAAGCGGTCACGGGCTCGATTCCCGACGACTACAAGCAGCGCCATCCGATCGCGATCGAGGAGCAGAACCGCTCCATCGTCGTTTTCGTCGGCCATGCCCGCGGCGGATTGACCGCCGCCCAGCGCGCCGACGTGATGGGCGTCGCGTCGGCCTGGCTGCACGAAGGCACCGGCGCCATCCGGATCGACGTGCCGTCCGGCACGCCCAACGCGCGTCCAGTCGCGGAGACAATGCGTGAAATCCAGGCGATGCTGTCGGCAGCGGGCGTTCCGCCGCGCGGCGTCAACGCGCGTCCTTACCAGCCGGAAGACAAGCGTTTCCTGCCGCCGATCCGGCTCACCTATTCCAAGATCGCCGCGGTCGCAGGTCCCTGCGGCCTGTGGCCGGAGGACATCGGCCCCTCAATGAAGAACAAGAGCTGGTTCGAGAACAAGGACTATTACAATTATGGCTGCGCCTATCAGCGCAACCTCGCGGCGATGGTCGACAATCCATCGGATCTCGAGCAGCCGCGGCCGGAAACGCCGTCTTACACGGCGCGGCGCACTGCCGCGTTCGAGAAGTATCGCAAGGGATTGGCGACGGGCGTCGCCTATCCTGACGCCGACAAAGCCAAACTCAGCGACACCGGCAGATGATCAACTACGCTCGCCAGCCTCAAGAAGAGCAGTCTGAGGCATCTCTCCCCCCGATCGAGGAGCATATTGCGCCTGCGCCGCGCGTTTCCGTGCAGGCCTTCTGCGAGACCGTGGAAACGGCGGCCGCTGTGCAGTCGGCTGGCGAGGATCGCCGTCTCGGCAAGGCCCATCTTAAGATCCAGATGGGCGGTATGGCGGCTGCGGTCGAAGCCTACCGCTCAGCGCCCACGCCGAACGTGATCGTGCTCGAAAGCGATGGCCGCAGCGACATCCTGGGCGGGCTCGACCATCTCGCGACCGTCTGCGACGCCGGCACCCGCGTGGTCGTGATCGGCCGCATCAACGACGTCACGCTCTACCGCGAGCTGGTGCGCCGCGGCGTCAGCGACTACGTGCTTGCGCCAGTCGGCCCGATCGACGTCGTGCGCTCGATCTGCAACCTGTTCTCGGCGCCGGAAGCCAAGGCGGTCGGCCGTATCATCGCTGTGGTCGGTGCCAAGGGCGGCGTCGGCGCTTCGACCATCTCTCACAACGTCGCCTGGGCGATCGCACGCGATCTCGCGATGGACGCGGTCGTCGCCGACCTCGACCTCGCCTTCGGCACCGCCGGGCTCGACTACAACCAGGACCCGCCGCAGGGCATTGCCGACGCCGTGTTCTCGCCCGATCGCGTCGATACCGCCTTCATTGACCGCCTGCTGTCGAAATGCACCGACCACCTCAGTCTGCTGGCGGCGCCGGCGACGCTCGACCGGGTCTATGATTTCGGCACCGACGCCTTCGATGCCGTGTTCGACACGCTGCGCTCCACCATGCCCTGCATCGTGCTCGACGTTCCGCACCAATGGTCGGGCTGGACCAAGCGCGCCTTGATCGGAGCGGACGACATCCTGATCGTAGCAGCGCCCGACCTCGCCAATTTACGCAACACCAAGAACCTATTCGATCTCCTGAAGGCCGCGCGGCCCAACGACAGACCGCCGCTCTACTGCCTGAACCAGGTCGGCGTCCCGAAACGGCCCGAAATCGCCGCGGCGGAGTTCGCCAAGGCGATCGAGAGCCAGCCGGTCGTCTCGATCGCGTTCGAGCCGCAGATCTTCGGCTCGGCGGCCAATAACGGCCAGATGATCGCGGAGATCTCGGCCAACCACAAGTCAATCGAGATGTTCCTTCAGATCGCCCAGCGCCTGACCGGCCGCAGCGAGACGAAGAAGCAAAAATCGTCGTTGCTTTCACCCCTGATTGAGAAGTTGCGGGGAAAATAGCCCCGCATGGAGTTGTTAAGTGTTCGGTAAGCGTAGCGGAACAGACACCGATACTCGGGCCCCGAAGCCCGGCGCTGTGGCGTCAGAGCCTGCCCAGGCTTCGGCGCCCGCCGTGTCGCGCGCGCCGCCGCCGGCGGTCGCCTCGCCGCCGCTTGCCCCGGCGAAGCCTGCGCCGACCATGGAAGCCCGCCGCTCCGACAATTACTACGAGGTCAAGGCGACCATCTTCGGCGCGCTGATCGAAGCCATTGACCTCGCCCAGCTCGCCAAGCTCGATTCGGAGTCCGCGCGCGAGGAAATCCGCGACATCGTCAACGAGATCATCGCGATCAAGAACATCGTGATGTCGATCGCCGAGCAGGAAGAGCTGCTCGACGACATCTGCAATGACGTCCTCGGCTACGGTCCGCTGGAGCCGCTGTTGTCGCGCGACGACATCGCCGATATCATGGTCAACGGTGCCAATACCGTCTACATCGAGGTCAACGGCAAGATCCAGCGCACCGGCATCCGCTTCCGCGACAACCAGCAGCTGCTCAACATCTGCCAGCGCATCGTCAGCCAGGTCGGCCGGCGCGTCGACGAATCCTCGCCGATCTGCGACGCGCGCCTGGCCGACGGCTCCCGCGTCAACGCCATCGTACCGCCGCTGTCGATCGACGGCCCCACGCTCACCATCCGCAAATTCAAGAAGGACAAGCTGACGCTCGATCAGCTCGTCAAGTTCGGCGCGATCTCGCCGGAAGGCGCTGAAATCCTCCAGATCATCGGCCGCGTCCGCTGCAACGTGCTGATCTCCGGCGGTACCGGCTCGGGCAAGACCACGCTGCTCAACTGCCTTACCAACTACATCGAGCACGACGAGCGCGTCATTACTTGCGAAGACGCCGCCGAACTCCAGCTCCAGCAGCCGCACGTGGTGCGGCTGGAAACCCGGCCACCCAACATCGAGGGCGAAGGCCAGGTCACCATGCGCGAACTCGTGCGCAACTGCCTGCGTATGCGCCCCGAGCGCATCATCGTCGGCGAGGTCCGTGGACCCGAAGCTTTCGACCTGCTTCAGGCCATGAACACCGGCCATGACGGCTCGATGGGCACGCTGCACGCCAACAATCCGCGCGAAGCGCTGTCACGCTGCGAATCCATGATCACGATGGGCGGCTTTTCGCTTCCTTCGCGAACAATCCGCGAGATGATTTGCGCCTCGATCGACGTCATCGTCCAGGCCGCGCGTCTGCGCGACGGCTCGCGCCGCATCACCCACATCACCGAGGTGATGGGCATGGAAGGCGACACCATCATCACCCAGGACGTCTTCCTCTACGACATGGTCGGCGAGGATGCCAACGGCAAGATCATCGGCCGGCATCGCTCGACCGGCATCGGCCGCCCGAAGTTCTGGGAACGCGCCCGCTATTACGGCGAAGAGAAGCGCCTTGCCGCGGCACTCGACGCCGCAGAAGTGGCACCCCCGACGTGAGGAAGTCAGCACGGCCATGAACATGCAGGTCCTCGCCCTCGCCTTCCTCGCTACCGCCGCCGTCGGCGGCCTCGCCTGGGTCTTCCTCTATCCAATGCTGTCCGGGGAACGGAAGGCGGAGAGCCGCCGCGCCTCGATCGCGCGCGCCGAGGCGCCCACGGCCCGCGCGGCCGAGAAGACGCAACGCTCGCGTCGCGAGCAGGTCGAGACCTCGCTCAAGGATCTCGAGGCGCGGCGCCAGCAGGAGAAGAGCGTACCGCTCAGTGTTCGCCTGTCGCAGGCCGGCCTCGACTGGGCGCCGCAGAAATTCTGGATCGTGTCCGCCGTCGTGGCGGGCGTGCTGTTCGCAGCCGCCTTGTTCATCGGCGGCGGCCTGCTCGGCGCCGCCGGCCTCGCCTTTGCCGGCGGCCTCGGTCTGCCGCGCTGGGCGCTGGGCTTCCTGAAGAATCGCCGCGAAGCCAAGTTCCTGAAGGCGCTGCCCGACGCCGTCGACGTCATCGTCCGCGGCATCAAGGCCGGCCTGCCGCTGTTCGAATCCATCAAGGTCGTCGCCGCCGACGCGCCCGAGCCGCTGCGCAGCGAGTTTCTGTCTATCATCGAGACCCAGGCGGTCGGCATGCCGCTCGGCGAGGCCTGCACGCGGCTCTACGATCGCATGCCGCTGCCCGAGGCCAACTTCTTCGGCATCGTCATCTCGATCCAGCAAAAGTCGGGCGGAAACCTCTCCGAAGCGCTCGGCAACCTCTCCAAGGTGCTGCGCGACCGCAAGAAGATGAAAGAGAAGATCCAGGCGATGTCGATGGAAGCCAAGGCCTCGGCCGGCATCATCGGCTCGCTGCCGCCGATCGTGATGTTCCTCGTCTATCTCACGACGCCGCAATACATCTCGACGCTTTGGACCCATCCCACAGGCCAGCTCATGCTGGTCGGCTGCGTCGTCTGGATGTCGGTTGGCATCATGGTGATGAAGAAGATGATCAACTTCGACTTCTGATGGTGCCTTATGGTAGAGTTCCTCGTTTCGAAACTTCACGACGTCCACTTCATGACGATGATGCTGGCGGCCATCGCCGCCAGCGCCACCGTCTATTCGCTGGTGATGCCGCTGTTCGCCGGCGAAGGCCTTGCCAAGCGCATGAAGGCGGTGGCGAACGAACGTGAGCGCATCCGGCAGCGCGAGCGCGAGCGCCTTCACAAGAGCGAAAAGGTCTCGCTGCGCCAGACGCCGAAGCAACTCGTCTCGAAAGTCGTCGATGACTTCAACCTGACCAAATGGCTCGCGCAGGAAGCTGCGCGGGACAAACTCATCATGGCGGGCTATCGCGGCCAGGCGCCCTACATCACTTTCCTGTTCGCCCGCCTGGTGGCCCCGATCGTGTTGTTCGTCGGCTCGGTCGTCTACGTGTTCCTGATCGCGCATATGGAGCAGTCGATGCCGATCAAAATCGGCATCTGCGTCGGTGCGGCCTATCTCGGCCTTCAGGCGCCGATGCTCTTCCTGAGGAACGCGATCTCCAAGCGACAACTCTCGATCAAGCGCGCCTTCCCCGATGCGCTCGACCTGCTCCTGATCTGCATCGAATCCGGCATGTCGGTCGAGATGGCGTTCCGGAAGGTCGCGGTCGAAATCGTGGGCCAGTCGATCGCGCTGTCGGAGGAGTTCACCCTGACCACGGCCGAGCTGTCCTATTTGCAGGACCGCAAGGTCGCCTATGAGAACCTCGCGCGCCGCACCGGGCTCGAGGGCGTCAAATCGGTATGCCTCGCGCTCCAGCAGGCGGAGCGTTACGGCACCCCGCTCGGCCACTCCTTGCGGGTGATGGCGCAGGAAAACCGCGACATGCGCATGAACGAAGCCGAGAAGAAGGCCGCCGCCCTGCCGCCGAAGCTGACGGTGCCGATGATCCTGTTCTTCCTGCCTGTGCTGTTCGTCGTCATTCTCGGACCGACCGGCATCAAGATCTCCGCGATGCAATGACGCAAGACGCGGACCGCGCGGTCCACGGTTGTCTTCAGCATTGGAAAATCACGTCTGATCAGTCGGGCTGCCCGAGCGAGGCGACCGGAGTCCGCTTCGGGGCCCCGCGCGGGGCGGCGCTGCGGGTCAGCATTTCCTTGAGATAGGCGACATTGGCCGCGGCCTGGTCCGGCGGCAGGTCCGCCTTCACGATGGTCTCGGCTTCGGCGAAGCGGCCCTGGAGACCGACGACCAGACCGAGATTCTGCCGCACCCGCGTGCTTGCGCGCGGCGAGGCGTAGGCCTGTCGCAGCGCGTCTTCGGCCTTCGGCAAATCTCTCGACAACATGTAGGACAGGCCGAGATTGGAGAGCACGCCGGCATCGCCCGGCGCGATCTTCAGCGCGCTCGCATAATAGGAGCGCGCTTCCTCGTGACGACCCATCTGATCGAGCGCGGTACCCTGCACCGAGAGCAGGCGCCAATCCGGATTGTCGGGCGAATGCGCCTTCGACAGCACATCGAAGGCCTGCTGGAAATTTCCGTTGTCGGAGAGCGCGCGACCGTATTGGGCCATCAGCGCCTTGTTGCCGGGATTGGCGATGGTCGCCTGCTCGAGCACGGCGGCGGCCTGGGCGCGCTGGCCGTTGGCGCGCAAGGCCTGGCCGTAGGCGAGCGCCGCCTCGGCGTCCTTGGGATTGGCACGGTAGCGCTCGCCATAGACTTCAGCGGCGCGCGCGGGATCGGTGGGAGCGGCTTCCGCCCGCGGCCCGATCGAGCCCGTGACGTCGGAGAGTTTCGACATGGCCGTGCAGCCGCCGAGGCCCATGGCCACCGCCGCGACCAGCGAGGTAGACGCAAGAAGCCGGGCAAGACTGAACCGTTCGAGACTGAACCGTTGACGCATGACGCTTTGACTCTCGAGCCGATTGATCGAGCCGAACGCGCCAGCAATAGACTGTTAACCCTAACGGCCGGTTAACGCTCCCCGACCCGCCTGTCACTGCGGCGTCTGCGGCGGCACCTTGCCGCCGAGACCCGGATCGAGGCCGAGCGCCTTCGCCTGCTCGTTCAGGTCCCGCAGCAATTGCAGTCGTTGCTGCGCCTCGACCTCGACATCGATGCCCGGGCGCGCCACCCTCGGCAATTCGCGGCGAAGATCGTCGCGATTGACCAGACGCCTCGCGCGGAGCTCGTCGAGCTGAAAATCGTCGATGCCGAGCACATTGGCCGATTGCTCGACCAATCGGCGCAGCACCGATGTCACCACGGACGCCGCCTCGACGTCATGCTTGCACGCAGACCTCGGGAACTTGCTTTCGAGATCGGCCCAGGCGTGAGAGGTGACGAGATAGACGTGGAGCAAATTGGCCCAATCCACCTCCCCGTCGGCATAGAAGGCGCGGCGCAGCAGGAGCCGGCGGGCAAATGCTGTAACCTCATCCCGTTTCAGCGCCGTGCATGCGTCGATCTCGATGGCCGACTGGACGGCCGGGTCACGGAAAAAATCCCGCCCTGCCGGCAGCCTGACGACGCCGTGCGGCAGGTTCGAATCGAGCGGCCTGAAGACTCCGTCGTTGCGTGAGCGTGAGTAGCGGGCGATCGCGAAGCGATATTCCATACGGCCGGCATGGGACATCGGGCCGAAATGGATGACGTTGAAGCCGGCATCGTCACCGGCCTGCCCGGTCGATGACGGACAGGACAAGACGTAGATCGTGCGCCACAATGCTTCACCGCTCTCGCTCGACGTGGCACGCGGATCGGGGATCGAATAACGTGTCAGCCCCTCGACATGCCGGTGCCCGTGCAGAACCAGATCGACGTTGAGCGACGTCGCCGCTTCGAGGAAGGTCGCGGGCGCGGCGAGATACATCAGCGGCTCGTCGGGCACGCCGAGAAATCGCTTCCCCTCTCCGGTTGCCTGCGGTAGCGGATGATGGTGCAGCGCCAGCACACGCACTAGGTTTTCCGCCGGCTCGGCATAATCGGCGCGGCCGGCCGACCTAAGGCTGCCCGCAAGCTCGACGCTCAGCCGCGCGGAATCCGCAACCATGGCGTTATAGGCGCCCTCGTCCAATGTGCCGCTCGCGAGTGTCGTAATGCTGGCGCGGTTGGAATCGAGCAGCACCAGATCGAGGCCGGCCTGGCGGTAGTAGACGCTCTTCGAGGTGCGTGGCAGATGCAGGTAATCATAGACGTCGTGGCGGCCTGCACGCTGGCTCGGGCGCTTGACGTCGTGATTACCGGCAATCGCCTGGATGTCGGTGAACAGCCCGGTCTGCCGGAAGGACGCAATGACGGCCAGTGCCTCGTCGAGCGAACGCTTCGGGTCGTCCACCAGATCGCCCGTGATCATCAGGATGCGATCGGAAACGTCCGCGAAGTCCGCCATCCTCTCGCGAATTGCGGCATTGAGCGTCTCGATCGTCGCAAGCAGCCGACCCGTCCCGTCCAGATGCAGGTCGGAGATGTGTACAATAACAAACGATCTATCCATCTTGCGCCGCTTGTTTACAAATGCTGCGCCGCCCAAAAGATAAGAGAAATGCCTTCGCCGATCAGGTTCAGTCCGGTTTCAACCCGGGCCGTGATGAGCCAGGTGAGAATAAACTCTCGCTAGGTGCAGAACCGCACGGCACAATCTAAAATATTTATCGATAATGCCACAACCGCAGCGCTAGTAACGCCCTTGCGGCCACGCTCGCGTGAACGGCAGTTCTCCGCATGAGATACGAGCCCGCTGATGGCTTCGCTCGCCCGATCAATATTCGATGGCCATCCGCTTGCGGATTTCGTCGATGCGCTTGTCGAGCGCATCGAACCGCGCGTGAACGGAGCGGTCGTGGAGATAGAAGATGTAACCGCCGGCAAGGAACGCGAAGATCCAATGATGATGCTCGACATAGCCGAAAATCGCCTCGACGGCCTGGCCGATGAATGTGACCACGCTCCACACAAATTCCATTGCATTCCTCCCGGCCGGCTTGGTCGTCGGCCGCCGGATATCTCTTCACTTGACGGCCGTTGCCGGAACGTAGCATGGCCCTCCTGCTGCGAGTAGCGGATCGCCGAATGGTGAGCGCAAAGCTGATTGCAGCGGCGGCGAAACTCTGCGAAATCTCGTCCGTTCGTATGACCCGCTCGATCTGACGATCCGGACCCGCCAAATGCCTTCTGTCTTCGAGACGTCGCCCTCCGCCATCCCGATCACCTTCGTCACCAAGTCGAGCTGGGATCAGGTCGCCGAGACGCTGCCGCCGGCGCAACGCCGGTTCGCCACCGCGAGCGCTTTTACCGCAAAGCCGGGCGGCTACCTCGCGCTGCCAGCGCCCGACGGCACGATCGCGCAAGTGCTGTTCGGCCTCGAGGACGAAGGTGCAAGAGCGCCCGACCTGTTCCGGCCGGGCGCCCTGCCCGGCCTGTTGCCGCCGGGCATCTATCGCTTCGCCAATGCACCGCACGATGCACGGCTCGCCGCAGTCGCCTTCGCGCTCGGCAGTTATCGCTTCGCCCGGTACCGCAAGGCGGACCGCCCCGAGGTCCGCCTCGTGCCGCCCGACGGCGTCGACGCGGCCGAGATCAACCGCATGGCGGACGCTGCGACGCTGGCGCGCGACCTCATCAACACGCCGGCCAATGACATGGGGCCGGAGGAGCTGGCCACAGCCGCGCAAGATCTCGCCGCCGAATTCGGTGCAGACTTTGCCTGCACCATCGGTGAGGACTTGAAGACGAATTTTCCGCTCGTCCACGCCGTCGGCATGGCCTCGGACCGCGCGCCGCGGCTGATCGACATCGGCTGGGGCGACCCGGCTCATCCCAAGGTGACGCTGGTCGGCAAGGGCGTCTGCTTCGACACCGGCGGGCTCGATTTGAAGCCATCGAGCGGCATGCTGATCATGAAGAAGGACATGGGCGGCGCCGCCAACGTGCTGGCGCTGGCGCGCATGGTGATGGATGCGAAGCTCAAGGTCCGGCTGCGCGTGCTGATTCCGGCCGTGGAGAACGCGGTCTCGAGCAACGCCTTCCGCCCGCTCGACATCTTCACCTCGCGCAAGGGCATCACGGTCGAGATCGGCAATACCGACGCAGAGGGCCGCCTCGTGCTCGCCGACGCGCTGGCGCTGGCCGACGAAGAAAAGCCGGACCTGCTGATCGATCTCGGCACGTTGACGGGAGCGGCACGCGTCGCGCTGGGGCCTGATTTACCGCCCTTTTACACCAATGATGAGACGCTTGCCGCCGACGTCGCGCGATGTGCGCTGAAGGAGAACGATCCGTTGTGGCGCATGCCGCTGTGGGCGCCTTACGATGCGTGGCTGGACTCCAAGACGGCCACCATCACCAACGCACCGTCCGGCGGCTTTGCCGGCTCGATCATTTGCGCGCTGTTCCTGCAACGGTTCGTCGAGCAGGCTAGGAGCTGGCTGCATGTCGACATCTACGGTTGGACGCCGTCGGCGAAGCCCGCGCGCCCCGAGGGCGGCGAATGCCAGGCCGCGCGCGCGATCTACACATTGCTGAGCGAGCGCTATGCATGATCCGCGGCTGACACCAATGCGGGGCGACCTCGCCGCGAAATATCTCGAAGGCAAGGTGCAGGCCGATCGCTTCGTCACGGGCGAGGAATACGAGATAGTCGAGGCGATCGCCCCCGTGCGCCAGCAGCCGTCGTCGAACGCGATGCTGTTCACACAAGCGCTACGCGGCGAACGCGTTACGGTCTACGATCGCGACGGCGAAGGCTGGGCCTGGGGTCAGCTTTCCGGTGACGGCTATGTCGGCTGGCTGCCGGATGCAGCGCTCATGAAGCCCTCGTCCGCCCCGACCCACATGGTCGGCGCGCTACGAACCTTTGCCTTCCCCGGTCCCTCGATCAAGCTGCCCCCGGCAGACACGCTGGTGATGGGATCGAAGATCGCGGTCGCGCGCGAGGACGGCAGCTTCGCTGTGACGCGCGACGGACAATATCTGCCCAAGGCTCATCTCGTCCCGCTGGAACATCGCGAGTCGGATTTCGTCACAGTCGCCGAGCGTTTCGTCGGCACGCCCTATCTCTGGGGCGGCAAGAGCAGTTTTGGCATCGATTGCTCCGGTCTCGTCCAGGTCTCGCTGACATCAGCGGGCATCGGCTGCCCGCGCGACAGCGACATGCAGCAGGCCGGCCTCGGCCGCGCGCTGGAGCCGCATGAGCTGAGCAAGCTGCAACGCGGCGATCTCATTTTTTGGAAGGGCCATGTCGCCATCGTTCGCGACGGCGCCACCATGGTCCACGCCAACGCGCATCACATGGCAACCGTGATCGAGCCGATCGAGCCGGCAATCGCAAGGATCAAGCAAGCCGGCAGCGAGATCACCGCGATCAAGCGGCTCTAACGGACGCTACGTGGCCGCCGACCCGTTCCCCGCCGTCTCCAGCCGAAACGCCGCCGCAAACAGCGCGCGGGTGTAATCCGTTTTCGGGCTCTTGAAGAGTTCAGAAGCCTGGCCTTCCTCGACCACCTTGCCGCCACGCATCACGATCAGATGGCTGGCGAGCGAGGCAACGACGCGTAAGTCGTGCGAGATGAACATGTAGGTGAGATCGCGCCTGCGCTGCAACTCACGCAGCAGATCGACCATCTGCGCCTGAATCAGCATGTCGAGCGCACTGGTCGGCTCGTCCAGCACGACGAAATCCGGTTCAAGCACCACGGCGCGCGCGATCGAGATGCGCTGGCGCTGGCCGCCGGAGAATTCATGGGGATAGCGGTGGCGAGTGTCTGCCTCTAGCCCGACGTCCTCGAGCGCCTTGACGACGCGCACCTCACGCTCCTCGTGCGAGAGCTTCGGCTGATGCACGGAGAGACCTTCGGCGACGATGTCGGCAACCGACATACGCGGGCTGAGCGAGCCGAACGGATCCTGAAACACGATCTGCATGTCGCGCCGGATGGGCCGCATCTCCTTGAAGCGCAGACCCTGGATATCCTTTCCCAGGAACACGATGCGTCCGTTCGAGGAGATCAGCCGCATCAATGCCAGTCCCAGCGTGGTCTTGCCCGAGCCGGACTCGCCGACAACGCCAAGCGTCTCGCCCTTGCGCACGGCGATGCTGACGCCGTCGACCGCCTTGATGTGACCGACCGTCTTGCGCATCAACCCGCGCTTGATCGGAAACCAGACTTTCAGGTCGTCGGCCGACATCACCACCGGCGCATCTGGCTGCGGCGGCGCTGGATCCGGCTTCGGTTCGGCGGCAAGCAGGTCGCGCGTATAGGGATGCTTCGGGCTTTTGAAGACCTGCTCGACCGGCCCCTGCTCGACGATCTCGCCGCCCTTCATGACGCAGACCTGGTCGGCGATGCGGCGCACGATGCCGAGATCGTGGGTGATGAAGAGCAGGCTCATGCCGAGCCGGCCGCGGATCTCGGCGAGCAGCGCCAGGATCTGCGCCTGCACGGTGACGTCGAGCGCCGTGGTCGGCTCGTCCGCGATCAACAGGTCCGGCTCGTTGGCGAGCGCCATCGCGATCATCACGCGCTGGCGCTGGCCGCCGGAGAGCTGGTGCGGATAGCTCTTCAGCCGCGTTTCAGGCTCGGGAATGCCGACCTGCGTCAGCAGCTCCAGCGTCCGCCTGCGCACCTCGGCATTGCTGGTCGGGTTATGGAGCTGGATGATCTCGCCAATCTGCGACTCGATCGTGTGCAGCGGATTGAGCGAGGTCATCGGCTCCTGGAAGATGATGGAGATGTCGCTGCCGCGAATCCCGCGCATCTCCCGCTCCGACTGGTCGATCAGCTCGCGTCCCTTGAAGCGGATGCTGCCCGAGGGATGCGAGGCATTCGGATAGGGCAACAGCTTGAGGATCGAGAGCGCGCTGACCGACTTGCCGGAGCCGGACTCGCCGACCAGTGCGACGCACTCGCCGCGCTTGATCTGGAACGAGACCTTGTCGACCGCGAGCGTGGTGGCGCCGCCCTGGTGGAAGGCCACCGAGAGGTCGCGCACGGCAAGCAGGGGCTGGTTGATCGCGTCCATTGGTTTACCTGAACGTCTTGCGCGGATCGAAGGCGTCGCGCACGGCCTCGCCGATGAAGATCAAGAGCGACAGCATGATCGCGACCGAGAAGAAGCCGGAGAAACCGAGCCATGGCGCCTGCACGTTTGACTTGCCCTGCGACAGCAGCTCGCCGAGCGACGGCGAGCCGGGCGGCAACCCGAAGCCGAGGAAGTCGAGGGCCGTGAGTGTCATCACCGAACTCGACACGATGAATGGCAGGAACGTCATCGTCGCGACCATCGCGTTCGGCAGCAGATGCCTGAACATGATCACGGCGTTCGACACGCCGAGCGCCCGCGCCGCCTGGATGTACTCGAAATTGCGCCCGCGCAGAAATTCCGCGCGCACGAGTCCCACCAGCGACACCCAGGAAAACAACAGCAGGATGCCGAGCAGCACGAAGAAGCCGGGCACGAGCACCGACGACAGGATCAGCAGCAGATAGAGCGAAGGGATCGCAGTCCATATCTCGATGAAACGCTGGAACAGCAGGTCGATCCAGCCGCCGAAATAGCCCTGCACCGCGCCGGCCGCGATGCCGACGATGGAGGAGACGATGGTCAGGCAGAGGCCGAACAGCACCGAGATGCGGAAGCCGTAGATCAGCCGCGCCACCACGTCGCGGCCCTGATCGTCGGTGCCGAGCCAGTTGTATTCCAGGTCGCGGCAGCTCTTGAGACCCTTCTTCTCGACCACCGGCTTGCACTGCGCTTCCGTCAGCATCCAGGTCGGCGGCGACGGTGCCGGCGTCGGCAGATCGAGATTGTGGGTGTCGTAGGAGTAGCGGATCAGCGGCCAGACGATGCTGCCGCCTTTGTCCCTGATCAGCTTCTGCAAATAGGGATCGCGATAATCGGCCGCCGTTTCGAAGTCGCCGCCGAAAGTGGTTTCCGAATAGGTGATGACGGACGGCCAGTAGAGGCGGCCATCATATTTGATCATGAATGGCCGGTCATTGGCGATCAGCTCGGCGAACAGCGACACCACAAACAGGATCATGAAGAGCCAGAACGACCAGTAGCCGCGCCGGTTCGCCTTGAAATTCTGCCAGCGGCGCCTGTTGAGCGGCGACGGCACGAACGGTTTGCGCGTGATCGGCACCGCATTGCCGAGCGGCGACTTCGCAGTGGTTTCGATCGGCGTGGTGGGGGCGGCCAGCGTCATCAGACCTCCCGCGCCTCGAAATCGATCCGCGGATCGATCCACATATAGGTCAGGTCAGAGATGAGGTTGATGACGAGGCCGACGAGCGAAAAGATGAAGAGCGTGCCGAACACCACGGGGTAATCGCGGTTGAGAACGCTCTCGAAACTGAGCAGCCCCAGTCCGTCCAGCGAGAAGATGGTCTCGATCAAAAGCGAGCCCGAGAAGAAGGCGTGAATGAAGGTGCTGGGAAAACCCGCGATGACGATCAGCATCGCGTTCCGGAAGACGTGGCCGTAGAGCACCCGATTCTCGCTGCAGCCCTTCGCGCGCGCGGTCATCACGTATTGCTTGCGGATCTCGTCCAGAAACGAGTTCTTGGTCAGGAACGTCATGGTGGTGAATGCACCGAGCCCCATGGCGATGAGCGGCAGCGTCAAATGCCAGAAGTAATCGATGATCTTCCAGTACCAGGGAAATTGCGACCAGCCGTCCGAGGTCAGTCCGCGCAGCGGGAACCAATTGAAGAACGAGCCCCCGGCAAACAGGATGATCAGGAGGATCGCGAACAGGAAGCCGGGAATCGCATAGCCGAGCACGAGCACGCTCGACGTCCAGGTGTCGAAGCGCGTTCCGTCCCTGACTGCCTTGCGGATGCCGAGCGGAATCGAGATCAGGTAGGTCAGCAGCGTCAGCCAGATGCCGAGCGAGATCGAGACCGGCAGCTTCTCCTTGATCAACTGGATCACGCTGACATCGCGGAAGTAGCTCTTGCCGAAATCGAAGCGGGCGAAATTCCACACCATCAGCGCGAACCGCTCGGGCGCCGGCTTGTCGAAGCCGAACTGCACCTCCAGCTTCTTGATGAAATCGGGATCGAGGCCTTGCGCGCCGCGATATTTCGAGTTGATGGCATCGCCGCCGGCCCCTAACTGCCCCGGGGCGCGCTGTGCAAAGTCGCTGCCGCCCGAAATGCGCGAGCTGCCGCCGGTGTCGGCGCCCGAGAGCTGCGCAATCACGCGCTCGACCGGGCCGCCCGGCGCGAACTGCACGACGATGAAGGAGACGAAGAGGATCCCGAGCAAGGTCGGGATCATCAGCAGGATGCGGCGGGCGATATAGGCGCTCATGGCTATTTCGCCTGTTCGAGCTTGGCGGCCTTGCCGCCATCATGCCACCAGATATCGGGGGCACCAACGCCGTTGGCATAACGCGGCAGCTTCTGCGGATGGCCGAATTGGTCCCAATAAGCAAGCCGGTGCGTCTTGTTATACCATTGCGGCACCCAATAGCGGCCGGCTCGGAACAGGCGATCGAAGGCGCGGCAGGCCACGGTCAATTCTGCGCGGCTGTCAGCCGCCATGATTTTCTCGACCATCGCGTCGATGGCCGGGTTGGCGATGCCCGCCAGATTGTACGATCCCTTGGTTGCCGCGACCTGCGAGGAAAAGAACGCGCGCATGGCATCACCCGGTGTCGCCGACATGCTGAAGCGCTGGATCGTGATGTCGAAGTCGAAATCCTCCTGGCGCGCCTTGTGTTGCACGGCATCGACGAGGCGCACGCTCGCTTCAATGCCGAGCGTCGCGAGATTCTTGATGTAGGGCGCGTGGTGCGGCTGGAAGGAAGGCTCATCCAACAGAAATTCGATCCTGAACACCTCCCCGTTCGGCAGTGTTCGCTTGCCGTCCTTGATCGGCAGGCCGGCGTCGCTGAGCAGTTGCTGCGCCTTGCGCAACAGGCTGCGATCTTGCCCGGAGCCGTCGGAGACCGGCGGCGTATAGGGCGCGGCGAACACTTCGTCGGGAATCTGGCCGCGAAACGGCTCCAGCAGCTTCAGCTCGTCCGGCGGAGGAGGTCCGTCGCTTGCCATGAGGTCCGAATTCTGGAACGGCGACACCGTACGGGCATAAGCGCCGTACATGATGGTCTTGTTGGTCCATTCGAAGTCGAAAGCATCGATCAGGGCCTCGCGCACGCGAGGGTCTTTGAATTTGTCGCGCCGCGTGTTGATGAACCAGCCTTGCGCACCGGACGGCGTGTCATCGGGCACGATCTCGAGCTTGACGCGGCCATCCTTCACGGCAGCGAAGTCATAGCGCGTGGCCCAGATGCGGGACGTGAACTCCTCGCGGTAGAGATAGTTCTTGCCGGTAAATCCCTCGAAGGCGACGTCGCGGTCGCGATAAAACTCATAGCGCACCACGTCGAAATTGTAGCTGCCGCGACAAGATGGCAGATCGACGGCCCACCAGTCCTTTACCCGCTCGAACTCGATGTAGCGATTGACCTCGAACTTCCCGACCTTGTACGGACCCGAGCCCAATGGCGTCTCAAGCGACGTTTCGTCGAAGGCGCGAGAGGCATAATACGCTTTCGAGAAGATCGGCAGGCTCGCCAAATAGAGCGGGACGTCACGCGCGCGTCCCTTGGCGAAGGTCACGACAAGCGTCGTGGCGTCGATCGCTTCCGCGCTAACCATGTCGCGCATCTGCACAATGATCAGCGGATGCCCCTTGGTCTTCAGCGCCGTCAAGGAAAACGCCGCGTCGTGCGCGGTAAGCTTGGTGCCGTCGTGGAATTTCGCCTCAGGCCGCATCGTGAAGCGATAGACCAGTTTGTCTGCCGATATATTTACAGACTTGGCGGCAAGCCCGTACATCGCGTCCGGCTCGTCGTTTGCGCGCACCATCAGCGGCGCAAACGTCATGTCCATGCCTTGCGCGCCGTCACCCTTCAGAATGAAGGCGTTGAGCGAGTTGAAGGTCTGGTAGGACTGGTTATACGCGCGCACCGACGGAATGAGGGAGAACGTGCCGCCTTTCGGCGCATCGAGATTGGCATAGTCGAAATGGTGGAAGTCGGCGGGGTATTTGAGGTCGCCGAATGCCGAGATGCCATGGACCTCGGCGGGCATCTCGGACGCTGTCGCGCCCCGGAGCCAGGAGGCGCTGAACGCGCCGCCTGCACCCAAGGCCAGCAGATGCCGGCGTGAAAGCTGCGCCATGCGAGAAATGCCCCTCACGACTTCTTTGCGATCCGCGCCGCCTTGTCCGCGTCGTACCACCAGATGAACGGGAAGCCGGACTGACCGTATCTGGGCAGCTCCGCCGGCCGGCCGAAGCGGTCCCAGCGCGCGGTGCGGACTTTCGAATAGGTCCATTGCGGCACGACGTAGTGATTCCACAGCAGCACGCGATCGAGCGCCTTGGTGGCCGCGACGAGATCGTCGCGACCCGTGGCGTAGATCACCCGCTCGATCAGCTTGTCGACTGCCGGATTCTTGATGCCGGTAATGTTGCGCGACCCGGCGATATCAGCCGACTTGGATGACCAGAATTCGCGCTGCTCGTTACCCGGCGACTGCGACTCGCCCCAGGAGTTGGTGACGACGTCGAAATCCCACTCTCTGGTCCTGTTCTCGTATTGGGTCGGATCGACCGTGCGCACGCTGACCGCGATGCCGAGCCGTTCCAGCGACGGCTTGTAGAACAGCGTGATCCGCTCGAAGCTCGGATCCGAGTTCAGCAGCTCAAGCGAGAACTGAGCGCCGGTCTTGACGTCGATCAGCTTGCGGTCGCGCACCTCGTAGCCGGCTTCCTTGAACAGGCGAAGCGCCTCGCGCAGATTCTCGCGCACGGCTTCCGGACTGCCGCCGACCGGGTTGGTGTAGGCCGTGGTGAAGACTTCGGGCGGGACCTCGGCGCGGACGGTCTCGAGGATTTCGAGCTCCTTGCCCTGCGGCAAGCCGGTCGCCATGAGGTCGTCGATGCCGTCGAAATAACTACTGATGCGCTTGTACTGACCATAGAAGATCTGCTTGTTCATCTCCTCGAAGTCGAACGCATAGTTGAGAGCGCGTCGCACGCGGGGGTCGCTAAACTTGGCACGGCGCAGGTTCGGCACGAAGGCCTGCATGACGCCCGAGCTGCGATTGGCGAACTCCTCGAGAATCACCCGCTTTTCAGTGACGGCCGGGAAGTCGTAGGCCGTCGCCCAGTTCTTCGCGCTGTTCTCGGTACGCCAATCGACCTGATCGGCCTTGAAAGCCTCGATCGCCACGGTGGCGTCCCGGAAATACTCGTAGCGCATCTCGTCGAAATTATTGCGGCCTACATTGGCGGCGAGATCGCGCCCCCAATAATCCTTGACGCGCTCCAGCGCGATCGACCGTCCGGCAACGAATTCCTTGATCCTGTAGGGGCCCGAACCGAGCGGCACTTCGAGCGTAGTGGCGGAAACGTCGCGCTTGCGACCCTGCGCGTCGGTCCCCTCCCACCAGTGCTTCGGCAAGACCGTGAGCTGCCCGACGATCTGCGGGAGTTCGCGGTTGCCCGGCGCGTCGAACACGAACTTCACCTCGCGCTCGCCGACCTTCTCGGCCTTCGTCACATGGCTGTAATAGGCCGAGTATTGCGGGTGATGCTTCTTGAAGGAATCAAGCGAGAAGATCACGTCGTCCGCGGTAACAGGCTTGCCGTCATGCCATTTGGCGTCGGACCGCAAACGATAGGTGACGAAGGAAAAATCGTCCGGGTGGCTGACGGCCTCGGCCAGCGCGCCGTATTCGGTCGAGATTTCGTCGAGCGAGGGCGTCGTGAGGGATTCGTAAATGAACGCAACGGCGCCGGCGACCTGCCCCTTCACACCGGAGACGACGATGTTGAAATTGTCGAATGTGCCGACGGCGATCTGGCGCGCGACGCCGCCTTTGGGCGCTTCCGGATTGACGTAGTCGAAGCGCTTGAAGTCGGCGGGATATTTGACCTGTCCGAACAGCGACAGCGCGTGGCGCCAAGGAAGCTCACTGGCAGATTGCGCGTGCGCCACGCCAATGACGGGAATGCCCGCTACGGAACCGAGGGCGGGGAGCGCGGCGGCAGCAGTGCCGGTGAGCAGGAGATCGCGTCGGGTAATGGCCAAATCAACATTCCTGTCTTGAAGGAGGCTACTCCTTTAAGGTCCCAATATAGGCGAGGTTTCGACGGAATATGTTGCTTTTTCCTCATCTTGGAAGGCCGGACGGCCATCCGATGCGGCCAAACGCCCCGATAACGTTGCCGCGAGGCCCGGATACGGAAACGGCCAGGCTTTTCAGCCTGGCCGCATAGTTCAAGACGGGTTTTTTGACGCCTTACTTCGAGGCGGTCGGCAACGGTTGCGGATGGTCCGACAGCGAATTCAGATAGGCAATGACATCGGCGCGCTCGGAATCCTTCGGAATACCGGCGAAGCCCATCGCGGTGCCCGGGATGAAGCCCTTCGGGTTGGCGATGAACTTGTTGAGGTCGTCGAACGTCCAGGTGCCGCCCTTGGCCTTCATGGCGGCCGAGAAATTGAACCCGCGTCCTTCACCCCTGGGCTCGCCGACGATGCCAAAGAGATTCGGACCGACGCGGTTCGGGCCGCCCTTCTCGAAGGTATGGCAGGCGCCGCACTTCTTGGCGGCGGAAGCCCCCTTCTCGACCGAGGCGGTCTGGAGCAGCTTTTCGATCGGCTCGGAGGGCGCAGCAGCGGCGGCGCCTTCCTTGCCGTGGCCGGCGTCTTCCTTCACGGCGATCTCAAAGCCCGGCTTTTCCGGCATCTTGGGCGAGAACAGCGCACTCGCGGTGAAGCTCGTCACCAGCAGGATGAGACAGGTGCCGAGCACGGCACCGAGAATTTTGTTGAGTTCGAAAGAGTCCATTTCCGGCCAGGCCCCACACCGCAAGAAGAATTGGCGGCCAGGCGGCCGCCAGGACGAGCCTCGGGAGAATCAAACGTTCCCAATTGTTTCCCCGAGTTTTGCCATTGAGATATCGGTTTGCCCGGGGTCTGGCAACCCGTATAAGCGAGCGGGCTTCAGGCCCGTCCCCACCCCATTTCTCGGCGCGGAAAACGCCCCGTTTCCAGGCCCTTGAACCGATGATCAATCCCCGCATCCTGGTGCTGATTCCGGCCCGCATGGCCGCCACCCGCCTGCCCGGCAAGCCGCTCGCCGATATCGCGGGGCAGCCGATGATCGTGCATGTGATGCGCCGTGCCGAGGCCGCCGGGATAGGCCGGGTCGCAGTCGCAACGGACACGGCGGAGATCGCTTCCGTGGTGACCGCCCATGGCGGCGAGGCCGTGATGACCCGCCCGGAGCACCCCTCCGGCTCCGACCGCATCCACGAGGCCATGCAGAAGCTCGATCCGGACGGCAAGGCCGAGATCGTGGTCAATCTCCAGGGCGATTTTCCGACCATCACGATCGACAACATCCGCGAGGTGCTGCCGCCGCTGCAAGACCCCGTCGTGGACATCGCCACGCTGGCCTCGCAGATCCACACCGAGGAGGAGGACCTCGCGCCGAGCGTCGTGAAGGCGATCGGAACCTCGCTCGGCGGCAGGCGGATGCGCGCACTTTATTTCACCCGCGCCACCGCTCCGACGGGCGACGGACCGCGTTACCACCATATCGGCCTGTACGCCTATCGCCGCGCCGCGCTGGAGCGCTACGTCCGGCTTCCGCCTTCGCCGCTGGAATTGCAGGAGAAGCTCGAGCAGCTTCGGGCGCTTGAGGCCGGAATGCGCATCGACTTCACCATTGTCGATACCGTGCCGCGCGGGGTGGACACGCCGGCGGACCTCGAAACCGCGCGCAGCATCCTTTCCAAATCCTGAGCCGCTGTTACAAGGCCGAGCATGAGCAAGCTGAAAATCGCATTCCAGGGCGAGCCTGGGGCCAATTCCCACATCGCCATCGTCGAGGCCTATCCGGACGCGGAGCCGATGCCTTGTGCCACCTTCGAGGACGCGCTGTCGGCGATCTCCTCGGGCGAGGCCGATCTCGGCATGATCCCGATCGAGAATTCGGTCGCGGGCCGTGTCGCCGACATCCATCATTTGCTGCCGGCCTCGGGCCTCTTCATCATCGGCGAATGGTTTCTGCCCGTCCGTCATCAGCTGATGGCGGTGAAGGGAACCAAGCTTGCCGACATCAAGAGCGTCGAGAGCCATGTGCACGCGCTCGGCCAATGCCGGCGCATCATCCGCAAGCTTGGCATCAAGGGGATCGTGCACGCCGATACCGCCGGCAGCGCCCGCGACATCTCCGAGCGCAACGACAAGACCGTCGCCGCAATCGCCTCGCGCCTCGCCGCAAAGATCTACGGCCTCGACATTCTGGCTGAGGACATCGAGGACGAGGCCCACAACACCACGCGCTTCGTGGTGCTCGCGCGCGAGCCGAAATGGGCCGCCCAAAACTCCGGCCCGCTGGTTACCACTTTTGTTTTCCGGGTGCGCAATTTGCCGGCCGCCCTTTACAAGGCGCTCGGCGGTTTTGCCACCAACGGCGTCAACATGACCAAGCTCGAGAGCTACATGGTCGACGGCAATTTCTTCGCCACCCAGTTTTACGCCGACGTCGACGGCCACCCTGACGACAAGGGCCTTGCGTTTGCGATCGAGGAGCTGAAATTCTTCTCGCGCGAATTCCGCATCGTCGGCGTGTATCCGGGGCATCCTTTCCGGGCAACGATGGAATAGTTTCGTGTCCCGGACGCGCGAAGCGCGAGCCGGGATCCAGAGGCTGCGAAGCGCAGGGGCGCGATGGGCCCCGGCTCTGCAGCGCACCGCCGAAGGGGCGCTGCGCTGCGTCCGGGACACGAGAGCTTTATCCGGCCGCCTTAAGTCCAAACGCCTCCGCCAGCAGCGAATACGACTTCTTGCGCGCGTCGTGGTCGTACACGGCGGTGATCACCATCAACTCGTCCGGCTTGCTCGAATCGATCAGCGGCCGCAGCGTCTCTTGCACGGTGGCAGGGCTGCCGACGAACAGACGGGAGCGGTTGCGCCGCATCGAGGTGCGCTCGGAGTCGGTATAGGGATAGGCCAGTGCTTCCTCGACGCTTGGTAGCGGAAGATATTGACCGCGGTCGCGGCGCAGGCGGTTGAGATCGAAAGACGCGGCGAGCTTTTCGGCCTCCTCATCCGTGTCGGCCGCGATGACGGCGACTGCGAGGATCGCGCGCGGGCTCGCGCTCCAGGCCGAGGGCTGAAAACGATTGCGGTAATGCACCATGGCATCGATCGCATCGTGGGACGCAAAATGATGGGCGAAGGCGAAGCCCATGCCGACCTGCGCGGCGAGCTCTGAGGAATAATCGCTGGAGCCGAGCAGCCAGATCGGCGGCAACGGCGTATCGTCGGGCATCGCGACAACGTTGTGGTAGGGATGGCCCGAGGGGAATTCCCGGGTCTGCCACAGGATCAATTCGTGCAGCCGCTCGAGGAAATCATCGCCTTCGCGGCGATCGAGCCGGCTACGCAGCGCGTAGGCCGTGGCGCCGTCGGTGCCGGGGGCGCGGCCGAGGCCGAGATCGATGCGGCCGGGAAACAGCGCCTCCAGCATCTTGAAGCGCTCGGCCACGACCAGCGGCGCGTGGTTGGGCAGCATCACGCCGCCGGAACCGACCCGGATGTGCTTCGTCACCGCCGCGATCTGCCCGATCATCACGTCGGGCGCCGGGCTCGCGACGGAGGCGAGGTTGTGATGCTCGGCGAGCCAATAGCGGACATAGCCGAGCCCATCGACATGGCGCGCCAGATCGATGCTGTTGCGCAACGCCGCGGCGGGCTTTGTGCCTGTTGTGACGACGGAAAGGTCGAGGACTGAGAGCGGGATCATGGCGCGCTAACCTAGTGGAGAGCGGCGCGGCGGCAATGGGCAGGCCGCGCAGGTCTGACGTGCAGGCCGCGGGCCGGGACGCGGAAGCGGGTAGTTGGGACGAACGGCCTGCATATCATTTCGAATCCAGGCTGCCCACAGATCAAGCCAACCACCGAACTGCCCTTAACTTGCATCAAAATATTGATATATCGATGTATTTTACCATGAGCATAATTCCCACTATTCGACCATAAGGTAGAAAAACTCAGCCTAATACACATGAAGTGGGCCATTTCCCATCCACGATGGGCTGTCGATCAGACTGCCTTTGTCCTATCTTGGACATCCCAGGCTAGCGCTGACCGGCGCCAAAACCTGGTGAATAATCTGGAGTGAGTGGTGCCCATGACTGACGTGACGACGGCCGCCCACACCGACGGGCACGACGGGCACCTGAAGCGGCCTGCGATCTCCTTCGAGTTCTTTCCGCCCAAGACCGAAGATATGGAGCGCAATCTCTGGGACACCATCAACCGGCTGGCCCCGCTCGACCCGAAATTCGTCTCGGTGACCTATGGCGCCGGCGGCTCGACCCGTGAGCGCACCCACTCGACCATCTCGCGTATTCTGAAGGAGACCGCGCTGCTGCCGGCCGCGCATCTGACCTGCGTCGGCGCCTCGCGCGGCGAGATCGACGAGATCGTCGACCGCTATCACGAGGTCGGCGTCCGCCACATCGTCGGCCTGCGCGGCGATCCCGCAGGCGGCATCGGCACGCCCTATTCCAGCCATCCCGACGGCTACCAGACGTCCGATGCGCTCGTCGCCGGCATCAAGAAGCGTCACGCCGACATCGAAGTGTCGGTCTCGGCCTACCCCGAGAAGCACCCCGAGGCGCGCGACTTCGACGATGATATCGACACGCTGAAGGCCAAGGTCGACGCGGGTGCGACCCGCGCGATCACGCAGGTGTTCTTCGATAACGATCTCTACTTCCGCTATCTCGACCGCGTCCGCGCCCGCGGCATCAACATCCCGATTGTGCCGGGCATCATGCCCATGCACAATTTCAAGCAGGCGAGAGCCTTCGTCACCCGCGCCGGCACCTCCGTGCCGGATTGGTTCGCCGCGAAGTTCGAGGGCCTCGACGACGACGCCGAGACCCGCAAGCTGGTGGCAGCCACCGTCGCGGCCGGCCAGGTGCAGAAGCTCGCCAAGCACGGCGTCGACACCTTCCATTTCTACACCATGAACCGCGCCGATCTCGTGTTCGCGATCAGCCATTTGCTCGGCATCCGCGCCAAGAGCGCGCAGAAGGCGGCTTAAGACAACATGACCGTATCCACCTCTTCCAAGCGAACTGCCCTTTTGAACGCCGCGCGCGAGCGTATTCTCGTGCTCGACGGCGCCATGGGCACGATGATCCAGAACCTCCAGTTCGACGAGGCCGCCTTCCGCGGCGAGCGCTTCAAGAATTTTCATCGCGATTTGCGCGGCAACAACGACCTCTTGATCCTGACCCAGCCGCAGGCGATCGAGGACATCCACGCGGCGTATTTGCGCGCTGGTGCCGACATCGTCGCCACCAACACCTTCTCCACGACCTCGATCGCGCAGGCCGATTACGACCTCACCGACATCGTCTACGAAATGGCGCGCGAAGGCGCCCGCCTCGCCGGCAACGCCGCACGCCGCGTCGAAGCCGAGGACGGCAAGCCGCGCTTTGTCGCCGGCGCCATCGGCCCGACCAACCGCACCGCCTCGATTTCGCCCGACGTTTCCAATCCCGGCTACCGCGCCGTCAGGTTCGACGATCTGCGCAAATCCTATGGCGAGCAGATCAACGGCATGCTCGACGGCGGCGTCGATCTGCTGCTGGTCGAGACCATCTTCGACACGCTGAACGCCAAGGCGGCGCTCTACGCGATCGCCGAGATCACCGAGGAGCGCGGCATCGACATGCCCGTGATGGTGTCGGGCACCATCACCGACAAGTCCGGCCGCCTGCTGTCGGGCCAGCTGCCGGAGGCATTCTGGCATTCGGTGCAGCACGCAAAGCCCGTCACCATCGGCTTCAACTGCGCGCTCGGCGCGGAAGATCTGCGCGCGCACATCGCCGATATCGGCCGCGTCGCCGACACGCTTGTTTGTGCTTATCCCAACGCCGGCCTGCCCAACGAGTTCGGCCAGTATGACGAAACGCCGGAATACATGGCGCGCCTGATCGGCGAGTTCGCACGTGATGGTCTGGTCAACATCGTCGGCGGCTGCTGCGGCACCACGCCGGATCATATCGCGGCGATCGCCGCTGCGGTCGCGCCGCACAAGCCGCGCATCGTGCCGGAGATCGAGCCTCGCTTGCGGCTCTCCGGCCTCGAGCCGTTCATCCTGACCGACGCGATTCCCTTCGTGAACATCGGCGAGCGCACCAACGTCACCGGCTCCGCCCGCTTCCGCAAGCTGGTCACCGCCGGCGACTACACCGCCGCGCTGCAGGTCGCACGCGACCAGGTCGAGAACGGCGCGCAGATCATCGACGTCAACATGGACGAGGGCCTGCTCGACTCCGAGGCGGCCATGGTGACCTTCCTCAACCTCGTCGCCGCCGAACCCGACATCGCCCGCGTCCCCGTGATGGTCGATTCCTCGAAATTCTCGGTGATCGAGGCCGGCCTGAAATGCGTGCAGGGCAAGCCGGTCGTCAATTCGATCTCGATGAAGGAAGGCGAGGAGAAATTCATTCACGAGGCCAAGATCGCCCGCCGCCACGGCGCGGCCGTCGTGGTGATGGCGTTCGACGAGGTCGGCCAGGCCGACACGTTCGCGCGCAAGACCGAGATCTGCAAGCGCGCCTACGACATCCTGGTCAACCGCGTCGGCCTGCCGCCGGAAGACATCATCTTCGATCCCAACATTTTCGCGATCGCGACCGGCATCGAGGAGCACAACAATTACGGCGTCGACTTCATCGAGGCGACGCGCTGGATCCGCAAGAACCTGCCGGGCGCGCACATCTCGGGCGGCGTCTCCAATTTGTCTTTCTCGTTCCGCGGCAATGAGCCGGTGCGCGAGGCCATGCACTCGGTGTTCCTGTATCACGCCATCAAGGCCGGCATGGACATGGGCATCGTCAACGCCGGGCAGATGATCGTCTATGACGACATCGATGCCGAATTGCGCCAGGTCTGCGAGGACGTCATCCTCAATCGCGATCCCGGCGCGTCCGAGCGTCTGCTGGCGCTCGCGGAAAAATTCCGCGGCAACAAGACCCAGACCAAGGAAGCCGATCTCGCCTGGCGCGAATGGCCGGTGGCGAAGCGGCTGTCGCATTCGCTGGTGCACGGCATCACCGAATTCATCGAGCAGGATACCGAAGAGGCCCGCAAGGCCTCGACGCGGCCGCTCGACGTGATCGAGGGACCGCTGATGGCCGGCATGAACGTGGTCGGTGACCTCTTCGGCGACGGCAAGATGTTTTTGCCGCAGGTGGTGAAATCCGCACGCGTGATGAAGCAGGCTGTGGCCTGGCTGATGCCGTTCATGGAAGAGGAGAAGGCGCGCAATCGCGCCAACGGCATCGACAGCGATGCAAAATCCTCCGCCGGCAAGATCGTGCTCGCGACCGTCAAGGGCGACGTCCACGACATCGGCAAGAACATCGTCGGCATCGTGCTCCAGTGCAACAATTACGAGGTCATCGACCTCGGCGTGATGGTGCCTGCCGCCAAGATCGTCGAGATCGTGAAGGCGGAGAAGGCCGACATCGTCGGCCTGTCCGGTCTGATCACGCCCTCGCTCGACGAGATGGCGTTCTTCGCCGGCGAATTGCAGCGCGAAGGCCTCAAGCTGCCGCTGCTGATCGGCGGCGCGACGACAAGCCGCGTGCATACCGCGGTGAAGATCGACCCGAGCTATCGCGCCGGCCCCGTGGTGCATGTCAACGACGCCAGCCGCGCCGTCGGCGTCACGTCTGCGCTGCTCTCGCCCGAGAAGCGCGAGGCCTATGCCGCCGAGGTGCGTGCCGAATACGCCAAGATCTCGGACGCGCATATGCGCGCGCAGGCCGACAAGAAGCGGCTGAAGCTGGAGGTGGCCCGCAAGAACCGCGTGCCGGTCGATTTCGCAGCGAACAAGCCCGTGAAGCCGACCTTCCTCGGCACCAGAAGCTTCGACGACTACGATCTCGCCGAGCTCGTGCCCTATATCGACTGGACGCCGTTCTTCCAGACCTGGGAGCTCGCGGGCCGCTTCCCGGCGATTCTCGATGATGCCAAGGTCGGCGAAGTCGCGCGTTCGCTTTACGATGACGCGCGAAAAATGCTCGACACCATCGTCAAGGAGAAATGGTTCCGGGCGCGCGCCATCGTCGGCTTCTGGCCGGCGAATGCGCAGGGCGACGACATCGTGCTCTACGCCGACGAAAGCCGCACCAAGTCGATCGCGACGCTGCACACGCTGCGTCAGCAGCTCGAGAAGCGCGAGGGCCGTTTCAACGCGGCGCTGTCCGACTTCATCGCACCGGTCGGCACCGGTGTGCCCGATTATGTCGGCAGCTTCGTCGTCACTGCGGGGATCGGGGAGGATGTGATTGCCGACCGCTTCAAGATGGCGAACGACGACTACTCATCGATCCTGTGCAAGGCGCTGGCCGATCGCCTTGCGGAAGCCTTCGCCGAGCGCATGCATGCCCGCGTGCGCCGCGAGTTCTGGGCCTATGCGCCGGACGAGGCGCTCTCGACCGACGAGCTGATCCTCGAAAAGTACCAGGGCATCCGCCCCGCGCCCGGCTATCCCGCGCAGCCCGATCACACCGAGAAGGCGACGCTGTTCGAGCTGCTCGACGCAGAAAACACCGCCGGCGTGACGCTGACCGAGAGCTTTGCGATGTGGCCGGGCTCTTCCGTGTCCGGGCTCTATTTCGCGAACCCCGAGAGCTATTATTTCGGCGTCGGCAAGATCGAGCGCGACCAGGTCGAGGACTATGCCGTACGCAAGGGCATGAGCGTCGCCGAGACCGAGCGCTGGCTCGCGCCGGTGCTGAACTACATCCCGTCGCGGGAGGGCACCGACAAGGCGTTTGCGGCGACACCCGCAAACGACGAGACGTCAAAAGACCTCGCCTCGCACCCGCCCGGCTGCACCTGCGCGGTGCATCTCGTCTGGCAGAAGAAGCGCGCGGGCGCGGGGTAGGCGCCCCCCTCAACTCAAAAACTAAAAAACAACCCCATGCACAGTAGCCATGGGGTTGAAAAGCCTGAACATTTTTTTCCCCTCCGGAGCGGCGGGCGGGCACGAGATCGTCGGCCGCGACCAGGGCGGCGACCGCAAGCACTGTTGCTCCGTCGGGCAAAACACCTGTAGCATTCCATCATCGCCAACCGCGCCAGTTTCGCACTCCGCGTTGCGAGCCCTCACGCCTCAGTGGCGTTGGCGGCTGCACGATCTCGCCTCTCCGACTTTTTTCGCGCGGGAACCAGACGGTGTGAAGTCGCTCACTTGTCCACTCAACCTGGATTCGATAGCCTACCGGTCTGCTACCTTCAAACCGATGGTTTGCTCGGGATCGAACACATGAAGCAGTTCATTGCACTGTTCGTCGCCGCGATCGTTCTTGTCGTGCTGCCCACGATTGCCTCGGCGGACTGTCCGAAAGGCTACGTGCCATGCGGAGAGCGAAGTCAGTTGTGCTGCCCAGGCAAGTAGCAAGCCGCAAATGGCTTTGGCTGGGTAGCGGAGTTTTTGTCGCGATTGCCCTCGTGATGGTCTCGGTCTACGCCGGCTTCCCGCGAAAGAAGCACACGATCACGGCCATCCTCTCCGAGACCGGATATTTCGAAGTGGTACCGCCAAGCACTTTTGGCGGCCCCGGCACGATCAACACGATCGAGTATCTGAGCAACGGCCGGCTGGAGCTGCATCCGACCTGCGACGTCGACCCTACACTCCTGACCGGCAAGATTCAGAGATCGCGGACCGTTGACCGGGACCTGAAGCAGTCGCTCGAGAAGAAGCTCGACGTGTCGGCCCAGGTCAGGGACAAGCTGTCGGCCGTCGCCGGGATGCAGCAGGTCGAGGCGGTCAACCTCAAGCTCGAGAATGCCAACATTCTGCTGATTTCCGACGAGTCGCTGATATCGACCCGGAACGCATTGCTGAAGGCCGAATGCGAGGACGCGATCACCCAGAACGTTTCGAGCGGCGCCGTCGTGTGCCAGACGCGGTCCGTGCTGGAGGCCGACGTCGTCTACGAGATCAAATATCGCAACGCGATTTCGATGGAGGAGAAGGCCAAACTGACATCCGAGATCGCCGCGACGCTCGATCTGGACGTACACGAGGGGGCGGACGACAAGGTGTCCGGCTCTCAACTGTTCTTCGGCATAAGATTGTCGCCAAATCCGATCGTCCTGAAGTCCGCGACGGGCGAGATCAGGCCCTGCACGCGGAGGTAGGATCGGCGCCGCACCCTGCCGTGAACGCAACGCGCGCTCGCCGCGACCAATGGCGGTCGCCGCCGAAGAGCAGGGGAATCGGATGCTGAACGCCCAACAATTGATGTGGACACAGATTGCCGCCGGCATCGCAGTGCTGCTGTTTGGATTGACGCTGTTCAATCTGGTCCGCATGCGGGGCCGGATGCAGGCCGCGCGGAGCTGGGACAGGGTTGAGGGTATCATCACGGTCTCCCGGGTGGACCAGCCGGCGGCGCACGCCTCGGACGATCGGAACGACGCCAAGCCCATCATCCGCTATCGCTATCAGGCCGGCGGCCAGGAGCTGGAAAGCGACAAGATCTTTGTCGGCGGCCCCGCCATCACGACGAGGGTCCTGGCCGCAAAACTGACCGGACGCTACCCGGTCGGTGCCCATGTCGACGTCCATGTCGATCCGAAGCAACCGACCGAGGCGCTGCTGGAGCCTGCTGCCGCGCAGAACGTCGCGGCGCTGGTGGCGTTCACCATGGTGTTCGGCGTCATCGCCGCCACCCTGACCGCGCATTCGTTCGCAGGCCACGTGCTCTACGCCGACAATGGCGTTCCGCTGTTCGCGTTCGCGCTGCCGATCATCGTGCTCGTGGGCGGCGTGTTCTGCGTCGCCGAATATGTCAGGACGCGCCGGCTGGCGAGTGCCAGCCTGCGCTGGCCGACCGCGTCGGGCAGGGTCACGCGCTGCGACGTGATCGAGGAAATCATCGAGGAGAAGACCGACCACGACAACAGACCGACGACTTCAAAGCTCGTCCACCGCTATCAGGTCGACCTGCGCTACGCCTACAGGGTCGGCAAGCGCGACTTCATCGGCACCGAAGTCGATTGGAACGGCGCCATGATCTCCGGGCTGCGCGAGGTCGCCGCAGAGGCCGCGGCGAAATATCGTCCCGGGCAGAGTGTGAAGGTCTATTACGATCCGGACCAGCCGGGACAGGCTGTGCTGGAGCCCGCAAGCCGGGAAGGCGCGCTGGGGCCGCTGATCGGTGCCGCCGTCTGCGCGGTCGTCGGAGGCCTTTTCCTGACAATCCTGATCAAAATTAGATTTGCGTAGCGGCGCCTCTCCCTTCGCCTCTCCCCGCTAGCGGCTGGGCAATCGCATATGACGTCTCAGCGGCGCCTGAGCGAGCGCCTCGTCCTTCGAGACGACCGCTTCGCGGCCTCCTCAGGATGAGGCTCAGCTGCATCCCTCTGCGTTGAAATGCTGCCGCATACTCATCCCTCATCCTGAGGGCCCGCCGCAGGCGGGCGTCTCGAAGGATGGCCGCAGTCGAGCTTCCAGGCATATGCTTCTTCATATGCACTTGCCCTGCCCGCAAGCCGGGAAGGTGCGCTGGGGTCGCTGATCGGTGCCGCGGTCTGCGCGGTCGTCGGAGGCCTTTTCCTGACAATCCTGATCAAAATTAGATTTGCGTAGCGGCGCCTCTCCCTTCGCCTCTCCCCGCTAGCGGCTGGGCAATCGCATATGACGTCTCAGCGGCGCCTGAGCGAGCGCCTCGTCCTTCGAGACGACCGCTTCGCGGCCTCCTCAGGATGAGGCTCAGCTGCATCCCTCTGCGTTGAAATGCTGCCGCATACTCATCCCTCATCCTGAGGGCCCGCCGCAGGCGGGCGTCTCGAAGGATGGCCGCAGTCGAGCTTCCAGGCATATGCTTCTTCATATGCACTTGCCCTGCCCGCAAGCGGGGAGCCCACTGTTGATGCTGCCGCATCGTGCACGCCAAATGCAATTGCCCTGCCGCCCGCGGAGAGAGATTGAAAAAGGCTCACCCCTTCGGCGGCGCCAGTGGCTGTACGATCTCCCGGAACGGCGCCAGCGCCTCGCAAGCGTCGGCATGCGCCGACAGCGCCGGATAGCGCACGACGTCGAACAACTGCGGATGCGCCTCGCGGGTGAAGCGGACGACGCAGGCCACAGCGATGTCGGCGTGGCCGATGCGGTCGCCCAGCCAGTTCGGCGTGGTTACCTTGGCGCGCTCGGCCTCCAGCACGCCGAGCACGTCAACAATCTGCGCCTCGCAACGCTCGACCCACAGCGCAAGCTGCTCCTTCCGCAGCACGCGCTCATAGAGCAGGCTCACCGCCTTGTCGCCGAGGCCGGAGGCGAGCGCGCAGATGCGCAGGTGACGCCGCCGCCCGGCGCCGCCGCGCGGCAGCATCGCCTTCTCGAGTCCCACGAGCTCGTCGAGATAATCGAGGATGATCGTGCTCTCGATCAGCGCCTCGCCATCGTCGAGCACCAGCGTCGGCACGCGGCGCAACGGATTATAGGGCGCGATCTTGTCGGCATCGCCGAAGGTCGACCACGGCCGGTGCTCGAAGGCGAGCCCGTAGAGCCGGAGCGCAATCGCGACGCGGCGGACGAAGGGGGAGTCGTATTGGCCGATCAGGAACATGGCGAGACCTTTCGTCATTGCCGGGCTTGACCCGCCTGCGAGGCCGAAGCCCCTTCGGCGCGGCGAAGGCCCGGCAATCCATCTTTCCCCAGATTAGGAAGCGATGGATGCCGGGATCAAGTCCGGGCATGACAGAGCTGGGCGCAGGTGCACGCATGATGACGCGATTTGCGATGTTAGTCCTTGGAGTCTCCGTGCTCGCCGCCACCACTGCTCACGCGCAGGACCGCCCGATCGGGTTCTCGACCCCGTCGAAAAACATCGTCTGCCAATTTTTCACCGATAACGGTCAAGGCGTCCTCCGCTGCGACACCATGAACCTGGAGACTCGCCCGCGCCGGCGCGGTCACCTCCAGATGGGTGACGACGGCAGCGATCTTCCCGTTGGGCACATCGGAATAGCTGTCGGGGAGGATCACTCAATCCCCCTCGTCGCTCGCCAGCACGCCCTTCACCGCGCGCGCCCAGCCCGCGAGCTTCCGCTCTCTTGTTGCCTGGCTCATGTTCGGCTTGAAGCGATGCTCCAGCCGCCAGTTGTCGGCGAATTTGGTCGGCTCGGGATAGACGCCGGCCTGGAGACCGGCGAGATAGGCGGCGCCGAGCGCGGTGGTCTCCTGAATGACGGGACGATCGACGGGTGCGTCGAGCAGGTCGGCGAGGCGCTGCATGGTCCAGTCCGACGCGGTCATGCCGCCGTCGACGCGGAGCACGACGCTTGCCGTTTCCGAGCTCGGCCAGTCGGCGCGCATCGCGGCCCAAAGGTCAAAAGTCTGGTAGCAGACGCTTTCCAGCGCGGCGTGGGCGAGCTCGGCCGGGCCGGTGTTGCGGGTGAGGCCGAACAGCGCGCCGCGCACGCGCGGATTCCAATAGGGCGCGCCCATGCCGACGAAGGCCGGCACGAGATAGACGCTCTGCATTGAGTCCGACTGATCGGCAAGAGGTCCGGTCTCGGCGGCGTGCTTGATGATGCCGAGGCCATCACGCAGCCACTGCACCGCCGAGCCCGCGACGAAGATCGAGCCTTCGAGCGCGTAGGTGCGTTTGCCGCCGAGCTGATAGGCGATGGTGGTGAGCAGCTTGTTCTTCGAGGCCACCGGCGTGGTGCCGGTGTTGAGCAGGGCGAAGCAGCCAGTGCCGTAAGTGGACTTCATCATGCCCGGTCGGAAGCAGGCCTGGCCGATGGTCGCGGCCTGCTGGTCGCCGGCGATGCCTGAGATCGCGATAGCGCCGCCGAACAGATCGGGCACGGTCTCGCCGAAGCGGGCGGAGGAATCTTTCACCTCGGGCAGCATCGAGCGCGGCACGCCGATGATCTCCAGCAGCTCGTCGTCCCACTGGCCGGTGTGGATGTTGAACAGCAGCGTACGCGAGGCGTTGGTAGCGTCGGTGGCGTGCACCTTGCCGCCGGTGAGGCGCCACAGCAGATAACAATCGACGGTGCCGAACATCAGCTCGCCGCGCGCGGCCCGCGCACGCGCGCCGGGGACGTGGTCGAGAATCCAGGCGACCTTGGTGCCGGAGAAATAGGGATCGATGATCAAGCCGGTCTTTTGCGAGATCACCGGCTCGCGGCCGTCTGATTTCAGTTTGGCGCAGATGTCGGCGGTGCGACGGTCCTGCCAGACGATGGCGCGGTGCACGGCCTGGCCGGTGGCGCGGTCCCACACCACGGTGGTCTCGCGCTGGTTGGTGATGCCGATCGCGGCGATGTCTTTTGCGGTGATGCCGGCCTGCGCGATCGCATCGCGGCAGACCGTCACGGTCGAGGTCCAGATGTCTTCCGGCTCGTGCTCGACCCAGCCCGAGGCCGGAAAATGCTGCGGAAACTCCTGCTGTGCACGGGCGGCGATCGAGATGTCGCCGCGAAAGACGATCGCACGCGAGGAGGTGGTGCCCTGGTCGATGGCGAGGACGAAAGACATGGGAGCTACCTTGGTGTTTCCCGGTGACGGGTCATATGTCGCGCCAAAGGGAGCGGATTAGGACGGGAAGGTCAAGGCTGCCGGAATCGTCTTCACCTCGCCCAGCTTGCGGTCAGCTTGCGGGGAGAGGTCGGAATTCAAGCGCAGCTTGAATTCCGGGCGTGGGGGCCCGAACTCATCGCCAGCCGTATTCCTGGAGACAGCCCCTCACCCCGACGCTCTCCCCGCAAGAGCGGGGCGAGGGAGCAGACCGCTTTACACCGCCGCCGTCGTCACGCCGCCGTCGATGACGATGGTCTGGCCGGTCATGAAGCTCGACGCATCCGAGGCGAGGTAGGCGACTGCGCCCGCGATTTCGTCGGGTTCGCCGATGCGGCGAAGCGGGGTGGTGGCGGTGCGGCGTTTTAGATTCGCTTCGTCTTCCCACAGCGCGCGGGCGAAGTCGGTCTTGACCAGGCCGGGCGCGATGCAGTTGACGCGGACGCCTTTCGGACCCCATTCGCCGGCGAGCGAACGACACAGCGCGAAGTCGGCGGCCTTGGAGATGCCGTAGGCACCGATCACGGTCGAGCCGCGCAAGCCGCCGATCGAGGAGACGATGACGACGGAGCCGCCTCCACGCTCGGCCATTTGCGGGATCGCCAGCGCGGAGAGCCAGATGTTGCTCTTGACGTTCGAGCCCATGATCTTGTCGAAGGCCTCGTCGGTGATGTCGAGCAGCGGGCCGTAATACGGATTCACCGCGGCGTTGCAGACGAGGATGTCGATCTTGCCGTAATGTTTCGTGGCGCCCGCGATCAGCGCCTCGACCTCTTGCTTGCGCGCGATGTTGCAGGGGATGACGGTTGCATCGCCGCCGGCCGCATTGATGCCGTCGGCGACCTCCTTGCAGGCGTCGGCCTTGCGCGAGGAGACCACGACTTTTGCGCCGAGCTTTGCGAGCAGCTCGGCGGAGGAGCGACCGATGCCGCGGCTGGAGCCGGTGACCACGGCGACCTTGCCGGTGAGATCGAACGGGGTGTTTTTCATTGTCGCTGCTCCGTTGATTCCGTTTGCTTCGTCATTGCGAGCGCAGCGAAGCAATCCGGAATCTTTCCACGGAGAAAGCCTGGATTGCTTCGTCGCAAGAGCTCCTCGCAATGACGGCGTGGCGCTTAGATCAACCCGCCACCATCCGCGACGCGGCGCTGGTGGTAGTCGGTGTCGCCGAACGAGTTCTCGATCATGGTCAGGCGCTTGAAGTAATGACCGATCTTCGCCTCCATGGTCATGCCGATGCCGCCGTGGAGCTGGATCGCCTGCTGCCCGACGTACTTCAGCGACTTGCCGATCTGCACCTTGGCGGCGGCGATGGCGTTGGAGCGTTCCTTGGCGTCCTCGAAATCGGCCGCCATGGTCGCGAACATCGACATCGATCTTGCCTGCTCGGCGGCGACGAACATGTCGGAGGCGCGGTGCTGGAGCGACTGGAACGAGCCGATCGCGACGCCGAATTGCTTGCGCGTCTTGATGTACTCGACCGTGGTCTTCAGCGACTCGTCCATCAGGCCGACCGCCTCGGCGCAGAGCGCGACGCGGGCTTCGTCCACGACACGCTCGATCAGCGCGAGCGAATCATCGGGATTGCCAAGCGCCGCATCAGCCCCGACCTCGACACCGGTGAAGGTGATGTCGGCGGCGTGCATGCCGTCCTGGGTCGGGTACGACTTCTTGGTCACGCCCTTGGCGCTCGCCGGGACCATGAACACGCCGATGCCGTTCTTGTCGCGGCGCTCGCCCTTGGTGCGCGCGGTCACGATGAGGGTATCTGCGTTCTCGCCGTTGAGCACGACGAATTTTTCGCCGTCGATGACCCAGCCGTCGCCCTTCTTCTTCGCCGTCGTGGAGACGTCGAAGAGATCGTAGCGCGAGTTCTTCTCGAGCTGGGCGAACGCCAGCGTCTTGCTGCCGTCGACGATGCCGGGCACATGCACGGCCTTCTGCGCATCGGAGCCGGCATGGCGCAGGAAGCCGCCGCCGATCACGACGGTTGCGAGATAAGGCTCGAGCACCAATGCCTTGCCGAGCGCTTCCATCACGATCATGGTCTCGACGCCGCCGCCGCCGAAGCCGCCATCGGCCTCCGCGAAAGGCAGACCGAGCAGGCCCTGCTCCGCGAGCTTGCCCCAGACGGCTTTGCTCCAGCCGCCCTTCTCCCTCATGTACTTCTTGCGGCTCTCGAAATCGTAGGAATCGGTCAAGAGGCCGTCGATGCTTTCCTTGAGAAGCCGTTGCTCCTCGTTCAGATCAAAATCCATGTTCTTTGCTCTCCCGGTATCGATTTCGTCATGCCGGCCTTGTGCCAGGCATCCACGTTCTTTCGGCCGCTAGGCGCGGATGGCCGGGTCAAGCCCGGCCATGACGGTGAGTGCGTGTTAATAGTGTACGATCAAAGCCCCAGCACCGCCTTGGCGATGATGTTGCGCTGGATCTCGTTGGAGCCGCCATAGATCGAGACCTTGCGGTTGTTGAAATAACTCGGCGCGATCTGGGCGGTCCAGTCCATGGCTTCGTTCGAGCCGTCGTCGCCGTGCACGTCGTAGGGCGCGGCGAACGGGCCGATCACTTCCATCAGCAGCTCGGTGGTCGTCTGCTGGATCTCGGAGCCCTTGATCTTCAGGACCGAGGACGCCGGATTGGGCTTGCCCTTGCCGTGCTTGCCTTCGTCGGCGACGACGCGCAACTGCGTGAGCTCGAGCGCCTTGAGCTCGATCTCGCAGGCCGCGAGCTTGTCACGGAAGGCCGCGTCCTGGATGATCGGCTTGCCGCCGGATTCGACTTTGGAGGCCAAGTCGCGGATGCGGCGCAGCCGCTCCTTGGAGACGCCGACCCGCGCGATGCCGGTGCGCTCATTGCCGAGCAGGAATTTTGCGTAATCCCACCCCTTGTTCTCCTCGCCGATCAGGTTCTCGTAGGGAACTTCGACGTCGTCGAAGAACACTTCGTTGACTTCGACGCCGCCGTCGATGGTCTGGATCGGGCGCACGGTGACGCCCTTCGACTTCATCGAGAACACGATGAAGGAGATGCCCATCTGCTTCTTCGCGGTCGCGTCGGTGCGGCAGAGGCAGAAGATCATATCGGCGTGCTGGGCGAGCGTGGTCCAGGTTTTCTGGCCGTTGATGATCCACTTGTCGCCCTTGCGCTCGGCTTTTGTCTTCAGCGAAGCGAGATCAGATCCGGAGCCGGGCTCGGAGAAACCCTGGCACCACCAATCCTCGACATTGGCAATGCGCGGCAAATACTGCTTCTTCTGCTCTTCGTTGCCGAAGGTGTAGATCACAGGGCCGACCATGCTGACGCCGAAGGCGAGCGGCTGCGGCGCCGGATAGGACTGCAGCTCCTCGTTGAAGATGTAGTGCTGCACGGAAGTCCAGCCGGTACCACCATATTGCTTGGGCCAGTGGCTGGTGCCCCAGCCCTTCTTGTTGAGGATGCGCCACCACGTCACCATCTCGTCCTTCGAGAGATGGCGGCCCTCGACCAGCTTGCGCCGCGTATCCGGCGGCACGCTACCGCGGAAGAACTCCCGCACTTCCTCGCGAAACGCCTGCTCTTCTTTCGTGAATGCGAGATCCATCGGATCCTCCTGTGAATTACTGCAAAATCTCAAACAAGCCCGCTGCGCCCATGCCGCCGCCGACGCACATGGTGACGACCGCGTACTTCGCCTTGCGGCGGCGGCCTTCGATCAGGGCGTGGCCGGTGAGGCGCGCGCCCGACATGCCGTAGGGGTGGCCGACCGCGATCGCGCCGCCGTCGACGTTGATCTTGTCAGGGTCGATGCCGAGCTTGTCGCGGCAATACAGGACCTGCACCGCGAACGCTTCGTTGAGCTCCCACAGGCCGATGTCGTCGACCGTGAGGCCGTGACGCTTGAGCAGCCGCGGCACCGCGAACACCGGGCCGATGCCCATTTCGTCCGGCTCGCAGCCGGCGGAGACGAAGCCGCGGAAGATGCCGAGCGGCGTGAGGCCGCGCTTCGACGCTTCCTTGTCGCTCATGATGACGGAGGCGCTGGCGCCGTCCGAGAGCTGGCTGGCATTGCCGGCGGTGACCGAAAAACCTTCACCGCGCACGGCCTTGAGGCCGGCGAGGCCTTCGGCGGTGGTCTCGGGCCGCGGACCCTCGTCTTGCGACAGCGTCACGTCCTTGAGCGAGACAGCGCCGGTCGCCTTGTCGGTCACGGTCATTTTGGTGGTGATCGGCGCGAGTTCGTCCTTGAACTTGCCGCCCTGTTGCGCGGCCGCAGTGCGGCGCTGGCTTTCCAGCGAATATTCGTCCTGCTTCTCGCGCGAGATGCCGTAGCGCTTGGCGACGATTTCGGCCGTGTCGATCATCGGCATGTAGACTTCGCCCTTGATCTCGAGCAGCGCCGGGTCCTGGGCGTGGAAGCTGTTCATCTTGTCGTTCTGCACCAGCGAGATGGACTCGCCGCCGCCGCCGACCGCGATCTCGACGCCGTCAAAAATCACCGAGCGCGCGGCGAGCGCGATCGCCTGGAGGCCCGAGGCGCATTGCCGGTCGATGGTGGTGCCGCCAACGGTGACGGGCAAACCGGCGCGGAGCAGCGCCTTGCGCGCGATATTGCCTCCGGTCGTTCCCTGCTGCAGCGCCGCTCCCATCACGACGTCCTCGACCTCCTTCGGGTCGATCTTGGCGCGCGCGACGGCTTCGCCGATGGCATGGCCGAGCAGGGTCGCACCCTCGGTCGCGTTGAGCGCGCCGCGATATGCCTTGCCGATCGGGGTGCGGGCGGTGGAAACGATGACGGCGTCGGTCAAGAGCGACCTCCTGATACAGGTTGGGTGGCAAGTTGGGCGGATTGTGATGGTTTCTGCTGCTGACGCAACTCGTGGCGCGACAGCTTTCCGACCGGCGTGCGCGGCAGATCGTCGACGAATTCGACCTCGGCCGGCAATTCGTGCTTGCCGAGCTTGCCGGTGAGCTGCGCGCGCAAATCGTCGAGCGAGAACGGCTTTGCGTCCGACTTCAGCTTGATGAAGGCCTTTGCGGCCTCGCCGCGGTACTGGTCGGGAATGCCGAGCACGATCACCTCGTGCACGCCGGCAATGGTGTAGATCGCCTGCTCGATCATCTGCGGATAGACGTTGAAGCCGCCGGAGATGATCATGTCCTTCTTGCGGTCGACCAGGAAGAAATAGCCGTCCGTGTCGACATAGCCGATGTCGCCGGTGAGAAAGCGGCCGTCGGCAAAGGACTCCGCGGATTCCTTCGGCTTGTTCCAGTAGCCCTGGGTGACGTTCGGGCCCCTGATGCGGATCTCGCCGACTTCGCCCGGCGGCAGCACGTTCGTGGAATTGTCGAGCGAGACGACGTCGAGCTCGATGCCGGGCAGCATCAGGCCGATCGAGCCGGGCTTGTCGGGACCTGTGGGCGGATGGCCGGTGCCGGGCGAGCAGGTCTCGGTCATGCCCCAGCCGCTGCGAAGCTTCTTGCCGACCTTGCGCTCGAAGAAATTTGCGATCTCCACCGGAAGCGGCGCGCCCCCGGAGCCGATCGTCGCCAGCGAGGAAAAATCTCGCTTGTCGAGATCGGGAAGGGCTGCGATCGCGATCCACATCGTCGGCACGCCCGGGAAATAGGTCGCGCGCTTGATTTCGATGTCGCGCATTACTGCTTGGACGTCAAAACGCTGATGCAGCGAGATCAGATTGCCGCGGCTGAGCGAGGATAACAGCACGACGGTGAGCGCGTAGATGTGGAACAGCGGCAGCACGCAGATCACGCGCTCGATGGCATCGCCGCGCGTCGCGCGCGACGGCTTGCCCCAGACGTCGTAGATCGACACCGCGGAAGTCAGATTGCCATGGGTGAGCATCGCGCCCTTGGGCAGGCCGGTGGTGCCACCGGTATATTGCAGCAGCGCGACGTCGTCGGCCGTCACGGACGGCCACTGCGCCGGCGCGGTCGCGCCCTCGACGAAGGTCTTGAAGGTGACGATGCGGGGATCAACGGGGATCGCGGCCTGCGGCGTGCCGACCTTGCCCCAATTGTCGTCCTCGCAGACGACCAGGCGATCGATCAACCCCTTCTCCAGGAACTTCAGCGCGGTGGGCAGCAGCGCCGCGAGGTTGGACGTGACGAGCAGGCGCGAGCCGGAATCGGAGACCTTGTGAGTCAGCGCAATCTCGCCGTCGAGCGGGGAGAGATGCGCAACGCGCGCGCCGGCCTTCAGCGCGCCGAAGAAATTGGCGGGGTGATCGGGCGTGTTGCCGAGAAACAGCGCGATGGAGGTGTTCTTGCCGCATCCGGCGCGCAGGAACGCGGCGGCCGCACGCTCCGCCATCGCGGCGAGTTCGGTGTAACTGATCGGACGCTCCCGGAATTCCAGCGCGGTGCGCGGGCCGTACTCGGCGGCGGCTTTTGCCAGCAGGTCAGGCAGCGAGCCCTGGACGATGGTGTCGTCCCAACGCACGCCTTCGGGATAAAACTGTTCGCCGGGATGGGTCATTTCACTTCGTTACTTTGCACTGCCTGAGCAGCGGTTCCACGTAAGGCGGGCACGGACGGAACGGGCTCCCTTCCCCGTTGCGGGGAAGGGTTGGGGAGCGGGGTAGCCACGCACATTGACCTCGCCCGGGGCTCCCTGCCTGACTGTCCCCCGCAAGGGGCGAGGGAACGGAGAGGGCGTCGCCCGGAGCAAATCATCGCGGCCACGGCCAATCCGATCAAGCCGCTTTCGACGCCGCCGCCAGCGAGGCGAAGGTCTTGCCTTCGGCCGCGAGCTTCTTCAGCAGCGGCGCGGGCTCGAGGCTGGGGTCGTTGGTCTCCCTGGCATAGAAGGAGAGACGATCGGCGATGTGCTTGAGGCCGACGCTGTCGGCCCAGAACATCGGGCCGCCGCGGTAGATCGGCCAGCCATAGCCGTAGAGCCAGACCACATCGATATCGGAGGGACGCGCCGCGATGCCTTCTTCCAAAATCTTCGCGCCCTCGTTGATCATCGGGTACATCATGCGCTCGAGTATCTCGTCTTCGCTGACAACGCGCTTCTTGCGGCCCAAACGGAGCAGCGTCTCGTCGATCAGCTTTTCGACCTCGGGATCGGGCAGCGCCGAGCGCGAGCCGGCTTCGTACTTGTAATAGCCCTTGCCGGTCTTCTGGCCGAAGCGACCGGCTTCGCAGAGCGCGTCCGCGATCTCGGACTTGATGCCGCGGTCCTTGCGCGAGCGCCAGCCGATGTCGAGGCCGGCGAGGTCGCCCATCGCGAACGGGCCCATCGGCATGCCGAACTTCGTCACCACGGCGTCGACCTGCTGCGGCAAGGCACCTTCGAACAACAGCTTCTCGGACTGCTTACCGCGCTGGGCGAGCATGCGGTTGCCGACAAAGCCGTCGCAGACGCCGACCACGGCCGGCACTTTCGCAATTTTGCGCGCGATCGAGACAGCCGTCACAAGGGCGTCCGGCGCGGTCTTGTCGGCACGCACGATCTCGCACAGTTTCATGACGTTGGCGGGCGAGAAGAAGTGCATGCCGAGCACGTCCTGCGGACGCTTGGTCGACTGCGCGATCTCGTCGATGTTCAGGTAGGAGGTATTGGAGGCGAGCACGGCACCCGGCTTGACGTATTGGTCGAGCTTGCCGAACACTTCCTTCTTCACCGCCATGGTCTCGAACACGGCTTCGATGACCAGGTCGGCATCGCCCACGTTCTCGATGCCGACGACGCCGTTGATCAGCGCCATGCGCTTGGCGGGCGCATCCGCCGGAATGCCGCCGCGCGCCGCGGTCGCTTCCCAGTTCTTCTGCATGATGCCGAGGCCGCGCTTGAGCTGCTCTTCGCCGGTCTCGATCAGGGTGACGGGCACGCCGGCATTGGCAAACGACATCGCGATGCCACCGCCCATGGTGCCGGCGCCGAGGATGGCGACGCGGTTCACGGGCCGCGACTTGGTGCCTTCAGGCACGCCCGCGATCTTGCTGGCCTCGCGCTCGGCGAAGAAGGCATAGCGCTGCGCCTTGGACTGATCGCTGGCGACGAGCTTCAGGAAGCCCTCCCGCTCCTTCTTCAGACCTTCGTCGAACGGTAGGTCAATGGCGTAGCCGACGGCGTCGGCCGCCGCGAACGGCGCTTCCAGGCCGCGCGACTTCTTGGTCATGGCGGCGACCGCATTGGTGAAGATCGAGCGATCGGCCTTGGCCGCAGCAATCTTGGAATCGTCGTCACGCAGGCGGCGCAGCGGGCGCTTTTCGGCCAGCAGCTTTCGCACGAAGGCTTCGCCTCCGGCAGCCGGGCCCTCGACGATCTCTTCGATCAGGCCGTTTTTCAGCGCTTCCGCCGCACCGATCGGATCACCGCCGACGATCATCTTGACCGCAAGCTCCGGTCCGACCGCGCGCGGCAGGCGCTGGGTGCCGCCTGCGCCCGGCAGCAGGCCGAGCTTCACCTCGGGCAGGCCGAGCTTGGCTTCTTTTACAGCGACGCGAAAATGACAGGCGAGCGCGACCTCGAGGCCGCCGCCGAGTGCGGTGCCGTGGATCGCGGCAACGACCGGCTTCGGCGAATTCTCGATCTCGGAAAGCACGTCGTTGAGGGCGGGCGCCTTCGGCGGCTTGCCGAATTCGGTGATGTCGGCGCCGGCAATGAAGGTGCGGCCAGCGCAGGTCAGCACAATGCCCTTGATCGCGGGATCGGCGATCGCGGCCTTGATGCACTCCAAAATACCGCCGCGAACCCCGGCACTCAGCGCATTGACCGGAGGGCTGTCGACCGTGACGATCCCGACTTCGTCATGACGCTCAAGCTTGACCACTTCGCTCACGATGTCCCTCCTTGCTGGGTAACTTTGTTCGATTTCGCATTGCGGAATTTAATTCCGCATCTTGACGGCAGGGTTATTTTGAAGCACGTGGTTTGTCAACGACTCCGCGCAAGAAGCAGATCAGGGATGAAGCGTACAGGAAAGAAGACCGCGACCGATCGGAATTTCGTCGTCGCGCTTTCCCGCGGACTAGACGTATTGCGCGCATTCCAGCCCAGCGACGGACTTCTTGGCAATCAGGAAATCGCGGCCCGCACCAACCTGCCCAAACCGACCGTTTCGCGGCTGACCTATACGTTGACGAAGCTCGGTTATCTGACGCCGGTTCCCCGCTTCGAGAAGTATCAGCTTGCGCCGGCTGCGATGGCGCTCGGCTACGCGGCGCTATCCAATCTCGGCGTTCGGCATTTGTCCGAACCGTTCCGCGAGGAAATGATGCGCGCGACCGGGGGAGCCGTCGCGATCGGTGGCCGCGACCGCCAAAGCATGATCTATTTCGGGCAAAGCCGCGGCAGCGAGACGGTCGGCGTTCAACTTGACGTCGGCTCCCGAGTGCCGATTGCAACCACCGCGATGGGCCGCGCCTATTTCTGGGCGCTGAACGACGACGAGCGTGCCGAATTGTTGCGCGATCTGCGCGAGCATTACGGCAGCCGCTGGCCCAAGATGCGCGACGGACTGGAACGTTCCGGCGAAACAATCGCGAAACACGGTTTTGCGACTTCGGTCGGCGACTGGCACGACGACATCGGCGCCGCCGGCGTCGCGCTCAAGCTCAATGACGGAACCGGTCCCTACGCATTCAATTGCGGCGCGCCCGCATTCCGCTTCACGGAAGAGCGTTTGATCAACGACATTGGACCGCGTCTGCTTGCGATGGTAAGGAACATCGAAGCGGCGCTCGGGGGTCTGATGCCGCATTCCAAAAAAGACGTCAGCAAAAAGCTGAAATCAGGAGGAAAAGTTGCGCGTGTGGTCGAGGGGATCAGATAGCCTTTGTGATCATCAGGAGCGGTTCGTATCGCCCCTTCGTCCACTCAACAGCGTGGGCGAGACGAGATGACGCAGGCACAGCTCGCGCAGGGGACATCGCCCCTGCTCGCGGTTCGCGACGTCAGCGTCGTGTTCGGCGGCATTGTCGCGCTCAACGGCGTGTCCTTCGACATGCACAAGGGCCAGATACTCGGCTTGATCGGCCCCAACGGCGCCGGCAAGACCACGCTCTTCAACTGCCTCTCCCGGCTCTATCAGCCGTCGTCCGGCGACATCCTGATGGAGGGCGCGAGCATCCTGAAGCGGCCGCCGCACCGGATCGCGGAGATCGGCATCGGCCGCACCTTCCAGAACGTGGCGCTGTTTCCGAACCTCTCGGTGATGGACAATGTCCGCGTCGGCACCCATGCCCGCACCTCCAGCGACATCATCAGTGACTCGCTCCGTCTCGCCTGGATTCGCCGCAGCGAAGCCGACGTCAACAAGAAGGTGCACGAGATCCTCGCCTATCTGAACCTCGAGGATGTCGCCCACACCGTCGTGTCCGGCCTGCCCTTCGGCACGCAAAAACGCGTCGAGCTGGCGCGCGCGCTTGCTGCCGATCCGAAGATCCTGCTGCTCGACGAGCCCGCCGGCGGCCTCAACCACGAGGAAGTCCACGTTCTCGGCGACCTCATTCGCCGCATCCGCGACGAGCGCCACATGACCGTGCTGCTGGTGGAGCACCACATGGGCCTCGTGATGTCGATCGCCGACCACGTCGTCGCGCTGAATTTCGGCAAGAAGCTCGCGGAA
>NZ_JADPJJ010000160.1:0-876 GCF_023073375.1 Bradyrhizobium sp. 197 | reverse complement strand
GACGCAGCTACGAGGATCAGAGATGATGTGGTTGCCGCTTTCGGCCGACTAGACATCCTCGTCAACAATGCCGGCGGTTCGCGGCCCTTCGACGGGCTCGGCACGCGTCAACAATGGGATGAGGCTATGGCGCTTAATTTCATGCCGGTCGGGAACTCGCCCATGCCTTCGTACCCATAATGCAAGCACAGAAATTCAGCCGGATCATCAATCTGACGGGAGGCGACGATCCGTTGGCGTTGAACGGCGGCATTCCCCCAATGGGGCCACCGACATCTGGGCAAAGTCGCTTTCCCGCGTTGTCGGCAAGGATGGGATCACGGTCAATTCAATCCCGCCAGGTCGGCTGCACTCCGAGCAGATCGACCAGAATTGTTGCCAGGCTCAGCGCAAATGGGTCGCTGAAAATTGTCCTGCCGGCTATATAGGCGAACCGGAAGATCTCGCGGTGCTGGTCGCCTTTCTTGCCTCACCACTTGCCCGTTACATCACGGGACAGGTAGTCCACGTTGACGGAGGTGCGCGACGCTTCTCGCGCTAGCAAGCCGAGTTCTTGCAGAGCGAGTCTGTCAACAGAGCACCTGGACACGCCTCAGGCCGAAATTGGAGCAACTTCCAGAGGCGAACACCGCCTGCTCGAACTGGCCTGGAGAGGTAATTTGGCGCCGCCTGGAGGAGCTTGGAAAACGTTACTTTCGGTGCCCCAGTGGACCTGAGGTTCATCTGGGTGAATAAGTGTCTCCTGGAATTTCTGTTCCAGCGAGAGAGCGTTACGGAATTTAGTTGACGCGCGGTTGTCCTGGAAATCCTAGCAACTGAAAAGCGACGCATACGAATCGGAGTAAGCATGCCGACTGATAAGGTTTCATACGAAAG
>NZ_JADPJJ010000019.1:0-888 GCF_023073375.1 Bradyrhizobium sp. 197 | reverse complement strand
CGCTTCGTCGAGAAGCCGGACGCGGTGAAGGCGGCCGACTACGTCAATTCCGGCTATCTCTGGAACAGCGGCAACTTCATGTTCCCGGCCAGCGTGCTGCTCGACGAATACCGCAAGGTTGACGCGGCGAGCGTGGAGGCGATCTCCAATGCCGTCGCCAATGCCGGCCGCGATCTCGGCTTCGTGACGCTGGAGCCCGAGGCATTCGGCGCGGCCAAGGCGATCTCGGTCGACTATGCGGTGATGGAGAAGACCGCGCGCGCAGCGGTGGTGCCGGTGTCCTGCGGCTGGTCCGACGTCGGCTCCTGGCACGCGGTGTGGGAATTGTCCGAGAAGGACGCGCAAGGCAATGCTTCGCACGGCAGCGCCGTGTTCGAAGATAGCCGCAACTGCAACGTCACCACCGATTCCGCGCTGGTCGCGCTCGAAGGCGTCGACGATCTCGTCGTGGTCGCGACCGCGGATGCGGTGCTGGTCTCGCGCCAGAAGGATGCCAACGGCCTGAAGCGGCTCGTGACCAAGCTCAAGGCGGTGGCACCGAAGGTCACCGAGGAGCACCTCAGGGTGCATCGGCCCTGGGGCAGCTACCAGTCGGTCGACAATGGCGAGCGCCACCAGGTCAAGCGCATCGTGGTGAAGCCGGGCGGGCGTCTGTCGCTGCAGAAGCACCATCATCGCGCCGAGCACTGGATCGTGGTCCGCGGCGCCGCCCGCGTCACCGTCAACGAGACCGTCAAGACGGTGCACGAGAACGAGTCGATCTACATCCCGATGGGCGCGGTGCACCGGATGGAGAACCCGGGCAAGATCATGCTGGAGCTGATCGAGGTCCAGACCGGAAGCTATCTCGGCGAAGACGACATCATCCGGATTGAAGACGACTATCAA
>NZ_JADPJJ010000062.1:0-900 GCF_023073375.1 Bradyrhizobium sp. 197 | reverse complement strand
CAGGACCAGTTCACGGTGACCAGCCAGGACGGCACCGCCACCGGCACGGTCAGCATCACCATCACCGGCAGCAACGACGTGGCGTCGGTGAGCTCGGACTCCAAGTCCGTGACCGAGGCCGACACTGCCGCCGCATTGAACGCCTCGGGCCAGCTCACGATTGTGGATCCCGACACGGGTCAGGCCCACGTCGTGGCCCAGAGCAACGCCCACGGGACCTATGGCGACTTCGGCATCGATGCCAGCGGCGCCTGGAGCTACGCCGGCAACGGCGCCCACGACGAGCTCACCGCGGGCCAGCAGGTCCAGGACCAGTTCACGGTGACCAGCCAGGACGGCACCGCCACCGGCACCGTGACGGTGACCATCACCGGCAGCAACGATGCGGCCACGGTCTCGTCGGACTCGAAGTCCGTGACCGAGGGCGACACCGCGACCGCACTCAACACCTCCGGGCAGCTGACCATCACCGACCCGGATACGGGCGAGGCCCAGGTCGTGGCGCAGAGCAATGTTCATGGCAGCTATGGCGACTTCAGCATCGATGCCAGCGGGGCCTGGAGCTACGCCGGCAACGGCGCCCATGATGAGCTGACCGCGGGCCAGCAGGTCCAGGACCAGTTCACGGTGACCAGCCAGGACGGCACCGCCACCGGCACGGTGACGGTGACCATCACCGGCACCAACGACGTGGCGTCGGTGAGCTCGGACTCGAAGTCCGTGACCGAGGCCGACACTGCCGCGGCCCTCAACACCTCCGGGCAGCTGACCATCACCGACCCGGATACGGGCGAGGCCCAGGTCGTGGCGCAGAGCAATGTTCATGGCAGCTATGGCGACTTCAGCATCGATGCCAGCGGGGCCTGGAGCTACGCCGGCAACGGCGCCCATGATGAGCTG
>NZ_JADPJJ010000054.1:0-966 GCF_023073375.1 Bradyrhizobium sp. 197 | reverse complement strand
CATCCGAAAATGCACTCGACCATCGCCCGGCGTGATTGCGACATGCCGTATCCCGGATGCCGCGTGGTTCGTTCGTCGATCGCGCTGTTACGGTTCTTGCCGGTTTTGGTGATGGCCTGGTTCTGTGTCACATGCGGCGTCACGCCGATGGCGCGAAGATTGGCGACATGATCGGCCGTATCGTACGCCTTGTCCTCACCAGCCGTGATGCGGCGACCTGCGGCTTTGCGTCTCGCCTTCAGCATGACCTCCGCAGCCCGGCGTTCGGCGGTGCCATTGGCATGCGTGACCCTGCCGGCCACCGCCAGCCCATGCCGGTTCTCCATGGTGGCGTGGCCCATATAGCAAAGCTTGGCCTCCCGTCCGGCCGCCTTGCGATAAAGCCTGCTGTCCGGGTCACTGGTGCTCGCATGGGTGTCGTTCTTGCGTTTCTGGCCATGGAAGTTGGCGCCGTCATCATCGTCGCCGCTGCCGTCCTTGGGGCGAAAACTCTTCTGCGAAGCCCAGGCTTCGATCAGCGTTCCGTCCACCGAAAAATGCTCGTCCGACAATAGCGGCTTGACCTGAGAATGGTTCAGAAGCCTGGTCATGAACTTCGTGAACACATCGCCGTTCTGCAGCCGCTCCCGGTTCTTGGTAAAGGTGGTCGGGTCCCAGACCGGATCGTCCGGCGACAGTCCCACGAACCAGCGATACAAAAGATTGTAGTCCAGTTGCTCCATCAGCTGGCGTTCCGAGCGGATGCCGTAGAACACCTGCAGCAGCAAGGCGCTCAGCAATTGCTCCGGAGGGATCGAAGGACGTCCCTCGCTGGCGTATAGCTTTCCAAGGCTGCGGTTCAAATCACTCAAAACATCCCGGACAAGTTCCCGGACCTTCCGCAGCGGATGGTTCGCTGGCACACGTTTATCCGGCGCGATGTACGAAAACAGGCCGCCCTGATCCGTAAACCTGCCGCGCATGATC
>NZ_JADPJJ010000187.1:0-985 GCF_023073375.1 Bradyrhizobium sp. 197 | reverse complement strand
TTGGCTGCCCCTGTCGCTGTGGTGCACCAGCCCGCTACGATGGACCGGCCGTCGATCATGCAGTGCCTGCTCCAGCGCATCGAGCACGAAGCCTGCATGCGCCGTGCGAGAGGCTCGCCAGCCCACGATCCTGCGGGCATAGGCGTCGATGACGAAGGCGACGTAGACGAAGCCGGTCCAGGTCGCGACATAGGTGAAGTCGGAGAGCCAAAGGACGTTTGGCCTTGGCGCCTTGAACTGGCGGTTGACGTGATCCAGCGGGCATGGCGCAGCCTTGTCGCTGATCGTGGTCTTGACGGGTTTGCCGCGGATGACCCCTTGCAAACCCATATCCCGCATCAGTCGCGACACCGTGCAACGGGCAACATCGAAGCCCTCACGTTTGAGCTGCCGCCAGACCTTGCGCGCGCCGTAGACGCGGAAGTTCTGATCGAAGACGCGCCGGACCTCGATCTTCAGCGCAACATCCTGCCTGGCGCGCGCCGACAGCCTGGCGGGATCCCGCCGCTTGGCCACATGGGCGTGATAGGTCGAGGGGGCGATCGGCAGGACCTTGCAGATCGGCTCGACCCCATGCGCCCCACGATGATCGTCGATGAAGGCGATCATGGCTTGGACCGGCGGTCGAGCTCCGCCATCGCAAAATAAGCGCTTGCCTTGCGCAGAATCTCGTTGGCCTGCCGAAGCTCCCGGTTCTCCCGCTCGAGCGCCTTCAGCTTCTCGGCCATGTCGGTCGGAACGCCAGCCCGCTGCCCGCTGTCGACTTCAGCTTTCTTGACCCAGTCATGCAGCGTCTGCGGCGTGCAGCCGATCTTGGCCGCAATCGACGTCACCGCCGCCCAGCGCGAGGGATGCTCACTCGCGTGATCCAAAACCATCCGAACCGCACGCGCCCGGACCTCGGGTGAAAACTTGTTCGTTGTCTTGCTCGTCATGGCTCCACCTTCTCAAGAGTTGGAGCCTCCGGCAATCCCGGGGCGGTTCA
>NZ_JADPJJ010000144.1:0-162945 GCF_023073375.1 Bradyrhizobium sp. 197 | reverse complement strand
GGCTGCTGAAGCTGAACTTCCTCGAGCACTGGACCGGCGGCGTGCAGGGCCTCGTCGTCACCAAGCCGGACGCGCCGTTCGGGCTGCCGATGTCGCAGGTCATGTGGCTATACTACTTCTCACTCGCCGTCGTGCTCGCGATCTACATCTTCTCGGTGAACCTGCTACGCTCTCGCTCGGGCCGCGCCTTCATGGCGATCCGCGACAACCAGATCGCGGCCTCCGCCATGGGCGTCGATGTCGCGCTGTACAAGACCCTGGCCTTCGGCGTCTCGGCCGGCATCACGGGCGTCGCCGGCGGCCTTGGCGCCATTGCGGTGCAGTTCGTGGCACCAGACGGCTACACCATCACGCTCGCGATCTCGCTGTTCCTCGGCATGGTCGTCGGCGGCGTCGGCTGGTTGCCCGGCTCGATCGTCGGCGCCGCCTTCATCATCTTCGTGCCGAACATCGCGGAAGGTATCTCCAAGGGCCTCTCCGGTGCGGTGTTCGGTGTGCTGTTGTTCCTCGTCATCTACCTCGTGCCGCATGGGGCACGGGAGGTTTTAAGGCTCGCGGAGCGGAGGAGAACCGGCGTGCGGGCGCAGCAATGAAAGTGATCCAGGGCCATCGCGCTCGACCTCTTTTTCGGATGTACACGACATCGTCGTCGGAGTGCGCGTTCGAGAGCCTCAGGATGCGCAAGGCTGACTGGTCTGCTGGCTCTCCTCCCGATTTGGGGCATCGTTAGGCCACGTGGAACGACGAGCTCGGATTTGAACCCAAGAGAACAGTATCGCGTTGCGAGGGTGATTAGAGGGTCGAACCGATTGCAATCCGGGCGCATCTCCCGGCGTTCGGCCCAATCGGGGACGCGCGCCGAGACGCTCGCTTAAATGGGTTACCAAAAACTGGTTGTTTAAGTAGGAAAAATGTGCAAATGAGTAGAAAAAGATCGCGGTGGGCGGCAGGTCTCCAACCGCAGGCCGCAATTAAGCAATCGACCATTAGTGGGGAGAACTTTAGATGAACGCATTGAGGTGCCTTAGCTTCGCTTGCATGTTCGGGCTGCTAGGGAACGCAGCCCTTGCTCAGTCGCCCAGCAAATACGACCCGGGAGCTTCGGAAAGCGAAATCAAGATCGGCCAGACCTATCCGTATAGCGGTCCGCTCTCATCGGTCGGCGAGCTCGGGCTTACTGAAGCGGCCTACATCACCATGATTAATGAGCGCGGCGGCATAAGCGGAAGGAAAGTGACCTTCATCTCGCTGGACGATAATTACAGCCCTGCGAAAGCCATTGAACAGACGCGCAAGCTTGTTGAGCAGGATGAAGTGCTTGCGATATTCAACCCGTTCGGAACTCCAACAGCCACGGCGACTCAAAAATACCTCAACTCCAAGAAGGTCCCGCAGCTATTCGCGGGTACTGGGAGTTCGCGGTTCAACGATCCAGCCTTCCCTTGGAGCAGCTCCGTCATTCCCAGCAATCTTGCGGAAGGGGTCGCCCTCGGGAAATATGTAGCCCAAAAGTTCAAGACTGCAAAAGTTGCGATCCTGTTTCAGAATGATGATTTCGGCAAGGATTACGCAAAAGGATTCAAGGACGCGATTGCGTCATCTCCCGGCATTCAGATCGTGAAGGAGGCGGCCTACGAGGTTACGGAGCCGACGATCGATTCTCAGATCACTCAACTCGCTGCGACGGAAGCTGATGTCCTGTTGAACGTCACTGCGGGCAGGGCGGCAGTCCAATCGATCCGCACGCTCTCAAACCTGAAATGGAAACCACTTCACCTTTTGAATGGGAAGTGGGCCAATATCGATGTATTTGAGCCGGTCGGAATGGAAAAGGCGGTCGGCATTATTTCGTATCAATACATCCAATCCGCGTACGACCCCACCTGGGAGACGGAACCGGCTGCGCTCGAATACAAGGAGTTCATGAAGAAGTATCGTCCGGGCGCAAATCTGTATTCCGTGATCAATGTGCAAGGCTATCTATACGGTCGACTTCTCATTCATATCTTGCGCGAAGCTGGCAACAACCTCACTCGGGAGAATATCAATTCTATCTCCATGAATCTCCACGATGTCGACCTCGGCGGTCTGCTGCTTCCGGGCGTGAAAATAAACACCTCCCCTACACAAAGGTATCTCATCTCAAACCAGATACTCACGCAATTCGATGGGAAAAGATTCGTTCCGATCGAATGAACCGCCCACTTTATGCCTTTCGGCCGCCTCCCGGCCGGACCAAGGGCTCGCACCGGCGAGTCCTTCAACTAAGCCCGGTATAAGTGAATACCGGGCTTTCTTTTCCCCGGCATCTTAGTCGGCGTCCGAAGGATGTAGACCATGACCCCAGCCCTTGAAACAAAATACGTATTCACCATCACGGCACATGTCGGCGAGGTAACCTCGGCCGGCGACATCGGTACAGGCGTCCGACGGATCGTTCCAATATTGGGCGGCGAGGTGAGAGGCGATATCAACGGCAAGTTCTGCGCTGCCGGCGCGGATTTCCAGATCATACGGCCCAACGGATTGATGGAGATCGAAGCCAGATATGCTTTTGAGACGGACGACGGTGCCGTTGTCTATGTCGAAAATAGAGGCTTCCGCTTCGGTCCCGCCGAATTGTTGCAAAAGCTGAGTCGCGGTGAGCCCGTCGATCCCAAGCTGGTATATTGCCGTACCGCGCCGAAATTTGAGACCGGTCATGAAAAGTATCGCTGGCTGATGCAGCACATCTTCATTGCCTCCGTCGCCCGCCTCGGCGACCGCGCGGTGATTGACGTGCACCAGGTGCTGTGAGGCTTTCAGAGCACCGCCTGTGAACAGCGGTCATCAACCCCGCCTTCATCTCGAACGCATACCTACTTGGTGGTCGCCTCTGATCGGAGGCTTTGGCCGACGCTCTCAATCGAGGCTTCGATCTGTTTTCAATCAGGAGTGCTCAGAAGCTCTCTCGCGATTACGGTGGCCACGAACTCGTTGTACCGTCGCTCAAAAATGCTTTACAACCATCGACGGGCCTTCGGGGCACGAGAGGAATCGGTTGTGGGATTTAGCAGCAAGAAACAGAAGGTGCATTCGTCCGCTGTCAGGCCCAACAAGAAACCAAAACGGGCCCTAGGGAAGCGTGGGGCGGAGCCCGATGCCGCAATCCTCAGCTCTCGCGACAGTTTGCTGCAGACGGCAGTCGAGCTGTTTGCCAAAAAGGGCTTCGATGGCGTGTCGACCGGAGATATCGCGGCCGCCGCAGGGTTCTCTCAGGCCATCATACACTATCATTTCGGGTCGAAAGATCAGTTGTGGAAGGATGCCATGACTCATCTCATGCACGACCTTGACAAGCGATTTCCATTAGATCTTCAGGAACTGCGTGATCTAAATCCCGTAGATCAACTCCGTGTCATTGTGCGGAGGTTCATCGCCATGTCGGCGTCGAGGACCGAGCTTGCGAGCATTTTGGTGCTGGAGTCGATCGCAGATAGCGAGAGGCTGGAGTGGCTTGTGCGCAGGCATTTTCAAAAAAGAATAGACGCGCTTGAGAACATCGTGAAGGCGGCGATAGCCACGGGGGTCGCGAAGGACTTGCCTCCCTTCCTGGTTACTCACGGTATCCTTCTTTCGTCCTCGTTCATCTTCTGCCTGGCTCCGCTGATAAGGCTTGCGCACGGAGTGGACATGAAGGACCGGAAGGCTGCTGGCGCGATCCCGGACGCTCTGCTCGACTTTTTCCTCGGCGGCCTGTTGCGGCAATAATCACTTTACCCCATGCGTGGATGTTGACGGCCTGCACTGGTTGATCTAATAGGAATAATATGTGAGTACATAGGAAATTTGGGAAAGGCGCCGCATGAGCGAGATCGATCTCGTTGACAAAGTTCTGCTGGTGACCGGCGGAGGGCGCGGCATAGGCCGAGAAATTGCGCTCTTCGCGGCAAAAGAAGGCGCTCGCGTCGTGGTCAACGATTTGGGGAGCGCACCCAGCGGCTCCGGCAGTGACGCCTCCGTCGCCGACGAGGTCGTTGCCGAAATCAAACGGGCCGGGGGAGCGGCCGTGGCGAGCACCGACAGCATCGCTACCGAAGCTTCGGCCAAGCAAATCATTGCGACTGCGCTCGATAACTACGGACGCATCGACGCGGTCGTCAACAATGCCGGAATGCTGCGTGACCGCATGTTCTACAACATGACGGAGGAGGAGTGGGCCTCGGTAATTCAGGTCCATCTTTTCGGCTACTTCTACGTTTCGAGAGCGGCCGCGCCGCACTTCAAGGCGCAGGCTTCCGGATCGTACATCCACTTCACGTCTCCCGCGGGATTGATCGGGGCGGTCGGACAGGCGAACTACGCCGCCGCAAAGATGGGCATCGTGGGAATGTCGACCGGAATTGCGTTCGACATGGCCAAATACAATGTCAGATCGAACTGTATCGCTCCTTCGGCATGGAGCCGACTGCTCGCGAGTGTCCCGATCCGGTCCAAGGGGGAAGAAGAGCGGGCGGCCATGTTCCAGAAGAAGATGGGGCCGGAAAAGATCGCTCCACTCTGTGCCTTTCTGGCGAGCGACGCTGCCAAGTCCGTGAGCGGTCAGGTCTTTAAGGTGCGCGGCAACGAGATATTTCTGATGAGTCAGCCCCGACCTATTCGATCGGTTCATCGGGACGGCGGGTGGGGCATGCAAAGTCTTGCCGATATCATGTTGCCCGCGCTTTCATCGTCTTTCTTTCCGCTGACGTCGCACTTGGACGTGTTCAGCTGGGATCCAATCTGAGGCTTCGATATGGTCCTCGACTACAATCGCCTTATGAGCTGGCCCTTCAGGGACGTCGTTCGCCATTACGACGACAAGGATACTATCCTTTACGCGCTCAGCGTGGGGCTCGGTGCGGATCCGGTCGATCCGCGTCAACTCAAGTTCGTCTACGAGAAGGGCCTTCAGGCATTTCCGACAATGCCCATCATCCTAGGTATGACGGACACGGGATTTCTGACCGATCCCTCCATCGGCATCGACCTGCCCAAAATGCTGCATGGCGAATCGAGCCTTACGATTCATGCTCCTCTTTCGCCCGTGGGCGGAATTATCAGCCGAATGCGCATCTTGGACATCATCGACAAGGGGGCAGCCAAGGGAGCGCTGCTCTACTTCGAGCGTGCCATCCGGGACGCAGAGAGCAATTATCCGTTAGCCACAGAGCGGGGCTGTTTCGTGCTACGGGGTAACGGCGGCTTTTCTGATGATGTTAGAAAGACGCCGTCCCCTCGTGCCGTTCCAGATCGCGCTCCCGACCACGTCTTTGCGCTGTCGACTTTGCCACAGGGCGCGCTGCTGTACCGGCTGACGGGAGATCGCAATCCGTTGCATGCCGATCCAAGTGTCGCAAAGGGCGCCGGATTTGAGCGCCCGATCTTGCACGGCTCATGTGCCTACGGCATTGCGGGGCATGCCGTGCTGAAAGTGTTGTGCGATTATGAACCTCAGCGTCTTCAACGGATGGATGTTCGCTTCACGGCGCCCGTGTTGCCCGGAGAAACCATCCAAACGGAAATCTGGCAAGAGCATCAGGGCTCGGCCCTTTTCCGCTGCAAGGTGATCGAGCGCAACAGGGTGGTACTCGATAACGGGTTTGTCGAGTACGCGGCCACGAATGCCGCCTCCGATTCACGCGGCTCAGCCAGTCACTAGGGAACATCTATGGACAAGGGAAAACGCTACGTTCCGGTCGCGACGCCCGAGACAAAGCACTTCTGGGACGGTACCCGCGAGGGTCGTCTCGTGCTTCAACAGTGCCGGCAATGCGAGCATACCTATTTTCCGCCGCGACCATTTTGCTGCGAATGCGGTAGCCGCGACGTCGCCCCAAGGGAATGCAGCGGACGCGCTCGCCTGTACAGCTACGTGATCAGCCATCGCGCAGCGCCGGGCTTTGAAGCGCCTTATTCGATCGCGGTCGTCGAACTGGAAGAGGGGCCTCGGCTAATGACGAACATTGTCAATGTTCCGCAGACTCCAGAAGCGCTCGTGTTGGACATGCCCTTGCGCGTGACGTTCAAGGAGCTCTCCACCGAGATAACGCTCCCGCTATTCGAACCCCAAGGAGCAGCATCTTGAGCAAGGCGCAAGCGGCTATCGTCGGAGCGGCGGAAACCACAAGGATCGGCGTCGTGCCGGACATGTCGCAGTTGCAGCTTCACGCTGACGCAGCGCTTAATGCGCTCGCGGACGCCGGAATCTCCGCCGGAAAAATCGATGGCCTGGCCACGGCAGGCGAAGATCCTGTCCTGTTGGCGCACTATCTTGGCATCAAGCCGAGCTGGATCGACGGTACGGCCGTCGGTGGATGCTCGTTCATGATGCACGTGCGTCATGCCGTCGCCGCGATCCGTCAGGGCCTGTGCAGCACCGTGCTCATCACTCACGGGGAGAGCGGAAAATCGAGGGTACCAGCCCCCTTCTTTCCTTGGCCCCCCCAACCCATGAGTCTGGTCGGTCAATTCGAGGCGCCGTTCGGAGTTGTGGGCGCTCCCACCATGTTCACCATACCTGTCCTGAGATACCTTAAGACCTACGGGATATCCCTGGAGAAATTGGCCATGGTGCCCGTCATCCAGCGGAAGTGGGCAGCGCTAAATCCGAAGGCCACTTTCAAAGACCCGATCACCGTCGACGACGTGCTCGCCTCTCGCATGGTTGCCTATCCTTTCACGCTGCTGATGTGCTGCCCGCAGACTGACGGAGGCGGGGCATTGATCATCACTGCGCCGGAGCGCGCCACCGAATTCTCCAGCAGCCCGGTCTACGTGTTGGGGGCGGGCGAAGCGAGCGAGACGACGATGATCAGTCAGATGGAAGACTTTACGTCCTCGGCGGCCTTCAGAAGATCGGGCGCGGCGGCATTCAAAGACGCCGGTATTAGCCACGACGACGTCGATCACCTGATGATTTACGACGCCTTCGCTCACCTGCCGCTCTATGGATTGGAGGATCTGGGCTTCTGCGGACGCGGTGAAGCGGCGGACATGATTGCGGACGGCCATACGGCACCCGGCGGCTCCCTGCCCGTAAACACGAATGGGGGCGGACTAAGCTATATGCATTCGGGCATGTACGGCATGTACGCGTTGCAGGAAAGTGTTCGCCAAGTTCGAGGAATTGCGCCTGCTCAGGTCCCAAACGCAAAGATCTCGGTGGCCCATGGTGTCGGCGGAATGTTCAGCGTAAGCAGCACTATCGTGCTCGGCAACGTCGTTCCCTAAGTGCGTTTCGCGGATCGTTGCGGAGCATGAGAAAATGGGACCGTTGAGCGGAATCCGCGTTGTTGAGATTGCTGGAATTGGCCCGGCGCCAATGTGCACGATGTTGTTAGCCGACCTCGGTGCATCCGTACTTCGCATCGAGCGCGATGGAAGCCCCGATCTTGTCGATGATCTTCCTCGCGGCTGCAACATAATTCTACGCGGGCGCCCATCGCTGCAACTCGATCTTAAGAACAGCGATGCCCGTGATTTTGTGCTCAGCGTAGTGAGCAAAGCCGATGTGCTGATTGAAGGTTTCCGTCCCGGAGTCGCTGAGCGGCTCGGAATCGGACCGGAGCCCGCCATGGCGGTCAATCCGAAGCTGGTTTACGGCCGCATGACTGGTTGGGGACAAGACGGTCCGCTGGCCATGCGAGCCGGGCATGACATCACATACCTGGCATTGAGCGGCGCATTGAATGCGATAGGCCGCAAGGGTCAGCCCCCGACCGTTCCGCTCAATCTGGTAAGCGACTTTGCTGGCGGCGCGCTGTATCTGGCGTTGGGAATCTTGTCAGCCTTGGTGGAGCGTCAGCATTCAGGTCTAGGGCAGGTGGTCGATGCGGCGATGATTGACGGCACTGCGTCGCTGATGGCTGCCATCTATGGCATGGCGGCGGCGGGCAACCTGACGTCCGAGCGTGGAACCAATTTGCTTGATTCTGGAGCCTACTTTTACGATGTGTATGAGTGCGCAGACGGTAAATGGTTGGCAATTGGAGCGCTCGAACAGCGCTTTCACGACGAATTGCTGCGACAGATTGGCATTGATCCAGGCTCGGCCGGTTCACGAGCGAACCGGGAGAACTGGCCGCGCATGCGGGAGCTGCTGAAGGCGCGATTTCGTACGCGAACGCGCGACGAATGGCAGGCGCAACTCGAGCCTCTTGATGTTTGCGCCGCGCCGGTGCTGTCGATGTCGGAAGCCTCGACACATCCGCACCTGCGTCATCGCCGGACTTTCGTTGACATCGAGGGCGTTGTGCAACCTGCCGCGGCGCCTCGCTTTAGCCGCACGCCAGCGAATGATCCGCGTCCGGTCCCGGAGCTAGGTGTGGGCGTCGATGATCTGCTGCGTGAATGGGAGATCGACCCCAAGGGACGGCCGCGCCAACGTGCAATGCCTTCATAAGCCCTTAAGCAATGGGGTCACGTAGGAATCGAATTGCGCTCAAGTTGTACGCAATGCCTTTGGGTAGGCGCTGGAGCCGCCGAAAGTGTGCAGGCAGGGCTCATAGATGTCTCCCGCCGTCTACGACGATGCGCGAGCCCGTGCTGGCCCTAAGGTGAGCGATGCAGGCAAAAATCGCCGAAGCGACATCGTCGGGTTCGATGACGCGCTTCAGAGGCGTCGCCTTGGCGCCGGCCTCGAGTGCCGCGCGGTCCCGGCCAGGCACGAAATCAGTGGCCACGGCGCCCGGGGATACGGTCAGCAGCCGAACTTCCGGTCCGAGTGCACGCGCGAGTGACGCGGTCATATTGTCGAGGGCGGCCTTGGAAGCGCAGTAGGCGACGTTGCTGCCCGAAGCCGTGAAGCCGGAGATCGAGGACACGTTGACCACGACGGCATCGCCTGAGGCGCGCAGCACCGGGAGCAGCGCGCGGATCGCGGAATACGGCCCACGAACGTTCGCGATGAGGATCTCCTCGAACAACGCGTCCGTGAGAGTCACTAGATCATCATGATTGATGGCGCGAGTGAAGCCGGCAGAATTAACAAGGATGTCGAGCTTTCCGTGCCTCGAGGCGATGTGCGCCGATAGCGCTACGAAGCTCTCGGGATCGTTCAGCGACAACCTTGCGACTTCGTGCGATCCGCGGGGCAGGCTGCCAAGGAGAGCGTCGGCGCGCTCCTTGCTGTGATGATAACCGATGATGACGTCTGCGCCGGCGTCGGCGAGGAGTTGGACGGTCGCGGCGCCGATCCCGCTACTACCCCCCGTGATGACTGCGAGGCGGCCGGCCAGGAGGTCGTTTTCACTCATTGGATGCTTCCCGTTGTTTGCATTGATCTCTATCAAAGCAATTCGCGAAGCTCTGTCACCCGAACACGGGACAAGCCACGTTCGAAAGTGCCGGCATCAACCGGTGCCGAGTCAGTTGAGAACGAGACGCATTAACTGGTTCTGCGACGAGATGTTGAGCCTGGCGTAAGCCCGCTTCTTGTAGGTCAGGACGGTGTTCAGCCCGACACCGAGTTCGAGCGCTATCCCCTCCGATGTGACGCCGCGGATAATGGCGGCACAAACGTCGGCCTCGCGTGAAGTCAGGGTGGGAGCGACCGCCGTGAGACGTTCGCGATAGTATGCGTGCGAATTCGGGCGGCTCGCCGCTTGCTGATCGGCATGACGACGCACCAGCGCGAGCATCAAGGGAGCCTTGTCTCCGATGCTATGTATTTCGTCCTCGGTGAAATCGTTTCCTTTGGGCCGGTAGAGGTTGATGCGAAGTGTGCGGCCGTCTCTGGTGTCAGACAGACTAATGCGATCGTGCAGCCTTACTGCGGTGTAGCAGTGATGACGGTATTCCGAATGGATGACCTCGGACGCGCTCGTCTTCAGAATCCAGCTCCCTTGATTTCCCGCTTCGCGCAATTGGCGGTTAGCGAGGTCGTACTGGTAGTATTCACGGCAGTACCGTACGGCGACGTCCTGCGACACTTTTGCCGGCCCCGCGTTTTCGGCGAAAATTGTCCGTGGCTTCATATCGGCATCAAAGACGAAGGCCGCCATGTGCTCAGGCATCGCCCAAGCGGCGGCTACTCGGAAGAGCGAAGCTGGAAAAGCGGACGTGCCGAGATCCTCGATGAGGCTCGTCAGGGCCGGAATGTCACCGGTGCCGGGCGCCGGCCGGATGAGGCGATGGGCTCGCATACAAGCTCCTTGTTTTCCTCGACCTTGCGATATTGTTTGCTCTGTTATAAAGGTATGCGATCTTGTATGCAATATTGCCTACGAAACGAGGCGCGGCCCGGTTATGTATGCTATCGAGCCTTCCACACGTCTGACCAGCGTGTTCGAGACCCTGCGCCGTGAGATTGTCGCTGGAGAGCTTCGCCCGAACTCACCTCTGATCGAGCTCGATTTGGCCCAACGTTTTGAGGTGAGCCGGACACCAGTGCGCGAGAGCCTCCAGCGGCTCGCCACCGCCGGACTGGTTGTCCCCCGCAAACGCGGTTGGGCGGTTCGCGAATTCACGACGGAGGAGATCCGACAAAATGCGGAAGTTCGGATGGCTCTCGAAGGTTACGCGGCCGGTCTCGCCGCGACCCGCGCGTCGGCAGCACAGATTGCGGAGCTAAAGGCCATCCACGACCGGAGGCTCGCGCTTCACTCGAGCGATGAGGAGATGCGGGTAAGGACCAATCGCGAATTTCACGACGCGATTATGGCCGCCTCAGGAAACGGCAGGTTGACCAACGCAATCTATCACTCGGGCCAGTTCTATTTCAACGCGCCGATCGCACGGGCGGCGACGGGTGATGAATTGGCGCTGGGCAATGCGGATCATGAGCTCATCTTATCGGCGATCTCTCAACGCAGCGCCGAAGCCGCGGAACGAGCGATGCGGGCTCATATTAAGCGAACGTTCGCCGTCTTCTGGCGGCTGACCGGCAAGGATGTCGCCGGTCCTCCAGATGTTGCGTGAGGGAGAATCCCTCGTTGCGGCGGGCGATTCAGGTTCATCTGAACATTTGCCGTGCACGCCACGCTCTTCGCCGCGGACAGGTAGCTCCTAGCCGGGGAATGAGTGCATCGTCAATGGTCGTGATCAGGCCGGAAGCAGCTCGGCGAGCAGCGTTATGCTGACGACGCGCATAACTCTATCTCGCAGCCCAACTGCCTCAACAGCGGCTGGTGCAACCAATCGACTTACGGTTTCTGTGCTACAGCTTGGCTCAACCTCCCAAATTGATCAATCGTTTTTCCCGATAAATCTATCGGCTGCCCTGATCGTCTCCTGTCTGTGTAGTCGCTAATAAGGTAAAGGGTGTTAGCGTCCAAAATTTGGAATGAGGAAGATGATGGCGAAGCTGACGCCGCCGCGGGCACGTGCAGGCCGCAAAACGGACCGTCAAGAGCCTCGGGAGAAGTTGCTCAAGGCAGCCATCGAACTGTTCTCCAGGCATGGATACGAGCCGGTATCCACCGGGCAGATCGCGGCGGCTGCAGGCCTTACGCAATCGATGGTTCACTACCACTTCGGCAAAAAGTCCAAGATATGGAAGGCCGCCATTGAGCGCCTCATGTATGAGCGCGGCCTCGTTTTCCCCATCGGCCGCCTTGATCTTCAGGATCTCGATCCGCTTTCGCGTCTTAAGGTCATGATCAGGAAATTCCTCGCAGCTAATGCCGCAGATCCCAATCTCAATCGCATTCTAATGCACGAGGGCATGGTACGCAGCGCCCGGATGCGCTGGCTGGCTCGTCGATATATGATCGCTGGTTACAGACTTTTTGACCAAGCGATCGAAGAAGCCGTCGAGGCGGGCGTGATACGCTCACTTCCGATAATGAACGTAACGAACATCATCGTTTCCGCTTGTACAATGACTTCTAGCCTGAGCGTCTTGATGGATGAGGTTTACGAGGTAGACATAACACGTGAGGACTATCTCTCGTCATTCAGTGACTCGCTCGTAGAGGTACTCTTTAAAGGTCTCGAAGCGAAACGGCCGGAACTTGAAGATAGATGCCGCTGACCACGGCTTCGGTGAACTCGACCCAAGCACTGGCTTGATCTGTTATCTCCCGTTCAGAACCCATTTGAGAAGTGCATGGTTCGAAGCTTTCAAACTTGCCGGTTTGACCGTTCTAATACCGTAGCACGCGGCCCACGGCGATCTCTGCCTCGACTTGCTTGAGCTCCCATACGGTCGCACTGACCGTCCTTTCCGCAAAACTGTCGGGGCCAGTGCCGCTCAATTGTGCCGGCTGGCCGCGTCGGACATGAACTGTTCGATCGACCGGATATACAAATAGGTCTATTGACAAATAATAGAGCGCGGCTATTTTCCGCTTGTTGAGGCTGGCAGAAAGATCGAGCCCAAGTTTTTCGCGTCTGAAGCCAGGGAAAAGCAAACAGGGAACGGCAAATGTTCAAAGGTCGGAACGCGAAATATTGGAATGAATTCAAAGTCGGCGAAGTAATCGAAACCGCTGGTCGGACCATTGAGAGCGGGGACGTCAACTTGTTCGCGGGGTTGTCCGGCGACTTCAATCCTGCCCACATCAACGAAGTCCACGCCAAGAAGACGCAGTTTGGCACGCGCATCGCGCACGGGCTTCTCACGCTCGCAGTTACCTCTGGTCAGATGAATGGCACGGGTCTGTTTGAGGGAACAACGATCGGCTTTCTCGGCATGGACAAGGTTCGCTTCTCCAATCCAGTAAGATTTGGAGACACCGTATTGACCACGGCCAAGATCACCGAAGTTCGGCCAAGCGCCAAGAAGAACGATCGGGGTGTGGTTTCCATGACCATCACGGTCCAAAACCAAAAGGGCGAAACAGTGCTGACTTACGACCAGGCACTGCTCATGTCTGGTGCGGTCTAGGCCAGTACTGTCCGCAACGGCCGCGGCGCTGGGATGATCGAGCAAGGATCGGCCGGCGACCTCCGGCCGGTGCCGACACAAGATCGACAGCTGATTTCCATCATGCCGGTGAAAACAATGTCCCAGCCCGAAAAGAAAGCTGCGTTCGACACCTCTGTGAAAGCGTTGGCCGCTATCGCCGAGTCTCACCCCAACAAGGACGCCTTCGCGTTTCCCGCCGAAGCAATCTCTTTCCGGGATCTGAACGACAAATCCACTGCCTTGGCCAAGGCGCTGCTGGATCTCGGCTTCAAGCCTAAAGAGAATATCGCGCTACTTGCTCAGAATTCGATCCATTGGCTGATTGTCCAGTTGGCGGTCGCCAAAGCTGGAATGGTGCTGGTCCCACTGAATACCTATTACAAGGTCGAAGATCTGACTTACGCCTTGTCGCATTCGCAGGCTCGCGCGATCTTTTTCACTTCCGCGTTCAGAACGAACAGATATCTCGAATTGGTTCGAGAGGCGACCAAGCAAAGCAAGAACAATCCGACCAAGATCATTATTGGCGGACGCGCCGAGCAATGTCTGTCCATTGACGATCTGATCGCACAGGGAGCTACCTCAAGTACGGCTCTTCCATCTGTAGAAGGCACTGACAACGCCGCGATCATATACACCTCAGGTACCACGGGCTTCCCGAAGGGAGCGATGCTGACGCATGAGGGCGTTATGGCTAATGGTCGGAGCATTTTCTTGAGGCTGAAAATAGGCTTTGATGACCGTATAACTTCCATTGTTCCGATGTTCCACGCGGCATCCTTCTGCGTCGGGATCTCTGGATGCCTAACGGTTGGTGCGACATTCCTTGGCATAGAAGCGTTCGACCCTGTTGAAATGTTCGAGATCATCCAACGTCATCGCGCCACCGTTCACATCGCTGTTCCTACTTCATTGCGGATGATGCTTGAGCACCCGCGCCGGAGAGAGTTCGATCTATCGTCGCTCAGAGTTGGCACCTGCGGAGGAGCGGATGTCGAGCCTGACATGCTGCGCCGATGCGAAGCCGAATTCCCGATTCCGTCCATGGTTCAGGGGTATGGGCTGACCGAGTCCTCGGGGCTCGCCTGTTGTCCCGAGGCCGACGATCCGAGCCGTTTCGAAGCCGCAGGTCTGCCCTTGCCGGGATACAGCATTCGGGTTGCAGACCCGGAGAACGGTGCAATCCTGGGACATGACGCGATAGGGGAAGTTCAGATCAAGAGTCATCTGATCATGCGTGGCTACTTCGCAAACGACGAGGAAACGCGAAAGACAATTGACGCGGACGGATGGCTAAAAACGGGCGATCTTGGGCAAATCCGCCCCGACGGAAAGTTGGTGCTGGCCGGCGGACGCTTGAAGGATATGATCATTCGTGGTGGCGAAAACATCTACCCCGCGGAAGTCGAGCGAATTCTCTTTTTACATCCGGCAGTAACCGAAGTTGCAGTGTTCGGAGTCAAGGACGAGCACTTCGGCGAAATAGTCGCTGCCGCGGTTAAGTGCGCAAACGTCACTGCAGCCGAGCTTTCCGATCACTGCGCGAGTCGAATCGCGAAATACAAAATTCCAACCAGGTACTTCCGAACCGAAGTCTTTCCGCTCACGCCAAGCGGAAAGATCCGAAAGGTCGCATTGAAAGAAATGGCGACCGACGGGAAGCTCGACGTCCTGGCATGATGTTTGGTTGAACCGCTCCGCAACGAGCGTCCGCGGGGCGTCCCTTAAGTACTACCTGATCTGGCGGCGTTAGGCTCCGGCATTCGAAGCCCCGTAGGGCAGGCCTCTGCAAGAACGCGACGGAAGAACCAACCAGCATAAAAAGCTTACCCGGGAGGTCCAGAAATGTCCGAAAGGAAAAGCGCGAAGCGATTGGATGTGATCGTTATTGGCGCCGGCTTCGCAGGCTTGTACGCGCTGCATAGGCTCCGGAAAGATGGATATTCCGTGCGCGTTCTAGAGGCCGGCAAATCGATTGGGGGTACCTGGTATTGGAACCGGTATCCCGGCGCGCGCTGCGACATCGAAAGCATGCAATATTCATACTCCTTCTCGGACGAAATCCAGCGCGAATGGAAGTGGTCGCAGCTGTACGCGCCTCAACCGGAGATTCTAAGCTATATCAACTTCGTTGCTGACAAACTTGACCTTCGTCGCGATATTCAACTTGAAACCCGTGTGGTCGCCGCCACTTTCGACGAGCAGTCCCGGACATGGACAGTCCGCACCGAAGCGGGTGAGGCGTTCGAGGCTCCATTTTGTGTGATGGCGACCGGTTGTTTGTCGGTTCCGATCGTTCCCTCGTTCCCTGGAATCGATAATTTCGAGGGCGAAGTCTATCGCACGTCGGATTGGCCCCACGAAGGCGTTCAGCTCAAAGGCAAACGGGTTGCGCTGATCGGGACGGGCTCGTCAGGGATACAGGTGACGCCGGTGTTGGCCGAGCAAGCCGAGCATCTCTACGTGTTTCAGCGCACGCCGAACTACTCCATCCCTGCACTGAATCGGCCGATGGACGACGAGTACGAGCAGGCGTGGAAGCAAAACTATCCTGAGCGGCGGAAAGCAGCTTTGGCCACTCGCATCAACACGCTGAGCGACTTTGGTACTGTCCCGGGCAGTTCGGTCAGTTACGAGGAGCGTGAACGCGAGTTCGAGCGCCGCTGGACCAAAGTCGGCGGCTTCGGATTCGTACATGGTTATACCGACGTAATGACCGATCCGGTCGTGAATGCTCACGCCTCCGCATTCGTCAAGAAAAAGATCGCGGCATTGGTTCCTGATCCGGAAGTGGCGAAGAAACTCATGCCGAGCGACTACGGCATCGGAGGCAAGCGCATCTGCGTCGACACCGCGTATTTCGAGACGTTCAATCGAAACAACGTCACATTGATCGACGTCAAGAGCGATCCGATTAGATCGTTCAATCCGAACGGCCTGTCTACGCAATCTCGATCGTTCGAGCTGGATACGGTGATTCTCGCAATCGGATTTGATGCGATTACTGGCGCGTTGCTCAAGATCGATATCACCGGTCGCGACGGTTTGAAGCTGCGAGACCGCTGGGCCGAGGGACCAAAAAACTATATTGGAATGGCAGTCTCCGGCTTTCCGAATATGTTTATGGTTACGGGACCCGGGAGTCCGTCGGTCTTTACAAACATGGTGGCGTCAATCGAGCAGCACGTCGATTGGATCGCCGACTGCATTGCGCATCTCGGGCGCAAGGGTGTGTCGTCCATCGAGGCGCTGCCCGACGCGGAAGACAAATGGGTGTCACACGTCAATGAGGTGGCAAGCGCCACTCTCATGCCGAAGGGCAACTCCTGGTATGTGGGCGCAAACATACCTGGGAAACCGCGAGTTTTTATGCCCTATCTTGGGGGAGCACACGTCTACAAGAAAATTATCGAGGATGTGGCCAGCAAAGACTATGAGGGATTTGGGTTGGCATGAACCAGCTGGGGCTTCCACCCAATTAATTGGGAACGTATTGCTTCATTCGCGTGCGGCGCGGTGAATTGTCTCGAAGGGTTTCGTGTCGCGGCGTCGCCGGGGCTGTCCGATGCGGAGATGACTTATTTTCCGGATCTGCTGCTTCGTGATCGCGCACAGGAAGTGATTGCACTACTCGATGCTTAATCGGCGGCCGATGACCAGTTCGTCCTATGAAGGATCGAGAAAAGCCGAAACAGTCGCAGCCAAAATCAGTGGACACTCATCCATCGGATAGTGACCTGATTCCGGCAAAAGGGTGAGCCGCGCATTTGAAAGTCGTTTGAGCCACGTTTCTCGAATGAACTGCTCTGGAACGCCGAAGTCGTGCCCGCCGGCCACGACAAGCGTCTCGTTGGTCAGTTTAGCCGCCTCTTGATCGAAGTCGTCCAGCGCCCAGGATTCCAGATAGTCCGCAAATGCGCGCGCAGTGCTGGTTTTCGTCGAAAGGGTTGCAACACCCCTCGACCAGTAAGATGGCAGCCTGCCGCCCGTTGATGTATGGACGATCGCTTGTCGGGCGTCGAGCTGCTCGGCAGCGGAGCGAAAGAATCCCAGAGTGTCTGCGTCTAGAGGTGCTTTTCCGGCCCACACAGGCGTGATTGCGCAGATGCGTTGGACGCGGTTCGCTGCGAGCGTCGCGGTCCGAAGCGCTGCCTTACCCCCCATCGAATGACCGACGATCGAAAATTGAGGCCAGCCGAGGCTGTCACCGACTGCGATCGCGTCCGCAGCGACGGTTGCGAGGTCGAAAGGACCCGCAGAGTCCTTGGCGCTGCCGTACCCTCTAAAATCAAGGAATGCAAAGCTAAAGCGATCCGGATCAATACCCTGAAGCATGGGCTTGAAACATTGTGCGTCTCCGAACCATCCATGAAGAAAGACAGCGCGATGAGGTCCGTTGCCGTAGGTGATACAGTTCACGTTCGGTGTTCCTTCCAAGTCCGCCTGCGGCAGCATTATGAGGAGGTTGACCTACACCAGCGAAGTCTGGAGCGCGCCGGCATTGCGCTTTTCACTTCGAGAAATAAGAACCGACCAGCGGCTCTGCACGCCTATTTGACCCACGAGGGCATCTACTTGACCCGCTAGGGCATCGAAACTAGTTTAGACGAACGGTAGCATCCCGGTCCTTACGAGGGCGGCATAACAACTTTACCGACAGGGAGGTTCGTCATGAGTTCGAAGGAGCCTAGCCGCGTCCTGCGCCTGCATGGCTTGATGCCAAACGTCATGTCGTCTGTTTTTGTCGAGATCGATATTATCAACGCGTCTGGGGTCGTCGGCCGCTATTCCATCTCCGAACTCGAGGGCATGCGCGTCGTTCGCGGAACGACCCAAGGTGGGCGGTATCAAGTGCTTCGAAGCGCTCAGCACATTCGAGAGACATCTTCGCATGCGGTCTTTGTATGCTTGCCACTTGTTGGCGAACTGATTATTCAACAGCGCGGGCGGCGATCCGGAATCTCGAGCGGCGACATCGGCCTACTCGATTCACGCGACGAGTACACGATCGACATTTCCGATGGTTCCGATGTTCTATGGTTAAGTTTCTCGCCGACTCAAGTCGAGGCAAGATTAAGGGGCCTGTCGGACAACGTCGGGCGGCGAATAGATGGGTCCAGCGGAGTTGGACTTGTTGCCTCAAAGTTTTTGCAATCCATTGAGGCCGAAGTTGAAAACTTAGCCAATTCTCGCTCCGCCCAAATTAATATGGCGGCGATCGACCTCATTTCGGCGGCGACTTCAGATCGGGAGGCGTCACATTCATTCCCCCGGGTCAAGGCAAGTAGGAAAACGTGGGAGCGGGCGTGCGACTATATCGAACGGCATCTTGACGATGAGAATCTATCACCGGCCAAGATCGCTAACGCGATCGGAATTAGCACCCGCTATTTGAGCGAGTTGTTTGCCTCTGAAGGACAATCTCCGATGGGGTGGGTGATGCATCGCCGCTTGGAGCAGTGCCGGATGGCGCTAAGGCGTCAGCCGTGGATGCCTGGCATTGTCACCAGCATCGCCTTTCAATACGGCTTCAGCAATATTCCGAGCTTCAACAGGGCCTTTCGCGAAGCGTTCGGACGATCGCCACGCGACGTCATGCCGCGAAACACGCAACAACCCACGGCTGACCCGCAATATCCCAACTAGCGGAAGATCCAGCGACGGCAGATTGCGTCGTACCTCTACTACGGCTGATTACAGGGCGCTCCTGTCTGGCTGAATGGCTTGCCAAAATCCGACGCACCGTCCTTCCGCCAAGCATTTCATTGGATCCGAATGGCTGATGCAGTCGCGGTGCTATGCTCGCGTACTCCGCTCACTGTGGACGCTCAGATCCTGCCAGTCGATCATTCGATGCGGCTTCTTGACCCTGGTGGCCCTTGATGGATTGTCGGGGCCGCAACAGTGCCCTGCAGGCAAAGCCGTTTCGCCTCCGATGTTAAGCAGCACGCACGTTTTCCGGTTAGCATGAGCCCCCAAATGGGTCTGTTCCATTGTTTAAAGCCTAACGAGACGGGGCTCTCCTCATGATATCACGCATTCGACGCTTTTTTGGGGCCGGACAATGATCGACCGTATCGACCATTTCGTGATCACCGTCCAGTCGCTCGAAAAGACGTGTGCCTTCTACGAGCGCGTTCTCGGGTTTAAGCGCATCGATTCTGCGGGCCCCACAGCCATGACGTTCGGAAAGCAGAAGATCAACGTTCATGAAGTCGGCCGCACCTTCGATCCGAAGGCATTGGCACCAACGTCGGGCGCCGCCGATTTCTGTCTCATCACCCGGATGCCGGTAGAAGAGATGCGCGCCCATCTCGAAAGCTGCGGCGTCCCGATCGAGCTCGGACCGATTGAGCGCGACGGTGCCGAGGGCAAGATGATCTCGCTCTACTTTCGGGATCCCGACAGCAACCTCGTAGAAGTCAGTCGATACCTCGATCTGAATTGAGGTGTAGCACGGAGGCGTGACCGGCTGGATCGCTCCGGCCATGCGTCGTCCGCCTCTACGCCGCCACAGGCTACGGACATCTTAGCCGAGTGCGACTGTCTACAGAACGCGATCCTCGACCATCGAGCCGGCGATCGCAGATAGCGTCGCCATCTTTCGTGCTATTGGCCACGTAGAACTGTCGTCAGATTGAACGGTTTGCGCATCCGGCACGCCGTTTTTTCGGAAGCGCTTTCATTACATTCCGATGGCCATAGTAATGCGGTGCGCGAGAGTTTCGCGATTGCGCGCTCGGCGCGGTCAGAACGCTTGGACTCTGGGGGCCATTGCATCATGCGATTCATCGACCAGGGCCACGACCGATGCATTGTCGGCGCTCGCGACAGTGCTCTGCAGGCAAAGCCGTTTCGCCTTCGATGTCAAGCAGCACGCGCGTTTGCGGTCTAACTATCAGACTCCAGATTGGGTCCGCAGCGGGCGTCGAGCAAGCGGGCATTCCGTCGGCGGAGGAGGCCAATATGACCGTGCAAGAATTGAAAACACTTCAGGCCGCGGGTCCGCAGCGAGGTCTATCCCACGGAGTCGCGTTGCAACACCATATTCAGCGCGGAGCGGACTTGCCAACGCTTCTTATGACCACCGCCCACACGACAGGCGATCTTTCGGTGCTTCGCAACGGATGGCGTCCCGTCGATGTGCTCGGCGTGGCCCAGTGTAAGGTTTCCGACGAAGAGAAAATCCTTATTCGCGAGGAGTGCTATCGGCGCCTGGCCGATCATAGCAAGCGCGGTGGGCAGCCTCCCGCCCGACCAACGTATGATCTTCTCCGCGGCATTGGCGAGTGGTTTCTCGGCAGCTCCATCGAACCTCTGATTCCGTTACTCGCGGAGGAACTGATCTTCGATGGGTATGATCTGCGTCAGCCGCAATGGAACAAGGAAATCATCGCGCCAGATCGTCCGTTTCATGTCGCTATTATCGGCGCCGGCGAGAGCGGCATCATCGCGGCAATCAGGCTCAAGCAAGCCGGAATACCCTTCACGATCTATGAGAAGAACGGTGACGTGGGCGGCACCTGGCTTGAAAATCACTATCCGGGCTGCAGGGTTGACATAAACAGCTTCGTGTACAGCTACGCCTCGGCACCGCGCGTCTGGCGGGACTATTTCGGTCTACGCAATGAAACCTTGTCGTACCTCCAGCAAGTCGCGAACGACAACGGTCTTTACGAGCATGTCAAATTCGGGGCAGAGATCCAGGAGGCGGTCTGGAGCGACAAGGAGCAAGTGTGGAACTTGACGGTCAATTCTGCCGGCAAGACCGAAACGGTGTCGCCAAACATGATCGTCTTCGCGGTTGGTCAGCTCAACCGCCCGAAATTGCCGGAGATCCCCGGTATCGATAGTTTCAAGGGTGAGTCATTTCATTCGGCGCAATGGAATCATAACCTCAATCTTCAAGGTAAGCGGGTCGGAGTCATCGGCACCGGCGCCAGTGCGTGTCAGTTCATTCCTCAGATCGCGAGTGTCGCCGCGAAGGTTACGGTGTTCGCACGAACTGCGACCTGGTTGTTGCCGACGCCGAATCTACACGAGCCGGTGGAGGGAAGTGAGCGTTGGCTGTTCGAGAACCTTCCTGGCTACGCACAATGGTATCGCGGAAGTCTGCTCATTTTGCAGACGCCCGGAATCTTGGAGCACGTCGTCGTTGATCCGAACTATGCAGCCAGCGAGCAAGCGGTATCCGAGAGTAATAACTTCGTTCGGCAGGAACTCCAGCAATGGCTCGAAGCCCAGATTGCGGAGCGCCCAGATTTGCGCGAAGCCATTATTCCGAACTCTCCGGTTGGATCGAAGCGCATCCTTCGCGACAACGGAACATGGGCAAGAACACTGATGCGCGACAATGTCGATGTGATTAGGGAGAAGATCTCCGAGATTACGGTTGGTGGGATCGGGTGTGCAGACGGAAACAGTCACGAGTTCGATGTAATTGTCTACGGTACGGGCTTTCAGGCCTCCAAGTTTCTCTTCCCAATTAAGGTTCGTGGGGCCAACGGATGTTCGCTTCAGGATGCCTGGAAGAACGGTGCTCGCGCCTATCTCGGCATGACGATCCCGCAATTCCCGAACATGTTCTGTATGTATGGCCCGAATACGAATCTGGTGGTGCATGGCGCAAGCATTGTGATGTTTTCCGAGCTGACGGCGAAATACATCGTCGATGCCGTGCGTGTAATGCTGGAAAAGGACGCTGGCGTGATGGATGTACGCGAAGAAGTATTCAGCGGCTACGACCGACGCTTGGACGAAGCAAACAGGGCCAGAGCCTGGGGATATTCGAAGGTGAACAGCTGGTACAAGGATGCCAATGGACGAGTAGGTCAAAACTACCCGTTCACCGCGACGGAATTCTACCAGCGGACGAATGCGGTCGTTGCCGCCGATTACCGCTTTGGGCCGGTTAGCACCGCGGCCGGGCGATAAGACACGAACGTCACGAACGAGCGAAGCGACCGATCGAAGTTCAGGCGGCGGCTACCCGACTGCAACGGGGCCCGGCCTGCAAGATCATTATGATTGCAAGCGGAGGGCACTATGGCACTTGATCAACACGTGAGCGAGCTGATCGCCTTTCTAAAGCAGGCCGGAGCAAAATCGTTTGAGTTGATGGATCTCCATGAGTTTCGCGGAGCTGTTGGGAGCTCGGTCGGAATGCAAAAGCCGCCGCAAGAAGTTGCCAAGGTGCATTCCGTCGACATCCCCGGCCCTGCCGGAGCACTGCCCGCGCGCATCTACGTGCCGAAGGGGCAGGCACCATTTTCGGTTATAGTCTATTTTCATGGTGGTGGATGGGTCGGCGGAGGACTTGACGTGGTCGATGAGCCATGCCGCGCCTTGGCCAACAAAACAGGTGCGATCGTTGTTGCTTCCAGCTACCGGTTGGCTCCCGAGAACAAGTTTCCATCTGCAGTGGAGGATGCGTATGCGGCTATGAAATGGGTAGGCGATCGCATCGCTTCGTTTGGCGGAAACATCGAAAAGCTTTTCGTTGCGGGCGATAGCGCTGGAGGTAATCTTGCTGCAGCGACAACCCTGATGGCGCGTGATCGGGGTGGTCCGAAGCTGTCCGGTCAGATCCTGCTGTATCCCGTTGTGGACGCAAAAGCAGACTATCCTTCGATGCGTGAGCATGCTGAAGGATACTTCCTGCACACCGCAGCATTGTCTTGGTTCTGGGATCATTACATTTCGGCCGCGACCGACCGAAATAATCCCTATGCGAGTCCGATCGATGGGAACCTTGTAGGCCTTCCACGCACCCTGATCGTCAGCATGGAGTACGATCCCAGCCGCGATGAAAGCGAAGCGTACGGTGCCAAGTTAGCGGCCGCTGGCGTCGACGTTCGCGTCACCAGAATCGATGGCCTCATTCACGGGGCATTTTGGTCGTCTGGCGCCGTTCCTCGTGCGGAAGAGCTCTACGAGGAAATAGCCGGCTTTCTCCGGACGCAGCCTTGATGTCGAGGTCGTTTTCCAAGACTTAGGGGCAGGTGTGGCGAGCGGTGTTGGGTCGAGTTCAGTAGTTGACGGGGGAATCACATGGCAGGCGATCGAATGGGTCGGATCGGCGCGATACTTGCGGGCGTGCCGCTCTGGCGCTCGATATTGTCTCTGTCCGCGCTGCTCGAGGCTCGTCACGCGTGTTGCTCCGCATTCAATGGGTTATTCGCGAGAGTGTTCTGGCCGAGAGCGTCGTCTCCGCAGACAAGCGCTCTTAACCGCGAATAGTGCCATGAACTCGCGGTCGAAGCTTCGATGCTTGTCTATACGAAAGGGATTTGGGATGCGAGACCAGACAACTGAAATCGTCCAAGGTGAGGTGTTTCTGCTGGGCGGCGTCGAGCAGATCGACGAACGGATTAGCTGGTATCCAGCGGACGACCGTGGGAAATTCGTTGCATACAACTCATATCTGTTGAGGAGCGGAAACGACTGTCTCTTGGTGGAATCGGGTGCGGCTGCTCATCATGCGATCATTCGCGAGCAACTGCGGAGCCAGCTGCGTGATGGAGATAGTTTCAAGAGGATCGCGGTTACGCGCAATGAGCCGGAATGCGTGTGCAATATCCCGAACCTGGTTAAAGACTTCGGGATCGAAGCTGTTCATTCGGCGCCGCAGATGAGCGCTTTGCAGTTCTTTCCGAGTGATTCTGCTGAATCTCGCTCCGAGAGCTTCGACAAGCGCAGTACCGAATTGCTGATGCTCGAGTTTGGAGTGCAATGTATTGCCGCGGACGAAGGCGAGAGCATCTCAATTAACGGACAAGTCCGCCTTGAACCGTTTAAAACGCCGCTTCGTGTGCTGCCGTCGCTCTGGCTGCACGATTCACACACCCGTACGCTGTTCTGTTCCGATATTTTTTGTTCATCGGTATCTGAGAGGCCTGAGATCCGCACGAACTCGGACGTCCTCAGCAAGGATGAGATGACAGCTTTGATGCTGCGTGAGCTCGCCATAAAATTCGAGTGGCTCTCTCGGGGACGCTTGGGTGGCATCATTGAAACCCTGGAAGACTATTTTGCAAAGAGGGATATCGAGATTCTGGCGCCTACTCGGGGGCAGGTCATCCTGGGAGCAGACGCCGTGGACTCGCGATTGCGAGCCTTGATCGAGGCAATGAAGATGCTGGATGCACGCGATCTGCCGCTTCATGCGTCGTCTGCGTTGTCGCGCTGATCGTCCAATTTGGATCGAATGTCACGGGAGCAGGCTATGCAGGATGATATGAAATATGTTGGCTTCGGGGCGCGAAAGCTTACGGAAAGCATTCATTTGATGACGGGATGTTTTCACCTGGCGGTTGCCGGAAATGCGTTTCACACGCATCTTTCTGCTTACCTTGTTGTTGGTGAAAGCAGTAGCATGCTCATCGATACAGGGCATCCAAAGGATTTCAAGAAGATCGCCTCATACATCCGGTCTGTTGTGGGCGAGGGTCTAACCTATATTTTTCCGACCCATGAAGAGTATCCGCACTCGGGAAACCTCGGGCTTTTATTGGAATCGTTCCCTCGCGCCACAGTCGTTGGCGAAACACGGAACCTACACCTCTATTTTCCCGACCAGTATAAACGAGAGCGATTTCAGCAGAATAAGACTGGCGATGTCATTGATTTGGGTGGACGTCTCATAACGGTGTTGCCTGCGGTGATCCGGGATCTCAAGGCGTCGTATTGGGCCTACGATGATTGCGATCAGGCGCTGTTTGTCTCTGATGGATTCGCGTTCTCTCACGCCGATCCCAGTGAGTGCGTTCTCTTGAGCGAAGAGCTCTCGCAAAAGCCGACGGTGCGCGACGCGCGTCAGATACTGGACCTGGCACTTTACTGGTCACGATTTGCGGATAACAGCACGGTCGTGTTTGAGCTTAGGCAGATGCTCGATAGGTACTTGACCAAGATGATATGCCCCGCTCATGGCAGTGTCATCACCGATCCGAGCCGTCTGATTCCTGTGATGAACGAGGCGCTGCTCGAACGGCCTTAGCCAGGCCGAAATCAAGTTCAGCCGCTTACGTGAACCGCTACGTCAGGTCTGTTCGATCGCGAACTTGATGAAAATGCGGCCATCCAAAGGAAGTGCGCAAATAGGCGAGGAGGAAGAACGATGCAGACGACAGGTATCGGCGGTGTCTATGTGGTCGTCGAGGACATGGATCGGGCTCAGCGATTCTATGAAAATGCGCTTGGCTTGGTCACGAAATTCCGCGACCGATCTTCCTGGTGCCAGTTCGACACTGGAAACGTGTCGTTTTCGCTTAGTTCGCCCGAGGAAGCCGGTGGGAGAGCCCAAAGCGTCGTAGTTGTCTTCAAGACGGGACAACTGGCGGGCATCCGGCAGCAGGTCGAAGATGCGGGTGGCACTTTCTGCGCTCTGCGCGACATGGGATCCCACGGCACGATCGCAACCTTCACCGACCCCGACGGGAACGATTTCCAGGTTCTCATCCCGAGTGCAAAGTTACGCGACTGACCATTCGATTCCGCGATCCTGGCCAGCTGCATCGCATTCCGATGCCCAGCGAGCACACCGATCGAACTTGTCACAATTTGGAAGGAGTGCGGGTCCTGACAATTACGGCAGGCGGTGACACAGGTCGGCTCGAGCCATGTCTCGATGTTCCGCTCGCAAAGGTGATATCCGCCGAGGGCGAAAGCCGATCCCGGCGCGTAGCTGAAAGAGAGGAGGTCTGCGGGACCACACAAGTCGCTGGTCAGTAGAACGCCAGGGCCTAACGTCTCGAGAACCGCGAATGCGAACCGTGACAAACTAAAAACAGAACGATCAGGGAAGGCAACAGAATGCAGTCGATCGTTACGTCAGGTGTACCGATGGAGGTTCAATGAAGGATGGTGCAGATCCTGTGCCTCAGGCAACCTCGTGTAGGGAGATCCGTCAACGATGAACGACGATAACAGTGATGCGAACATACCGATTCCACTCGGCTTGACAGGCGAGTCGCTCCGTGTGGCCCTTGCCGCCATTGCTTCAGCGATCGGGCCGGAGAAGCTGGACACCGACGACCTGGCGGACGTTCAGGATCCGTTCCAGTTCTCCGGGGCAGCGGTGAATGTGCCATGCGGTGTAGTCAGCCCCACCAGCGTCGAAGACGTTCAGGCGATCATGCGAATCGCAAACGAACACCGCGTGCCCCTCTGGCCGCTCGGGCGGGGCAAGAACAATGGGTATGGCGGCGCCGCTCCGCGGGTTCGGGGCGCGCTGATGTTGTCGTTTCGCAGCATGAACAAGGTGCTCGAGATCAATGAGAAGCTCGGATACGCGATCGTCGAGCCTGGTGTGAGTTGGTTTGACCTCTACGAGGCTATCGAGGCAGGTGGACACAACCTCGCTGCGTCTATAGTCGAGATCGGCTGGGGTGGTGTTGTGTCGAACACGCTCGAACACGGACAGACCTACATGCCCTACAGCATCGACCAAGCGTCGCACTGTGGGTTCGAGGTCGTTCTCCCAAACGGCGACCTCCTGCGCACAGGTTCGGGTGCGATGGAGAACAATCCGACGTGGCCTCTGTACAAGCGCGGCTTCGGACCGACATCCACTGAGCTGTTCATGCAATCGAATTTCGGCGTCGTGACGAAGATGGGTTACTGGCTCATGCCGAAGCCCGAGGTCTACATGCCGCTGTGGCTTCAGGTGTGGGATGACGCGCAGATGCCGGCCGTGGTCGATGCGCTGCGAGAACTGATGCTCGCAGGCACCATCAACATGCGTCCCTCCATGAATAACACGCTCTGCATCGCATCGAAAAACAGCGCCCGAACCGACTGGTATGACGGCGCTGGGCCGGTGCCAGAAGAAATAATCGACAAGATCGCGAAAGCGCTCGACGTCGGTCGATGGATGATGCGCTTCGCGCTTTATGGTGACGAGCCAATCGTTGACTACAACTTCGCGAAGCTGAAGAAGCGCTTCGAGTCCATTCCGAGTGTCAGAGTCACTGGGCAGAAGCACGGTGCCGACGAGTTCGAGTCCCTGCCGAGCGCGGTGGAGCGCGTGATGATCGGCGTGCCAAGTACTGACCTCAACAAGATGTCAGGGTGGTCGGGAGGTGACACTGGCGGGCACGTCGATTTCTCACCGGTTATCCCGCTCACCGGGGAGCACGCCAGGGCCGCTCAAGACCTGTTCACGAAGATGAGCGCAGAAGCGGGATTTGACTATCTCGTCGGAATCGTACCGATCAACGCTCGATCCGCCGCGTCTGTGAACATAATTCCGTTCGACACCACCGATGAGGGGCAGGTGCAGAGAGCCTACGCACACGCCAAACGGATGGTCGTCGTAGCCGGAAAGCGGGGCTATGGCGCTTACCGGGCTCACCTGTCTTTCATGGACCCTGCCGCGGACCAGTTCGGCTTCAATGATCACGCTCAGCGCCGGTTCAACGAAGCGATCAAGAACGCCCTCGATCCCAAGGGCATTATCGCTCCAGGAAAGTCTGGCATCTGGGGGGCCCGCTTTCGTGAGGCAGGCTTCCCGCAACCAGAGTGAACGGGGAGGGCTCCCTCCGTACCCTCAACGCCAAGATACGTGGGCGGATTGGCATCGGTTCGATACTGTAGAGAAGGGTTCTGGAATTGCGGCGGTCGTTCTTCGTGAAATGATCGTGGATTGGGAACTGGTCAGCTCCGCGATTGCGTCGGAGCGCAAGCGTAGCGACTAAACCGCTGGCAGTTGGCTAATGAACCAAGGGTTGGCTGCGGGCTGCATTCCTTGAGTAAAACCTCGCTACTGGAGTAGAGCTGTTGGCTACCGCGCAAAGCGACCAAATCGGATCTCATTTTTCGCAGCAGCGGTATTTGTCCTGGTCGTCGCTCAGAGTCCTCTCTTACGTGTGTTCTCGTATTGCAGTGGAAGTGCGATCCATTTGGAATCCTCCCAGCGTCGCTCTTGGCCGGCCCGGTGGAATATATCAAGTTGGCTCGCGTCGCGCCGAAGCAGCGCAGATAGGGGACGATGAAGGGGCAATCCTGCCCCGCCACGTCGACGTAGCTGAGAATGTCGTAGGGAAAGCCGTGCAGCAGGATCGCAACCGGTCCGTCCTTCGGGCCTTCTTTCACATGGGGAATGTTGAGCACGCCGGCATCGACGTGGCGCAACAGCCCCGTCCGCTTTGACGACGGCGCACGCGCTCGCGCCGGGGTGCGCTCCCTTGCGCGAACGCCCGGATCGCACCTCCCGGTAGGGCCGCGCGAAAAAGTAGGCCGCGTTGACAGTCAACGGAAAATGACATCGCTTACGCCTTTATCAGGTCCATAACGGAAGCGGCAAACGCCTCGGGCTCTTCCTGTGGCAGATTATGTCCGGCGCGCGGCACCACGCGATGGACGCGGGAACGCGTAAATCTCGGTGCGCTCCAGCTGCCGTCGGTTGCTGGGCTGACGCCATCGCCGTCCCCATCCAGCGTGATCGACGGCACCGATATCGCAGGCTGTGCCGCCAGTTTGCGCTCGATGTCAGCATATTGCGGATCGCTGTCGGCAAGACCGAAGCGGTGGCGGTAGCTGTGGATCACCACATCGACATAGTCAGGATTATCGTGGGCGATTGCCGTCCGCTCGAAACACGCATCGTCGAATTTCCAGTTCGGCGACCATTGCGTCCATAATATTCTGGCGATGCCGCGCCGGTTGGCGGCAAGGCCGGCCCGGCCGCGCTCGAGCTGGAAGTAATATTGATACCACAGCGGCACCTCGCGATCCGGCCGCGCCGGCACCATCGCTCCGGCGATATCCTGGATCAAATAGCTATTGACGCATACGAGGCCGATGCAGCGCTCCGGCTATAACGCTGCGCCGACGCAGGCAGCGCGGCCGCCCCAGTCGTAGCCCGCGAACACCGCGCGTTGGATCCCGAGCGCGTCCATCAGCGCCATCATGTCGGCGCCCATGGCCGCTTGCTCGCCTGAGCGTGGTGTGGCTTCTTCGCGAAACCGGGTCGGGCCGTAGCCGCGCAGATAGGGAACGACGACGCGGCAGCCCTGTGCGGCGAGGATCGGCGCGACATCGACATAGCTGTGAATGTCGTAAGGGAAGCCATGCATCAACATTACGGCGGGCCCGTCGGCCGGGCCCGCCTCGTAATAGGCAATGTTGAGCGGACCAGCGTCGATGTTACGAAGGGGTTCCAGCCGCTTCGACGAAGATGCACGCGTCGCGGAGGCGTTCTCGGTCAAGGCGAAACTCCAAGGCGAATTGGCTCATTCCACAATACGGGACTGCCTGCCAGACGAAGCAAATCCGGCAGCTCAGCTGTGCGCGATTGTCATCATGACAGATGCGCCGGCCGATCAACGGAACAGCGGTCAAAATCCACGAAGGTTGTCGGGGACGATTTGATCATACCGGCCCGCGCCGATTAGTCAGTCCCATAGACGGGTGACACAGAGCCGACTTTCGAGCCGCGAGCGATGCCGTGATACGGCCATCTGAAATCGCTGTCCAACGCATGGCGTTGTACCATTCTAATAGGCCTCGAACGTCTGATCAGCGCGAACTCGAGGTGTCGCTGCAGACGCGATCTCGGCAGAAGGTTCGGAATGGCAAAAGCGGGCAAACCGGTTTCCTCACCCTGCGTGACGTAGGACCCCACGGCACGGTCGTGGCGTTCGCCGATCCGGATGGGAACGAGTTTCAAATTCTCATTCCGAGCGGAAAGTAGCGCGACTCATCGCGCGAAGCGGCGAACCAGGCGCGGCGTTACGCGCGCATCGTTTGAATTCTGGCATATTCGATGCGCGCGTCCCTCGTATCTGAATGCGATGCGGAAATCCAAATGCGACAAGCAACGGAGTCGCTACCGCATAGGCAATGTCCGCGCAGCGGTATGAGCGACCGGCGCCGGTCGCATTCAGATGTCACATCGGAATGTGACATCTAACTTGCGTGAATTGTGCTTAACCGGGGGCGCTCGCGTCGACTACCGAAAATTGAGATGCCGAGCATTAGAGAGCACGGAACCGTATTAAAGACCGGCGGATGTGAATAGCAAACTGCGGGCGACGTTCTGACCTAGAAGGCATCCTGTGATGAAGTTCGGCATATTCGACCAGAACGATTGCGGCGGCTTGCCGCTGGCTCAGCAATACGAAGAGCGTCTGAAGCTGGCGGAGCTTTACGATGTGAGCGGTTTCTACTGCTATCACATGAGCGAGCACCACGGGACCTCGCTGAGCACGGCGCCCTCTCCGAGCGTGTTGATGTCCGCGCTGACGCAGCGTACGCGAAATCTGCGTTTGTGTCCGCTGGTGTATCTGCTGCCTCTCTACCATCCTGTCCGCCTTGCGGAAGAGATCTGCATGCTGGACCATCTGAGCAAGGGTCGATTCGAGTTCGGGGTTGGCCGCGGTGCTTCGCCCTTTGAGCTCGCAGCGCTCGGGGTCGAGCCCGAGCAGGCGGCGAAGATGTACGCCGAGGCCCTCGCGATCGTAAGAGCGTATTTCAAGTCGGATTCGCTGACGCATGAGGGGGAATTCTGGCAGGTCAAGGACCTCGCCGTCGAGATGAAGCCCTTCCAGCAACCGCATCCCCAGATTTGGTACGCCGTCGGATCGCCGGACTCGGTGGCGTGGCCAGCACAGAATAACTTCAACGTTGTGTGCGGCGGACCGGCGCCGCGTTTGCGGGAAATTTCCGACGCCTACCGTGCCGAATGGAACAAAGCGGATGTTGACGGCCGTCCCGAGCCGCTGATCGGAATCAACCGTTACGTGGTCGTCGCGGATACTGACGACAGAGCTCGCGAGATCGGGCGCAAAGCATGGCCGACATTCTACAGCAGCTTCATGAAGCTGTGGGTGAAGAACAACGCCCAACCGATCAGGATGAAGCTTCCTCCTGATTTCGACAGTCTTGTCGAGAGCGGCCAGGCTGTAGCGGGCTCTCCGACGACCGTGACGTCCGCGCTGGCTGATCAGATTAATCGGGGTGGGTTCAATTACTTCATGGGGAGCTTCGTTTTCGGCAGCATGCCCTTTGCCGATGCCTCTGCCTCGATCCGGCTGTTCTCGAAAGAGGTGATGCCAGCGCTTGAGGCTGTCGAATCGGTGGCGGCTTAAGTCGCCAAGTCTCCTGCTAGAGCCAGGTAAGCTGATGACCTACCAATTCGACCATCGAGAACTTCGCGATGTATTGGGTTCCTTCGTCACGGGGGTGACCGTAGTTACGACGGTAGATGCGACGGGGCGCTATCACGGGCTGACGGTGAATTCGTTCAGCTCGGTTTCTCTTGATCCTCCGTTGGTGCTCTGGAGCCAGTCCAATTCGTCGCCGAGCCACCCGATCTTCTCGAAGAGCGGCCGCTTCGTCATCAATATCTTGGCTGAAGATCAGATCGACCTTTCGAACAGGTTCGCCCGCTCGGGTCCGGACAAGTTCTCGAATCTGGAAATAGAGGTTGGAATCCACGGCCTTCCCATCCTCAAGGACACCAGCGCGTGGTTGGCTTGTAGGTTTGTTTCGGCAATTCCCGGCGGCGATCACACGATATTCCTCGGGGAGGTAGAGCAGATCCGGAGAACGGCCCGGAAGCCGTTGGTGTTTGGTGGCGGCAAATACCTGGTCGCGGATACTCATGACCTGGCTCCGCTACCTGGCGGGAAATCGCCCGACGACGGTCCGTTTCACGCAATGCGTCTTGGCGGCCGCGCTATAGCGCGGTTGGCTGCGGAGTTCGACCATTCGTTTGCTCTCGCCGTCTGGGGTAGCCACGGACCGACTGTGATAAACTGGGCGCCATCACTGACTTCGCCGAGGAAGACCCTGCCTGTCGGACTCGTGCTTCCGGTCACATTGACGGCACCGGGGATCGCGTTTGCCGCACATTTGCCGAAGAGCGTGATCGAACCGTTCGTCGAAGCAGAGCTGGCGTCTTCAGCGATCGAACGTTGGAGCGCGGATTTACATGGTGCACGCGCGCATGGTCTAGCTATCACTATCAACCGCCTCGGCGGCGGAGACTCCGCCCTGAGCGTGCCCGTGCTTGACGCTAGCGGACATGCGGTCCTTACAATCACGGCAATCGGTGACACGGGGCAGTTCGAGCCAAGTCTCGATAGTCCGCTCGCAAAGACGTTATGTGTCGCAGGCCAAAGCCTGTCCCGACGCCTCGGCTACGCCGGTGAAAAAGGGCAAGTTCACGGGACGCCACAAGCGGCTGATCTGTAAGGTGACGGCGAAGGGAAATCCGGAACAGAGACGGACCGCTCACGGCGAGCGCCGAGCGCGCTGAAATGGGCAACCGTCGCAACGACGATTGAACCTGGACGGCCGGCTCGGCGTAAAAATCATTGGAGGACAGACGCTCTATGTGATCAGCGAGGTTCGTCTCCCGACGCGGAGGTACCGATGCGACGATACCGCTTGAATTGCGGCAACGATGTTTTGCGAAACTGTGCGAGCATCTCAACGGCTTTTTTCAACGGCAGTTCGTCATCCTGATGGCCGCGATACCGCTTGCTTCAAGGGCGCGGTGACGGTCAATGCGTTCGAACGGGCAAATCGTATTTCATTGGCGGCCTCGAGAAGTGCGATTGAAAACCATATCAACCTAAAACGACAATCAGGGGGGAGTAACAAAATGCAGTCGAACGTTACGTCAGCTGTACCGACGGGGGTCCAATGGAGGATGGTGCTGATCCTGTGCCTCGTCAATGCGGTCGCTTTCATCGACCGAAACGTCTTGCCGCTGCTGGTGCAGCCCATCAAACGCGACCTCAGTATCACCGATACCGAGATGAGCTTTCTCATCGGCGCCGCGTTCGTTCTGCCGTACTTCTTCATAACACCATTAGTCGGTTCACTGGTCGACAAGATCTCCCGTCGTAAGATTCTGGCGACCGGGATAACTTTGTGGGGTGCCGCGACGATGTTTTGCGGTGCGTTTGTCAACTATACGACGCTTTTCGTCGGACGCCTGGGGGTCGCGACTGGCGAGACCGTCTCTGGCCCGGCCGCGTTGTCTTTGATCAGGGACGTCTTCGATGCGGAATTCAGAGGGAGGGCGATTGGAGTTTGGTCGATGGGCGCGAGCGTGGGCGGTGGCTTGGCTCTGCTTGGAGGAGGCATGATCCTTCTCCTCGTCGGCGATTCCGTGGGATCATTCCACGGCTGGCAGGTGGTGTTGATCACTTGCGGGCTCTTATCTCTGCCGATCGCCGTGCTGGTGTTCACCTTTCCAGAACCCAAGCGTCGTCCCTCGGCCACCGGTCAGGAAGCGACCGTGCGGCAAGCATTCGATGACCTGCGCTCACGTTGGATGATCTTCGTTCCGCTTTTTATCGCCAACGGCGCAACGATCATGTTGTTGGTCGGATACTCGTCATGGGTCCCGGCGTTTCTCGGGCGGACATGGCATATTCCGCCCAGTCAGATTGGATTCGCACTCGGTTTGATCATTCTGTTCCTGAGTACGGCCGGTCAATTTCTCTCAGGCTTTGTCATTGATTTCGCCTTGAAACGGTTAGGTAAGCCCGGGGTGCCATTGGTCGGCGCGATCGGATGCGTCCTCATTGCAATTCCCGCCGTCGTAGCGCCCTTTAGCAATTCGATTATTTTGACCTGGACGATGCTGGCTCTCTTCAATCTGCTTGCGTCGGCCCTATTCACCGTTGGCACGGCGACCATGGTGCATGTGTCGCCCAGCACGACAATTGGGAAAATCTCCGGAATCCATTTTTCTTGGGTCGGTATTACTGGTTATGCGCTCGCTCCCACTTTCGTTGCTGTGCTGGCCGACAAGTGGTTCGGCGGCGGGTCTGACGCGCTGGTATACGCCCTAGCGACCGCGGGTGGTACTCTTGCCGCGGTCGGTGGGCTTAGTCTGATCACCGTGTTTTGGCAGCTAAAGCGAAACTGGCCGGCGACGATCACATCGGAAGTGAAATACGCGGGATAGAGGTCATATGAGACGCGCCTGCGATGCCAAAATATTAGTGAGTACCGATGCCATCCAGGCCGATCTTTTCGAAGGTCGAAAACACGTCCATCCGCACAGGTGACGTGTCCGACCGGGATGTAATGATGGCGGCCGGCCGACGGTAGACGCTGCTCACTAATCCAACCAGGGTGGAGATCTTGATGAAGGCCATTATCATTGGAGCCGGGATCGGGGGGCTCACTGCCGCCTTAAGTTTGCACGCAGCCGGCATTGATGTTGAGGTTTTCGAAACGGTCCGCGACATCAAGCCGCTCGGTCAGGGTATTAACCTGCAACCGAATGGGGTGCGTGAGTTCACCGAACTTGGGCTGGGCGAAGGTCTCGCTGCCGCCGCGATCGAGACCTCCACGCTTTCCTACTACAACAAGCTCGGCCAATTGATCTGGAGCGAACCACGCGGTCTCCGTGCCGGCTACAAATGGCCGCAATATTCAATTCACCGCGGCGACCTGCAGGCCGTCCTGCTCGCGGCGCTACGCGAACGGGCCGGCGAGGACAGTCTTCATGTCGGTTTTCATTTCGAGTCCTTCGACCAGGACGAGAAGGAAGTTCGCGCGCATTTCATTGATCGGCAGAACCAGAGGTCGGCCGGCACCTTCAAGGGCGATATCCTGATTGGAGCTGACGGCATCAACTCCCGGCTGCGCCGGATTTTATACCCCAATGAAGGGCCGCCAGTGGATAGCGGCCGCGTCCAGTGGCGCGGTTCGGTTATCGCTGATCCCTTTCTGGATGGTCGCACCCAGGTGATGATAGGCCATCGCGAGCAGCGCACCGTAATATACCCGATGAGCAAAGAGATCGCCGCCACCGGCAAGTCCCCGATCAACTGGTTGACAGTCCTGGGTGGTCAGTGGACCCTCGACAAGCAAGAGGTGTGGGACCGACGAGTTCCCAAGGAACGGTTTTTCCCACCGTTCGCGGATTGGAAGTTTGATTGGATCGATGTCACAGGTCTGATCGAACAGACCACAGATATTTACGAGCATCCGAAGGTCGACCGGGATGCGCTGCCAAAATGGAGCTTCGGACGCGTGACTCTTTTGGGCGATGCCGCGCATCCAATGCGCCCGATCGGTTCGCAGGCGGGTACCCAGGCGATCATTGATGCCAGGGTGCTTGCGAAGGCCCTCGCCGAGTCACCCCTCGATCCCGCCCGTGCGTTGGTCGACTACCAAAAGGACCGGTTGCCGGTCGTCACGGAAGTGATGCTTCGCAATCGCGAGTACGGGCCTGAAATAGTCATGCAGATGGCGGAGGAAAGAGCACCCAACGGCTTCACGTCCATAGAAGAGATCATTCCGCGCCATGAGCTTGAAAGCATCGCCCGAAGCTTCAAGATCGCAGCAGGTTTCGATCCTGAAATTCTGAACCAGAGGCCATCGTTGAGTGTTGCCGGCTCACGGGTCTGAGCCGCTTGGTCGCCGCGGTCGAGCGGCCCGAGAACTCGGATGTCACTTGATTGTGGGACATAGAACAATCGGCCGAAGCGCTAGACTGCCCCTTCTATGAAGGAGGCACTCGTTGATTAATACAGACCTCGATCGTAGCCACGACCCGTTGCGCCTCAGTTGGGTGGCGAGCGCGAACCTGGCGAACTCCGATTTCCCGGTACAGAACCTGCCTTTCGGGGTTTTCCGTGAAACGGGCTCGGGCAAGGCTCCCCGTGGCGGTGTCGCGATCGGTGACCATGTCCTCGACGTCGCCGCGGTGTCGTCACTTCTGGGCGAGGTCAAACCCATCGCGGACACACTGATCGCTCCCGATCTACGGCCGCTGATGTCGCTCGCTCCTCGTGCATGGACGGCGCTGCGCCTCGCGTTGTCTGACCTATTGTGTACCGAGAATGGCGATCACGAGCGTATTGCGCGGCATCTTCATGCAAGCGACGGGGTGGACATGTTCTTGCCGGTACGGCCGGGGAGCTTCGTAGATTTCTTCGCCTCGATTCAGCACGCCACCAATGCCGGGAGCATTTTCCGGCCGACCGCCCCTCTGCTGCCGAACTACAAATACGTGCCCGTGGCCTATAACGGCCGTGCGTCCACCATCGTCGTCAGCGGCAGTCCGGTCAGCCGCCCGGCGGGGCAGACGCGCGCAGATGGTCAGGAAGCACCCTCGTTCGGGCCCAGCCAGCGGCTCGATTTCGAGACTGAACTCGGCGTGTTTCTCGGCGGCTATTCGGAGCGAGGCAGGCCGGTGCCGCTGCACGAGGCTTGGCGGCACGTATTCGGCTTCTGTCTGCTCAACGATTGGTCGGCGCGCGATATCCAGGCGTGGGAATACCAGCCGCTCGGACCCTTCCTGGGCAAGAGCTTCGCCACCACGATCTCACCTTGGGTAGTGACGGCGGACGCTCTCCGTCCATTCCGCGTACCGCTGTGCGAACGGCCAACGGGCGATCCTGCGCCGCTGCCGTATCTCTCCGATGACCAAGACCGGGCCGGCGGTGCGGTCGATGTGGTGCTCGAGACGCGGCTCGTAACGACGCGGATGCTACGGGAGAACGCCGGCTCCACGGTGCTCGGCAAGGCTTCCGCGCGCGAACTGTACTGGTCCGTAGGGCAGATGGTCGCTCATCTGACGAGCAACGGCTGCAACATCGAAGCGGGCGACCTCTTTGGAAGCGGCACCGTCTCGGGCGATGCGGCAGGCGCCCTGGGCAGTCTTCTCGAGATCACTCGCGCCGGAAAGGAGCCTCTGCCGCTACCGGGTGGCGAGCGGCGCACCTTCCTCGAGGATGGTGACGAGATCGTCATCACCGGGCGCTGCGCACGAAAGGACTTCGCACCCATCGGTTTCGGTCGATGCGCCGGCCGTGTCACGGCGTCGCCCGCGCGTTGAAGTCGGTCATCCCCGGTCCACCTCTGTGGACCAACGGTGACCAAGACGTTCGATACCAAAGTGCGGCAGGCACCCGGCTTTGAGCCGTTCGTATTTTGCGGTGCACAGCGCGCTGCTTGCAAGGAGGCATTATTCGGATGGAAGCGAAATTTAACCACCCGAGAACGCGACAGTCAGCGAGGCATGCATGACTCAAATCAGAAGCATCTCATCGCGCCCGACCCAGGTCGCGGCGTCCTCTTTCCTGCAACGGTTGGCAGCTCGTGGTGTCGAATACGTGTTTGCCAATGCAGGTACCGATTTTGCGCCAATCATCGAAGTCTTGTCGGCCGCCGACGGTGAACGGAAGTATCCGACATTCGTGACAGTGCCACATGAAAATCTGGCGATGGCTATGGCGAACGGTTACTACCGCGTCACAGGGAAGCCGGCCGCCGTAATGTTACATGTTACAGTTGGAACAGCGAACGCAATCTGCCAAATCATGAATATGGCGCGTGACAACGTTCCGGTTCTGTTGTGTGCGGGTCGTACGCCGGCAACAGAGACGGGACATGTCGCCTCACGAGACGTCTACATCCATTGGGGGCAGGAATCGTTCGATCAGGGAGGTATGCTTCGCGAATACGTCAAATGGGACTACGAACTCAGAGCCGGTCAGCCTATCGAAGCGCTAGTCGATCGCGCTCTCGACATAGCTATGAGTGAGCCCCGCGGACCGGTTTACCTGGCGTTACCGCGCGAGGTACTTGCCGACGCAACAGTACCAATGCGACGGGACAACGTGCGACCACTTGGTGTCACGTCAAACGCCCCATCGAGACATGTCGTGGATCAAGTCGCACGGATGATAGCCGAGGCGCAGGCCCCCCTGATTTTAACATCGTCGGCGGGCCGAACGCGGGAAGGAGCGGCCGCGCTGTCAAGGCTCTCCAATTCTCAGGCGATTCCGGTTCTCCAGATCAATGCAACGGACGCCAACCTACCTAGCGATCACTTGATGAACCTTGGTTTCGCGCAAGATCCTGGGCATCATCTTCAGGACGCAGACCTCGTTCTGGTTATCGAATGCGCGGTACCGTGGTTGCCACGCCTTTCCAGACCCAGGCCTACCACTAAGGTGGTGCATATCGGCACTGATCCCCTAGTGAGCCGTCATCCCTTTCGGGAATTTGAAGCCGATCTGCTGGTAGCCGGTGACGTTGCGACGACACTTAGGATGTTGAATGAACTACTGGGGCTGCTCGAAGATGACGTTCTACGCAAGAGACGCGATCGGGTTGCCGCGGAGCGGGCGAAGGCGTTGCAAGCTAGGGCGAACCTCGTGCAACGCTCGCGCGAAGAATCCCCCATCCACCCAGCGTGGCTTGCGCACTGCATAAATGAAGCGAAGTCCGAAGGATCAATCATTGTCAATGAACTAGGTACGGCAGTGAGTCGCTTGGAGTTTGCGGGTCAGGACCGCTACATCGGAAGTTCGCCGGCTGGCGGACTAGGTGCGGGTCTCGGCACCGCACTTGGTGCGAAGCTCGCCGCACCTAATAGCGATGTCATTGCAATCGTAGGGGATGGCTCGTACATGTTCGGAAATCCCGTTCCCTTTCATTACGTACAGCGAGCGCAGAATCTGCCGATTCTGACAATTGTCGCAAACAATCACCAATGGCTGGCGGTGAAGCAATCTACGCTTGCCGTCTATCCAGACGGTGCAGCATCGAGGGTGAACGTTATGCCTGTCCAGGACCTTGATCCATCTCCGGCCTTTGAGAGAGTGGCGGAATGCTGTCAAGGCTGGGGCGAGGCGGTCGACGATCCAGCTTTGCTTCCCGGTGCGTTAGCGCGAGCGTTGGAGAAGGTGCGCTCAGGAATTCCCGCTTTGTTGAACGTCCATACGCAGCCAATCCGATAACCCACCGGGCTGAAAGCTGGAAAACGGCCAAGTCGAACGACCGAACGGTAGAACGTGTCGCTGCTTGCCTCCATGGTGTTCGACAAGGTGCCGATGGACGAACTGTACCGGACCGTAGGGCAGATGCCCGCTCATCTGGCGGCAACGGCCGCAACATCGCAGGCGATCTCTTTGGAACCGTGACAGTCTCAGGCATGCTGCGAAGCCTAGGCCGTCTTCCGGAAATCACTCGCGCCGGACAGGAGCCCCTGTCGCTCAAAGGCGGCGAACAGTGTACGCTGCTGGAGGGCGCCAGAACGTCATCACCGGGCGCTGTATATGGCAGGGTTTCCCGTCGACTTCGATCGATGCGCGGGCCGTATCACGGCGGCGTCCCGCGGTTGACGTGGGCTGTCCCGTGTCACCCGTTCATGGGACTGACCAGAGCCGCCTGGGTCCGCATGATCAGATCGCATTTTGCGGGTTCAGCGGGCCTAAACATCTTCAAGATGAGTGATGGGTGCTGGTTGGCGCGGTGAGCTCGGTGTGCCGTTAAACGAGGAAAGTCTATCATGTCCCGCGAGCGCGTGTCGTCTGTCCTGATCGTCGGTGCAGGGCCCGTCGGCCTCACGCTTGCACTTGATCTTGCTCGGCGCGGCATCGAGGTAGCGATCATTGAGCAGCGCCGCAAAGGCGACGCACCGGACCCGAAGTGTAACCATGTCAGCTCTCGGTCAATGGAGGTCTTTCGACGGCTTGGCGTTGCCGCAAAGCTGCGTAACGCCGGTCTACCCGAGGATTACCCGCACGCAATTGCTTACCGCACCGCTTTTACCGGGCGTGAGTGTGGTCGCATCCACATCCCGTGCCGGCGCGACCGCTTCACCGATCGGACCGGCGCAGACTCGAACTGGCCAACGCCAGAGCTTCCGCATCGCGTGAATCAGCTCATGCTCGAGCCGATTCTATTTGACTACGTCGCAGCAACGCCGCGCGTCAAAATCTACAATCGCGTAGAACTCGTGAGTTTCTCCCAGGACGAGGATCAAGTCACCGCCGTGGGCCGCGATCTTGATACCGGAGAAGTTCAGATCTATTCCGCCCGCTATTTCATTGGATGCGACGGGGCACGATCGACAGTGAGGCGGGGGCTCGGCATCAAGCTGGAGGGCGACGGAGAATTCATGCGCGTGCAGGCGACCTTCATTCGCGCCCCTCAGCTCATCGCTCAACAGCAGTACGAACGAGCCTGGATGACATATTCTCTCAATCCGAAGTTGAGTGGCAATGTGATCGCGATTGACGGCCGCGAGCTTTGGATGATTTTCAATTTTTTGCGGCCCGACCAATTCGATTTTGATGCAATAGATCGTGATGGCAGCATTCGCGCGATTCTCGGCGTCGGCCCTGACTTTTCGTATGAGGTCATCTCGAAGCAAGACTGGATCGGACGGCGCCTGATCGCTGAAAGATTTCGCGACCGGCGCATCTTTCTCGCGGGCGATGCGGCCCACCTCTGGGCGCCGTATGCTGGCTACGGCATGAATGCCGGTATTGCCGATGCGATGAATTTGTCCTGGCTGCTCGCCGCGAACCTCAACGGTTGGGCGCCTACGGCAATACTCGACGCCTATGAGGCGGAACGATGGCCCATCACTGAGCAGGTATCCCATCTGGCGATGTCGCAAGCTGAAGAAGAGACGCGGCGCCGCGGCTCTGTTCCTGCTCATATCCTCGATGAAGGACCCGAAGGGGAGCAGGCTCGCGCCGAAGCTGGCCGTGTTGCTTGCGAAACGAATACCAAGCAATTCGCGGCCGCCGGCCTGAACTTTGGTTACTTCTACGACTGTTCGCCGTTGATCGTTTACGACGGTAGCGCACACCCGACCTACACACTTGGGGGCTTTACGTCGTCGACAGTGCCCGGGTGTCGCGTTCCTCATCTTTGGTTCGACGACGGCCGCTCGCTCTACGATGCTCTTGGGCCGGAATATACATTGTTGCGATTCGATCCATCGGTCGATGTCGGGCCGCTGGCTACTGCCGCGCAGAAACAAGGCGTTCCGCTCACGGTGCTTGATGTGGTATCGAAAGAAGCATCCGCGCTTTATTCGACGAAGCTTGTGTTGGCGCGACCCGATCAGCACGTAGCCTGGCGCGGCGACGAGCTGCCCAGCGATTTATTATGGCTCATCGACCATGTGCGCGGAGCCTTAGCTGGGAAGGCAGGGGAGAGTGAATCTCTCAAGGTAGTGGCTTAACCGTTTCGTTGACGTTTGTTAGAGGCCTCGAGCGCCAACCGTTAATACAAACAACGGTCGTCCTGGTCAGCACCACTACGGCTTCAACGATTGCCTGGGGAGGGGAAAGATTGCCGCTTGAGCAGCACACTCGAGGGGGAGTGAGCCTCTGTCGCTCTGACGACTGGCAAGCAGTACACCTTTCTCGAGCGCAGCGAGAGATAGTCATCATCGGGGGCTAAACGGCAGGGCCTCGCCCGATCAGTTTCCGGCGAAGCGCCGACCGCGTCAAGGCGTCGCTCGTGAGCTGAGATAAGCCGTTTCGTGTCACCCGCTCATGGGACTGACCTAGCCGGTACGGCTCGGCATGATCAACATCTCGACTCCACGTCCAGACAGGCGCTTTGAATCATGACAGTCCAACCCAATGCGTTCAGTGAGGCCGTTCTCTCGCCCCGCGACGGTTCACCCGCCTATATGACCGGATTTGAGAACTCTTTTGCGACCGAGGCTGTGCCCAATGCATTGCCTTTGGCGCGTAATTCGCCGCAGAAAGCGCCGCTCGGCCTTTATGCCGAGCAGCTTTCTGGCAGCGCGTTCACGGCCCCGCGTCAGAGCAACAAGCGTACTTGGTTCTATCGCATCCGACCCTCTGTACAGCATGGCCGCGGCTTTCGTCAGGTCGATGCCGGACTGATCCGGACCGCTCCTTGCCGCGATGAGTCGAATCTGCCCATCGCGCAGTTGCGATGGGCGCCGATCGCCATTCCGGACGAGCCGTGCGACTTTCTCTCTGGCCTGCGGACTATCGCAACAGGGGGCGATGTGCACCTGCAGCTAGGTATGGCTGCCCACGTCTATGTCGCAAACCGTTCTATGCAGGACCGCTACCTCTACAATGCCGACGGCGAACTGCTGCTCGTGCCGCAGGAGAACTCGATCCGTGTATTCACTGAATGCGGGGTTCTCGACGCCATACCGGGTGAGATCGTCATCGTTCCAAAAGGCATGAAATTCAAGATCGATCTGCCGAACGGCCCGGCCCGCGGCTACGTTTGCGAGAACTACGGCAACTATTTCACGCTGCCTGAACGCGGCCCGATCGGCGCCAACTGCCTTGCTAATCCACGCGACTTCCTCGTGCCCGTTGCCGGCTTCGAGGACAAGGAGAAGCCCTGCCAGCTCTTCGTGAAGTCGCTCGGCCGCCTGTACGTGACGGATCTTCCGCAGTCCCCCCTTGACGTCGTCGCCTGGCACGGCAACTTCGCGCCAGTGAAATACGATCTGCGCCGGTTCTCGCCAGTCGGATCGGTCCTGTTCGATCATCCTGATCCGTCGATCTATACCGTGCTGACCGCGAGTTCCGAGGTCGCCGGGACGGCCAACGTGGACTTTGTAATATTTCCCGAGCGTTGGATCGTGATGGAGGAATCGTTCCGGCCGCCGTGGTACCACATGAACGTGATGAGCGAAGTCATGGGACTCATCTACGGCGTCTACGATGCCAAGCCAGGTGGCTTCGTTCCGGGCGGAATGAGCCTGCACAATGGTCTGATCGCCCATGGTCCCGATGCGGAAGCTTTCGAGAAGGCAAGCCATAAGGCCTTGGCCCCCGAGCGTTTGTCGGGAACGATGGCCTTCATGTTCGAGACTCGTTATCCGCTGAGTGCCACGGCCTACGCTTCGCAGTTACACTTGCTCGACGGTACTTACCCGAGCTGCTGGGACGGGCTTTCCCGACAATTTGGCGGTGGTAAGCCCTCACGCTCGGCCTAGCCCCGAGCCATAGCGCGGCCCTCGTATAACGGCGGCAGCATCTTCGATGCCGAGATAGATGCTGTGGCGAACATCCTATCCGGCGGCGCTTTTGGCTAAGTATTCACTCATGATCAGCGTCAGGCAGGCAGCCATGGTAGACGACAGACTAGAGAAGCAGTACGCGCTGGGGCATCTGCGACCCGATCTGAATTTCCTTCCGGATTGGAATAGCCGAAGTCTGGCATTCCGCCAATCCAGCAAGTGCCGGCTGGATCTAGCTTACGGACCAGGCCCACGCGATCGGCTGGACTATTTCCCGAGTGCTGAGCCGAAGTCCTCGCCCACGGTAGTCTTTATTCACGGCGGCTACTGGCAGAGAGGAGATAAATCCGCATACAGCTTTCTTGCGGAATCGTTTGTAAAAAGCGGTATTTCCTTCGCAGCGATCAACTACGATTTTTGCCCTGGAGTTCGCATCACCCAGATTGTCGATCAGGCTCGTAAGGCCATGGCCTGGCTGTGGCACAACATCGATGGCCTGGGCGGAGATCGGGAAAGGTTGTCCATTGTTGGCCACTCGGCCGGAGCGCATATTTCAGGAATGATGATGACGACGGATTGGCCCTCCTTCGCAGAAGGGCTACCGCGAGATATGTTCAAGGGAGCCATTTTGGTGTCTGGCATCTTTGACTTGGAGCCACTGCTCTCGACGTCCAACAATGATCAGCTTCACCTGGATCAAGCGGAAGCATTCAGCCAAAGTCCCATAAATCTTGCGGCGGGTACCAACGCTCCGCAACTGATCGCATACGGAGAGGATGAAACCGAAGAGTTCAAATGGCAGTCCAACCGGTACGCAGCAGCCTGCGGGTCGTCGAACGCTAGGATCACGCGCCATGTTATTCCGGGCCACCATTTCGACGTCCTCAACGAGGCATCCGATGAGCGCTGTCGCTTTCACCGAAGCGCCTTGCAATTTATCGCCGCTCTTTCAAGCGCATAGGCCAAGCCGGACATGTTGATCCCGGAGTCAAAACGAATCCCATCGCCAATGCAATTTCCAAAAAGCGGAAGAAGAACGTTTGCAGCAACACCTCATCTGCAGGACAAGTATGGCCGTGAGATACTGTCTGACGAACGTTGGGGTTGATGCGGGTTGCGTCCAACCACAACGGCTAGATCGCACCCGCGTTGAGACGCATGCGTCCGCGAAGAAAGCTTGCCACAGGGTTTTGCCGGTGGAGAAATCCCATCGTAGACACTATCTGCGCCGCGGTCCGAGCGCGCGACGCGCTGGCGGACAATGAATTTTCGTGGTTGGTTGTTCAGCTAGAATAGCTAATGCATCAAGTGAAAGCGCCCCAAATGCAATCGTCTTCGCGCGTCTCAGCCTCGCGGCTCCCGGAGCGTTTTCGTGATCGCCTCCGCTTGCCTATCATCGCCGCTCCGATGTTGCATTTATCCGGGCCCGACCTCGTCGTTGCTGCGTGCCAGGCTGGCGTCATTGGCGCCTTCCCAACTATGAATCCCAGGGTTCTCCACGCTGACGGCGGACTTGATGGATGGTTGTCCGACATTAGGCGCCGACTTGCCGAAAATCCCGGAGCATCCGGACCGGTGTGTCCCAATCTCATCATGAGAGCCGATGATCTCGATGATCATGTAGATACGATTCTTCGGCATGGGGTCGAGATGGTGATCACTAGCGTCGGTTCCCCAAAGCCGATCATGGCAAGGCTCAAAGAAGCCGGCGTCTTCGTGTTCGCCGACGTCGCCACAGTCGAACATGCCCGCAAGGCGCTCGACGTTGGAGTAGACGGATTGGTACTGCTCACCGCCGGTGCTGGCGGACAGACCGGATGGCTCAACCCATTTGCTTACACGCGTGCCATCCGAGAGATATTCGACGGTCCCCTCGTGCTTGCAGGCGGTATAAGCGACGGGGTTGCCCTGCGTGCCGCCGAAATTGTGGGGTGCGATCTCGCCTACATGGGAACAAGATTTATTGCTGCGCGCGAAAGCTTGGCAACCGCCGAATACCGAGAGATGCTGGTCAGGTCATCGATCGACGACATAGTGCTAACGAAAGCCTTCAATGGCCTCTGGGGCAGTTACCTTCGCCCATCGATCGTAGCGGCTGGACTGGACCCCGATAGGCTTGATGACTCAGTTTCGGCGGACGACGCGAAACAGCGATATGGCTCGCGCTCAAAGGGACCGCGCAGGTGGACGGGCATTTTGAGCGCTGGCCATTCCGTGTCAGGCGTCCGGGCCGTCCAGACTGTTGCGGAAATCGTCGATCAAACATTACAAGAATATGAAGCTGCCTAGGATCGCGCATCAGGCGGGGGAGTTTGTGAGTTTCAAACCGGATTGCGCTGGACGTTCCCTAACGTGATTATTCTCGTACATTGGTGCACGAAGGCTTTCACGAGTTGTTGAGAGCGAATGGGCTGATGAACACGATCACGCAATTCACAAAGGAATGCCAAGGATAACATCCTATGAAAGCGGTGGGCAGAGCGCAGGAGTCGGATCTGCGTCGACGGGGTGTTTTTGAACGTAAAATGTACTGAAAAGCTCCCGATAAATCTGCCGGACACCAACGAAATTCGTGTCGGCTTTCTGTTTTTGCGGCTGGGTGGCCTACGCCTCAACCTTGGTCCTGAGCGCATAGAGCGCGAACGCGACCAGCGAAAACGCCGTCAGCACGACGCCGAGTGAAAACAGCGCCTGGTACGGAATCGTCGCCACCAGCCAGACGCCGATCGCAGCCGACATCATCTGGAAGAAACCGATCAGTGCGGAAGCCGCGCCGGCCCGGTCGCCGAACGGCGAGAGGGCCTTTGCGGTGCCGAGTGGATTGACGATGCCCATGCCGAGCAGGAACACGCACATCGCGCCGAGGAACGGCAGGAACGAGGGCGCATACAGCGCGACCGAGAGGATCGCAATGCCGCCGGCGGCAGCCGCCCACAATCCACCCCGGATCGAGCGATCGAGGCCGTAGCGTGGCGCCAGCTTCGTCGCCAGCATGCCGGCGGCGAACACGACCATCACGGTGCCGGCGAAAAATAGTCCCAATTGAATGGGCGAGAACTGCATCGCCTCGATCAGCACGCGCGGGGCGGCCGAGAACATCGCGAACAGGCCGCCCATGATTAGGCTGACGGTCGTGGCCGGGACGATAAAGCGCCGATCGGTGATCAGGCTGGCGTAATTCCTTGCTATCGCCAGCGGATCGAGCGGGGTCCGCGTCGCGTGATGGGTTTCGCCGAACACCGCGCTGTAGGCCACCGCCCCCAGAGCCGCAAAGGCCGCCACCAAAGCGAATTCAGAACGCCAGCCAAGATAATGATCTAACGCGCCGCCGAGCAGCGGCGAGAAACCGGGGGCGGCCGCCATTGCGATCATGATCAGGGCCATCGCGCGCGCCAGCGCCGCGCCGGAGAACATGTCACGCGCAATGGCGCGCGACAGCACCGAGGTGGCGCAGGCGCCGGCCGCCTGGATTACGCGACCGGTCAGCAAGCCCGGCAGGTCGGTGGCGAGGCCACACCAGAGGCTGCCGGCGAAGAACACGGCAAATCCGATCAGTACCGGCCAGCGGCGGCCGTAGCGGTCGGAGATCGGCCCGACCACGAGCTGGCCGAGCGCGAAGACCGCGAGGAAAATGGTGATGGCTGAGGTGACCGCGGCGCTGCTGACATTCAGCGATGCCGCCATCTGCGGCAGCGACGGCAGCAGGATGTTGGTGGCGAGCGTGCCGGTAGCGGAAAGGCCGGCCAGCACCGCGATCTGCAGGAAGGTGGAGGAGGCTTCTGGGCGGCGGGCGGTGTCGATCGCAACGGTCTGGTTGGCCATGAGGGATCCCGTAGTTCTGATGTTTAAATGATGAATACCATATAAAAGGGGCGGAAGCGTGAACGTTCCTAGTTCATCGTGCCCGAGCTTGAGACGGCTGCCGTCAATTGGCCGGCCGCAGCAAGGGAAAAAAGTGTCAGCCCGGTGATTCGACGATCCTCACGTCTTTCACGTCGATCCCACGCCCAATCGGTATCTCGCCTTCGGTGCCCACGCTTGCCTGGGTCGAAGCCTAGGTCAGGCAGAGCTGCGGGCATTTCTCAAAGCCTTGCTTGCTCGGTCGTTGATATCGAAATCGATGGTGCGTGCGAATGGGTCATCAGCAATCAGGTGTCGGGGCCGAAAACGCTGCCGATCCGCTACAGAGTCAGCGCGTAAAAGAGCATTTCAAGAGGTATGTACAAGTAAGTAGCGAAAATGTGGTCGTGGAGCTTTTTGCAACGGCGACTTTGATCGTCGGACGTTTCGATAGGGCTCGATGATTTGAATTGGTGCGCATCGCTCGCGCTCCGAGTTCTCCTAGGAAACCTAGTAGTTCGTTCCATGGCTTCGCTCGTTTCCTTGCGGCGCCACCGCGGCCGCGAGATTTGAAAATTCGTTGCGACCACAACGCGGGAAGAAACGCTTAGTCGTTCGATAGCGGTGCACGAGCATTTCGACCACATCCAGGACGTCCCATCGGGCTCCCGAAGGCGAAGCGGGCGTTGGGCGAACGTGGCCCGGCTTGGTGGAAGGAGAGCGCTCCAGACTTTAACCGACACATGGCGAAGAACACGGCCATTAATGGTGCGCAGCCGGGCGAGACGTCCGTAGGACGGATTAGCGGCCGCGGTAGGGGGCCGCATAAGCCTGGATCTCAATGGGCCGTCCGACCACGCTTGTCGCCACCAACGATAGGGCCGACTATGGAATAGGTTCGGAAATACCGAGATAGCGATGTTGCGCGTTAGCAGTGATACACCAGCCGCCGTTCACCCCCTCGATGAGACCTTGGGGGGAAGATATCAGCGTTGGCTCGCGGGCTGCTAATCGCTTCGTGCGTTCGGCCCAGTCCGGTCCGCGTGCCGGATTTGGACATCGAGAGCGCCGACATCGCAATCGTGCGCGGATGCTGTTGAAACCGGCCGCATCGATGAAAGGGAGTTCATGAGTTTCAAACCAACCACCGCCGGCGCTTCGCACGAGCCGACCCTGCATTGCTCCAACTGTAATCACTGGAGGCTCTACGTACTGCGTCCGCCCCTTAGAACGCATGTTTTCGCGGCAGGAGATCTCGCCTTTGTCAGCGGCTGTGCGATATCAGATCCCGCCGCTGTGCCTCTGTTGCAGCAGGCGATCCGGGCATGCGTGAATGGACGGTCGTGCTATTCGGGCGGTGGCCGACGGACTGATAACAGCGGAAGCATCGCAGCTTCTTCCGCTCCAACTCGCGAGAGACCGACGATCGATCGCTTGCCTGCGGTATGCTTTGTCCTACTAGCGCGACTTCAAGTGCCTGATTGACGCGGGGGTTACTCGGTATACCTATGCCTCCAACGAGGATGATTGGAGTACCGACGACGCAGTTCGACCCTTGATCGGCGCGGGCCGACAGCGCCTGTTGCTCGGCCAGTCGCCTTCGATGCTGATGCTGCACGCGACGAACGCGGCGGCCAAACCTTCCAACGACAACTCGAGAATCATGAGGACCCTATGCGCAGCAATCGTCAGTTCTATATCGACGGATCGTGGGTGCAGCCCAGTAGCCATGCCGTGATCGACGTCATCAACCCGGCGGATGAATCCGTGGCTGGCCAGGTCGCGCTCGGCGACGCCAACGACGTCGACAAGGCGGTCGCCGCGGCGCGCAAGGCGTTTGAGACGTTCTCGCAGACGTCGGTCGAAGAGCGGCTTGCGCTGCTTGACCGGATCATCGCCGCCTATCAACGGCGGATCGGCGACCTGGCCTTGGCGGTGTCGGAAGAAATGGGCGCACCCCTGTGGCTTGCAGAGCAGTTGCAGGCACCGGTGGGTCTCGTCCACTTCCAGATCGCGCGCGCCGCGCTGGCGAACTACAGCTTCGAGCAGGGCATCGGTACCACCGAGGTCGTGCGCGAACCGATTGGCGTGTGCGCGCTCATCACTCCGTGGAACTGGCCAGTGAATCAGGTGACCTGCAAGGTGGCCGCCGCATTGGCGACCGGGTGCACGATGGTGCTGAAGCCGTCCGAGGTATCGCCCTTTTCCGCGACGATCTTAACGGAGATCCTGCAAGATGCGCAGGTGCCTGCCGGCGTGTTCAACCTGGTACATGGAGACGGACAAGGCGTAGGCAACGCCCTGACGAGTCATCCCGACGTTGATCTCGTCTCGTTCACCGGCTCGACGCCCGCCGGCATTCAGGTGGCGCGCAACGCTGCGTTGACAGTTAAGCGCGTTCACCAAGAACTAGGCGGCAAATCACCGAACATCCTCCTGCCCAGCGCCGAGCTGGCATCGGCGGTGAAAGCGGGCGTGGCCCAGGTCATGCTCAACAGCGGCCAGTCGTGCAATGCGCCATCTCGGATGCTCGTACCGGCCAAGCGGATGGCCGAAGTCGCTCAGCTTGCCCGCGCCGCAGCCGAGGAGTGGGTCGTCGGACATCCGGCCAGCAACGCCAAGATGGGTCCGGTCGCGTCAGAGGCGCAGTGGAATAAGATCCAACGCCTTATCAAGGCTGGCATCGACGAAGGCGCGACGCTCGTTACCGGCGGCCTTGGCCGACCAGAGGGACTGGATACTGGCTTTTATGTGCGCCCGACAGTCTTTGCCGACGTGACGAATGATATGACCATCGCGCGGGAGGAGATTTTCGGCCCGGTGCTCTCGATTATTGGCTATGCGGACGAAGCCGATGCAGTGGCGATCGCGAACGATACGGTGTTCGGACTCGCCGCCTATGTTCAGGGCGAACACTCTGCCGCAGAGGCAGTGGCGCGCAAGCTGCGGGCCGGACAGGTCACGCTAAATTATGCTGACATGGATTTTGCGGCGCCGTTTGGCGGATACAAGCAATCCGGCAACGGACGCGAATGGGGCGAGGTCGCGTTCGGCGAATTCCTGGAAACCAAGGCGATCGTTGGCTCTCGCAAAGCAGCCTAACGCGCATGGTCTGACTTGATAAACATGCCCGCTCGGCTTTCGAACCAGCGAACACGAATGCAATCCGCATAAAGGTTTGACGAACTGGGTCCGGTCTGGAAAATCGGAACAACGCGTTTCGGTTTCCGTACCGGATCAAGCCTTGGGGATGAACGTCTATAGTTGATGTTCGTGCGACGCCCCTGGTATCATGAAGAGCAAAAGTCGAGAGGTCTCTAGCGAGGAACAGGAGGAGGAGGCAAGGTCTTTCCAGAATCACTGCCGGACACGCCTTGCATCGCGGGACACTTCTATTGCCGCATAGAGATGCTCAACCTCTTTCTCAGATGGTCGAATATGTTGCCAATCGACCTCAAACGCGACCCCAGTTCCGCTTTGACCGGCAAGCGTGCCTTTCTTTGTTCGAGTATGGTCCAACCATGGGGCCCTCCTGGGCAACGCCGCGCGGCCCTAAGTTCGCTCGTTCTGTTCGCTAGCGCCTGACTCAGCAGATGGGCTGGGCAAGGATCCGCCACTCAGCCCTGATGACATCCGATCGAACGCCTGCCGCGCCTCCTGGACTTGTGGCAGCATGGCGAGTGTCCAAGCGTGAAGCTCTCTAAGCGGCTGTTGCAGAGTACGGCCAAGGGCTGTGATCTGATACTGGACGGCCACCGGCGACGACGAGATCACCTGCCGCGAGACTAGCCCGTTGCGCTCGAGGCGGCGAAGACTTTGGGTAAGCGCTTTCTGGGTGACACCTTCCAGCCGGCGCCTGATCGCGTTGAAGCGCTGCGGTCCGTCGTTCAGGACGGCCAGAACCATCGCCGACCACTTGTCGGCGATCTCGTCGAACAATGCGCGACTCGGACAGTCCGATGAGAAGCATTGCGGCTTTAGGTCGAGCAAGGCGGTTTCCTCCGACATACCAAGGCGATTTGGGGTGCCTAGTTGACGCTAAGTATATTCTAGATACTTAAGACGGACGTTATTTGCAACGGAGAGACCTGTTCCATGTCGCACGCCAATACCAGCTATTTCGCCCCTTCACCCCAGTCCCCGAGCTGATGTACGGCATCGTCCTCGCACCATGACTCGCACACCGGCTGCCGGCGCAGGTAAACCCTGCGCCCTTGATTGAGCGAGCTGTGAAATCCGCGCGTCCTGCAACCAAACGCAAAGGGCCGAAGGGTCTGGATGAGGATCTTTCCGAACAGGAATCTCCGGCGCGGGATGTTGTCGTGAAGGCCGGCCATGCGTCGCTACGATCTTGTCGCAACGACAATTGAAAAAGCGCAGCGGCGCGTCACGGGTCCTGGTGCGAACATCGCGACTAGCGAACTCGATTCGACTTTCTGACGCCGGACATCGCCACATCGCTAAGATTTGGCCGAGCTTTTAGATTGATGAATTTGGTCGAGAATTCATTCCAGGAGTTCGTTGATGCCATCCAGACGGCGGCCGATGCGAACGCATTTGAGCGGATCGCCGCGCGGCTGGCGCAAAAGCTTGGGTTTCAGCGATTTGCATATTTGCGCCTAACGGACGAGGCGCCCATGCTCATCTCGTCCTACCCGAAATCCTGGACCAGCCGCTACTTTCATCTTGGATATCAGCAGCTCGATCCGGTGGTCCTCCGTGCCAGGGTCGAACGGGACCTCTTCAGTTGGGGCGGAGCGGCCTGCGCGCCGGCTGGGTCGCGCGCGCAACGCCAGTTTTTTGATGAGGCTACGACCTTTGGCATTCGATCCGGCATAACCGTGCCGATTAGGGGCGGTTTCGGACGAATGGCGGCCTTCACGCTGGCGACGGACGATCGCAAGACAGATCTCGATCGTCTTGCTGGCGAGTGCAGGGACATCATCCACCAGGCCGGCTTGTATTTTCACGTCCACGTCGCGGCTCGGCTCGATGCTGCTTTCGTCACGCGACAACTCACTCGAAGTGAGCTGAGCCAGCGCGAGCGCCAGTGCCTTGCATGGACGGCCCAAGGCAAGACGGTCGCCGATATTGCCGTTCTGGTCGCGATAGCGCCGCGTACAGTTGTCTTTCATCTCGAAAACGCGCGTCGCAAACTGGGCGCGGCGTCGATCGCCCAGTGTGTTGCGATTGCCTTGCGCCGCGGTCTGTTGAGCTGACGGTACTTTCATTCGATTTCCAGCAAGGTTAGATCGAAAAGGAGCATGCATGCCGTCTGCACAACGCATGGCGCGTTGCGTTGCAGCCAAAGTGATCTAACGTGGTCCGGCGGATATCGCGCCACCTGCAAAATCTGACAGGCGATCACGTGTCCGTTTTCTGCTGTCAAAGCCTTCCCGATAGTTCGAGGAGGTCGACATGCATGCCATCGCGCTTAAGACGTCTCAATTTGGTCGCCATCTGGATATTCTGACATCGATGTATCGGCTCCGCCGCCGTGTTTTCAAAGACCGGCTGGACTGGAGCGTGTCGGTGTCGGGCGACCTGGAAATCGATATCTATGATGCTCTGAGCCCGACCTATCTCCTGGTCGTTTCAGATGAGAATGCGATTCTGGGCTGCGTCAGGCTCATGCCAACGACAGGCCCAAACATGCTCGCCGACACCTTTGCCCATCTTCTGGGCAACCGGGCGGTGCCGAACGACGAGGGTATTCTCGAAAGCTCACGCTTCTGCGTCGACACAGAGCGCAGTGTCGATCCAGGCCGAAGCGGGTTCAATCGCGCCACCTTCGTGCTGTTTGCCGCGATGCTGGAATCGATGCGAGCGACGGGAGCGCAATCCATTGTGACTGTCACCGATGCACGAATGGAGCGCATCCTCCGGCGAGCCGGTTGGCCCTTGGAGCGGCTGTGCGAGCCGCAGCCGCTTGGGCAGACCATTGCGCTTGCGGGATTTCTTCACGATTCAGATCAAGCGCTCGAGGCCATGTACCGGCAAGCCGGCGTGGACGGACCGGTTCTGATCGTGCCTGGATCTGAGCGCGAGGCTGCTTGATCTCTCGCTCGGTTGTCGCCGAGGTCTCGTTCCATGCTCGCCGATCCGCGACATAGCTGCGTTGTTCTTTTGAACATGACCCGAGGTCGTGGGGTGGACGCTCATGCGTCCGTCCGCGGCACCGAGCGAAGCCTCGCTTTGCTGGCCGCTTGCCGGGAGGTCTTTGGCATTCCCCAAATCGCAGTTGGCGAGTACCAGCAGGACCTACTTCCTGATCATATTGCCGCTGCCGTAGAGCGCTGCGATATCGATTCCTTGTCCATGTGGCGGGATCCTCGGCTTGCGGCACGCCTTTCGGAAACGGGTGCGGGCTTGGTGTTTCTGGGCGGAGCATTCCTCGAAGAGGAGGTGCTGATCGCTGCCTTGGAAGGGGTGCGGCTCGGGTACGACATTCGGTTGCTTTCGGATTTGTCGGTTGCGCGTGATGAAGCCGATCGGTCCGTCGCTTTCTCTCGATTAGCCCATCACGGGGTCCTCTCGACAACCATCCGACAAGCTCTCCTGGAATGGGCCGTGTCGCTGGGCGATCAGGCTGCCATTCAGTGGGTGAAGGACTTGCTTTTGTAAACGGCCGCCTCCCGCAGCGGCGCTTGCGGGCCGGGCTCTTGTTGAACCGAGCCCGCTTTGCGGTCTCGGCCTTGCGGCTTCGATCCCTGGCGCGGACACGTCGTCCAAGGGTCCGCGCGTCCACGCGTCGTCTGCGTTTTCGATAGATCGCGATCGTCTCGCTGACGTGGCGCCGATGCGCTTGAGGACGATGTTTTGAGGAGCCGACCGCAGGCGGCCGGCGCTTTTGATGATCCCCCGGAAGGCGGGGTGGGCGGCGCTCCCGTATTGCCCCGAACCGGCGGTCCCTCAACCGCGCCTCGTTAGGGCTCTCTGTGTCGCTTGTGTGCTTGGCGCGGTCCTCCGCTCTCGCTGCGGCCGTTCCGGTGCGGTCCGCCTCTCGCGTTCGGGGCTTTCCGGTCGCTCTTCGCCGCCCACCCCGCCTTTCGGGGGCAGGGCGCGGAAGAGGAGCGAGCGGAGATCATCATGTCTAAGCGTTCGACCCACGATCACGCGGCCAAGCCGAACCGACCGGCCCTGAGCTTCACATTTATGCCGACGTCGGTGCACAAGAGGTCTGCGCCACCACCAACGACCGCCTCGATCTGGCACCTGGTGACGAGATCCGGTTGGTGCCGGCATTGGAGAGAGTTCGTCTTTTCGAAACCGACCACCGGTAGCATCATTGGCGCTTCGGACGAGACCAGGTCACGCGTCCTTGCGTGAGCCTGAACCCTGTCATCTATACTTCGACAGCTGAGATCAAGTCCGGCCGCCCGCTTGAGTCATTGCATCACGAAGTGTTTCTGGATCCGAAATGCTCGGCAAACCGTCATTTGGAAGATGCGATGCATCAGGCCACCACTATGGTCGTGCCGATAGACTATAGTGAAGCAGGCGAGCTCCATCGGGGCATTTCGCTCGACAGATATTTCATCAGATCGTAACGGGATCGGTGCTCGTATTTCTGGTTCAGGGCTTCAAAGCGACAAATCGAGCACCTTGCCTTCGAACAGGCGGTCGTACGAGCCCTTGATGTGGCGGCGCATGGCGTCGCGGGCGTCTTCCTTCTTGCGGTCGCGAATGGCCGCGAAGATCGCGTCATGCTCGTCCAACACGCCAACCAACCCACCGGCCGGGCCGAGCAACGATAGCCCATGCAGCTTCATGCCGACGTTGATATGGTCCTTGAGTGCGTGCATGGACGATAGAAAGAAATAGTTGTTCGCGGCTTCCGCAATCGCAATGTGGAACGCGTAGTCGGCATCCTCGCGATGGCCGTGGGCTCGCGTCGTGTCCCGCATAAGTTCCAGGGCTCTTTGGATTGCCCGCAGTGCTGCTTCGTTGCGCCGCATGGCCGCATAGAAGGCGTTCGCCGGCTCGACCTCGAGGCGGAACTCATAGCAGCGCTGCACATCAGCGATCGTGCCGGCAGGGGCGAAAGTAAGCGTCTTGCCCTGTTCCGTCTCAACGCCTCGCACGAAGGTGCCCGCGCCCTGTCGCGAGAACACCAGCCCATCATCGCGTAAGCGCCGCAGCGCCTCGCGGATGACTGGCCGAGAGGCGCCATAAAGCGCCGAAAGATCGTGTTCGCCGGGCAAGCGCGTGTTCGCCGCGTATTCGCCCGAAGCGATCCTGGCGCGCAGCTGGTGATGAACGCGCTGGACGAGCGGCGATGGCGGCGACGCGGTGCGGTTCTCGGAGTTTGCAAACTGATTCACGACGTCAGATTTACAACTTATGACAACTTAGTCAAGCGTCACTGACGTGGTCTATGGCAAATCTGGCTTAGGAATTACAACATGTTGACATGTCAGCTTGGATGCGCTTGAACATCGCACAAGACCCACAGAGGTCGGCGACAGGAAACACGCCAACCAAGCCGCATTGGCGGCTCGCACGAGCTGACGAAACCGCGCCGCACCCCAAGCCTCCTGGAGATAGGTGGACGATGCCAGAAGTCAGCACGAACCGTTTCAAGCGCGATCTCGGCAAACGTCAGATGCTCGGGCTATTTTCCACATTGGCCAGTCCGGCGCTGACCGAGATGTTCGCGCAGCTCGGCTTCGACTGGATCTTGATCGACACTGAACACAGCCCCAACGAGCCGGGCGACATCGTCGCGCAGCTCCAGGTCATGGAGTCGCTTGCGGCCGATCCGATCGTGCGGCCCGCATGGAACGACATGATCCTGGTCAAGCGCCTGCTGGATTTCGGCGCACAGACGCTGCTCTTTCCCTATGTCCAGAATGCCGAGGACGCCCAGCGCGCCGTCTCGGGCTCGTCACGTGCAGCGGCCTATGGGCTGATCCCGGACTATTTCGCTAAGATCCAGAAGGAAATCTGCGTCATCATTCAAATCGAGACGACGGAGGCGCTGGCCGATATCGAAAGGATCGCGGCGGTCGATGGTGTCGATGCCGTGTTCATTGGCCCGGCCGATCTCGCGGCATCGATGGGCCATCTCGGCAACACGCAGCATCCTGAGGTGCAGGAGGCGATCGACGACGGTTTCCGCCGCCTCAAGGCGATCGGAAAGCCGGCAGGCTACCTTACCAACAATGAGGACGAGGCGGTCCGCCGGGTAGCACAAGGCATCGACTTCGTCGGCATCGCGAATGACACCACCCTGATAACGCGTGGTGCACGCTCGTTGCTTTCCATGGTCAAGGGCGCCTGACGTGCCCGCGCGCCGGACGCCTCTGCGCCTGCTCGCCGACGACCTGACCGGGGCGCTCGACAGCGCCGCTGCGTTCGGCTCTGTCGATCAGCCGGTAGCAGTGCGTTGGCGCGGCTCCGTGCCGACGCGAGGAGCCATTGCGCTCGACAGCCGCACGCGCGAGGCCACGCCCGACGAAGCGGAGGCGGCGGTCGCGGCGGTGGCGCCGAAGCTATGGGCGGCCAGAACAGGTCTCGCCTTCAAGAAGATCGACAGCCTGCTGCGCGGACAGGAGGCGGCGGAGCTTGCTGCCATCCTCGATGTGCTTCGTCCGGCCCATTGCATCATCGCCCCGGCTTTTCCGGCGCAGCGACGCATCACGCGAGGCGGGCACCAGCATGTCTGGTCGGAAGGCGGCTTTAGGCCGGTTCCTGTGGATCTCGCGGCAGCGCTGGCCGCCACCGGTCACCCGGCAATCCGGGTCGCCGCAGGCGATGCGCTCCCCACAGGCATCAGCCTCTGGGATGCCACGACGGATGCCGATCTCGACGCGATCGTCGCTGCCGGATCTGCCCTGCCGGACGTGCTCTGGGTCGGCAGCGCCGGGCTCGCCTCGGCGTTGGCCCGAGCGGCCGGCTTGCTGCCGGGCCAGCCTGCTCCGGCGCCGCTGCAGCAACCCATCCTTGGGCTGATCGGCTCCGAGCATGCCGCGATCCGCGCACAGTTGGCCCGGCTTGGCACGCGGCACTGTCCGTTGAGCGAGACCGGCCACGATGACGACATGGTGGCAGGCCATCTCGAAGGCCAAGGCGTCGTATTCGCCAGCGTCAATATTTCGCCCGGCACGTCCCGTCGAGCTGCCACCGCTGTGATCGAACGGCGTTTCGCCGGGCTCCTGTCGCGGCTGCCGCGGCCCGGGACGCTCATCGCGGCAGGAGGGGAGACCCTGCGTGGTCTTTGCGAAGCGCTCAAAGCCGACCGGCTCGACGTCGTCGGCGAGATCATGCCAGGCGTGCCGCGCTCGGTCATGCGCGGCGGACGCTGGGATGGCGTCGCAATCGTTTCCAAATCTGGCGCCTTCGGCAACCCGGACCTTCTTCAACAACTCGTGGCGGCCTCGGTCGCAGCCACGGCCGGAGCGGCAACATGAAACCTCACCTCGCTATCACCATGGGCGATCCCGCCGGCGTCGGCCCCGAGATCATCGTCAAGGCCTGCCTGGCGCTGAAGGAGCGGCTCGCGAGCGGCGATCTGCGACTGCTGGTCATCGGCAGCAACCCGGCGCTGTTCGAGGCGCGTCGCATGCTCGGTGTCGACATCGCGATACCGGAGGTCTCCGAGACCGAGGCCTGGCCGCATCTCGCCTGCCTTCAGGCCGGACCCGAGGGTGAGCCGATCCGTCCCGGAATGCTCTGCGCCGATGGCGGACGCTTCGCCTATCTTGCCGTCGAGAAGGGCGTGGCATTGTCCCGAGACGGCCGCATCGGCGGCATCGTGACGGCGCCCCTCAACAAGGAGGCGCTGAACAAAGCGGGATACAAGTTCGCTGGCCATACCGACATGCTGGCGACGCTGACCGGCGCCAAGGACTCGGTGATGATGCTCGCCCATGGTGGCATGCGGGTCAGCCACGTCACCACCCATGTCGCCCTCAAGGACGTGCCGGGTAAGCTGACGCCGCAGCGACTGCGTTACGTGATCGACCGCACGGACGAGACGTTGCGCGCGCTCGATCTCGGTCGCCGCAGGATCGCGATTGCCGCGCTCAATCCCCATGCCGGTGAAGGCGGACTCTTCGGCCGCGAGGACGATGAAGTCTCGGTCCCGACCATCGCAACGGCGGTCGCCGACGGGCTCGACGTGGTCGGCCCCGTGCCGGGCGACACTGTGTTCGTCAAGCTGCGCGCCGGCCAGTATGACGCCGTCGTCGCCATGTATCACGATCAGGGGCACATCCCGGTCAAGCTGCTTGGATTCAACGTCAATCCAAAGACCGGAACCTGGGATTCGCTTTCGGGGGTCAACATCACGCTTGGCCTGCCGATTGTGCGCACCTCCGTCGATCACGGCACCGCCTTCGACATCGCAGGCAAGGGCATCGCCAACGAGCTGAGCCTGATCGAGGCAATCGAATACGCCGAGAGACTGGCTGCGGCGCGCGGCGCAGCCGCCAAATCCGCAGCATAGAGAAGGCTAGCCATGAACATACATGCACCAAGCCCGTTCGCTGCCGCAAGCCTGGCAACGCCGATCACCATCCAACGGCCGCGGATCATCGAGTTCGGCGCGGGCACGGCCGCGATCGCCGGTCGTTGGGCGGCCGAGCAGAAGCTTACCCGCATTCTCGTTGTGGCGGACGCCTTCAACGCGAACCGCATCGCGGTTCTGCAGCTGAACGGTGAGGTCACGATGTTCGGCGAGGTCCGCCCCGAGCCGGACGTACCCAATCTGGAGGCGGCGCTGGCACTCGCCAGCCAAGTGAAGCCTGATCTCGTCATCGGCTTCGGCGGCGGTAGCGCCATGGACCTCGCCAAGCTCGTCGCGGTGCTGCCGGGCTCGGGACAGACGCTGCACGACGTCGTCGGCCCGGAGAAGGTCAGGGCCAAGGGCGCCTTGCTCATGCAGGTGCCGACCACCTCGGGCACCGGCAGCGAGGCCGGCACCCGTGCGCTCATCACCGACCCGACGACGCAGAACAAGCTCGCGGTGCAGAGCTTGCATGCGCTCGCCGACATTGCGATCATCGATCCGGCGCTGACACTGAGCCTGCCGCCGGCGGTGACCGCCGCGACCGGCGTCGATGCCATGGCGCATTGCGTCGAGGCCTTCACCAGCAGGAAGGCGCATCCGCTGATCGACATGTATGCGCTGGAAGGCGTCAGGCTGGTCGGCCGCTTCCTCGGCCGCGCCATCGCCGACGGCTCCGATATCGAGGCGAGGGCCGGCCTGTCGCTCGCCTCTCTTTATGGCGGTTTCTGTCTCGGCCCGGTGAACACCGCAGCAGGCCACGCCGTCGCCTATCCGCTCGGCACCCGCCACCATATCGCCCATGGCGCGGCCAACGCGCTGATCTTTCCGCACACGCTTGCCTTCAACACGCCTGCCGTGCCGGAGAAGACCGCTGCGATCCTTACAGCGCTCGGCCTTCAGGCCTCGTCACGAGAGGCCGAGGTCTTCGCAGCCGCGCATCGCTACTGCGCCGATCTCGGCTGCGAGATGAAGCTCTCGGCGCTCAACGTCCCGCGTGACGACCTGCCGGCCATGGCGAGCGAGGCCCATGCCATCCGCCGCCTGCTCGACAACAACCCGCGCGACATCAGCCGCGAGCAAATCCTCGCGCTCTATGAGGAGGCCTATTGATGGGTGCCCACCCGACCACCATCGAGCCTGCCGGATTGTCCGAGCGCACCGGCATCCTTCACCCGCGGCAGGGCGATCCGGCCCGAAGCGAAGCCTATCTTCCCTCGCCTTGCGTGCAGAACCATGCCGCCAACATTGCCGTGCTCGGCAATGGCGACCTCGCGACCGTCTGGTTCGGCGGCACGCAGGAGGGGATTCCCGACATTTCGGTATATTTTTCCCGGCTCGCACGGGGGGCGCAGCGCTGGACGGCGCCGATCAAGCTGTCCGACGACCCGACCCGCTCCGAGCAGAACCCGGTGCTGTTCACAACGCCGACCGACGGACTCTGGCTGATCTGGACGGCGCAGGTCTCCGGTAACCAGGACACCTCGCTCATACGCAAGCGCGTCTCGCATGACCATGGCCAGACATGGGGGCCGATCGAGACGTTGTTCGAGGCGCCGCAGGGGTACGGTCTGTTCGTGCGCCAGCCGCCCGTCGTGCTCGATGACGGCGCCTGGCTGATCCCGGTGGTTCACTGCGTCAGCGTGCCGGGCGCCAAATGGGTCGGCGATCGCGACATCAGTGCCGTGCGGATCTCGACGGATCAGGGGCGAAGCTGGAGCGAACATGTCGTGCCCGGCTCGCTCGGCTGCGTGCATATGAACGTGCTCAAGCTCAAGGACGGGTTGCTCGCGCTCTATCGCAGCCGCTGGGCCGATTTCATCCATGCTAGCCGCTCGACGGATGGCCGCGCCTGGTCGGCGCCCGAGCCCACCGCGCTGCCTAACAACAACTCTTCGATCCAGGCGACCGTGCTCGCCGACGGACGCATCGCGCTGGTCTTCAACCATTCCAGCGCAGCCGACGCTTCGGGCCGGCGCACTGGCCTTTACGACGATATCGAGGACGAGGGCGAGGCGGGCGGCGAAGCCGCGCCCACGTCCGTCGCGACGGGTCGCACAGCCTTCTGGGGTGCACCACGGGCGCCGATGACGCTCGCGATCTCCGCGGATGGCGGTCGATCCTGGCCGGCCATCCGCGATCTCGAAACCGGCGACGGCTTCTGCATGACCAACAACTCGAAGGACCAGCTCAACCGCGAGTTTTCCTATCCATCGATCACGCAGACGCCCGACGGGCTGCTGCAAATCGCTTTCACCTACTACCGCCGCGCCATCAAGCATGTCCGCGTCCCGCCAGATTGGGCGAGCGGCGCCTGATCGCACGCCACGAAACTCCAGAAAGACAACCCGGAGATGCCAATGGCCGCCCTCGCTCAGAACCACCCGCTCGATGCCGCGCCGCCGACCCGCGACCTCATCGCGATCCGCGGGCTCGACAAGACCTATGCCGGCGGCAGTGTGCATGCGCTGTCCAACATCGATCTCGACATCAAGGATGGCGAATTCGTCTGCGTCGTGGGTCCGTCCGGCTGCGGCAAGTCGACCTTGCTGCGCATCCTCGCCGGGCTCGACGACTATGACAGCGGCGATGCGGCGCTGGACGGCAAGACCATCACCGGTCCCTCGCGGGATGTCGGCGTCGTCTTCCAGGCGGCCAATCTGCTGCCGTGGCTGACGGTCCGCGAGAACGTCGCCTTGCCGTTGCGCGTCGGCGGCAAGCAGGTCGGCCAGGCGGAGGACATCGATCGTCTGCTCGACGTCACGGGCCTCAAGGATTTTGGCCATCGCTACCCTTACGAACTCTCGGGCGGCATGCAGCAGCGTGCCGGCATTTGCCGGGCGCTGGTCCGCTCACCCCGCGTGCTGCTGATGGACGAGCCTTTCGGCGCGCTCGACGCGCTGACCCGCGAGCGGATGAACCTCGAGCTGCAGCGCATCTGGCAGGCGAGCCGCAAGACCGTGCTGCTGATCACCCATTCGATCTCGGAAGCGATCTTCCTCGGCGATCGCGTCGTGGTGATGTCGGCAAGGCCCGGCCGGGTCATTCGCGAGCTCGAGGTGCCGATCCCGCGCCCTCGCTCGAACGACACCATCATCAGCCACCCGGCCTATCCTGCGCTCGCCCAGGAGATCCGCGGGCTTCTCAACGCTTCGGGAGACGAGTGATGAGCCAGGCACACACCACCATCGTCGCCGATTCCGCAACGATCGAGCGCGCCGCAGCCAAGCCGAAGACGGCGGCTGGTAAGCACAAGGACGCGAGGGGCGTCAACGGCACCGCGATCACGCTCGTCGGCCTGGTGCTGCTCTTCACCGGTTGGTCCCTGGCGGTGAAGTATCTGGACATTCCGTCCTACATCCTTCCCACGCCGCTCGCTGTCTGGAAGGCGCTCTGGTCGGGCATCGCGGTCAGCCCGACGAGCCCGCTCGGCTACTACCTGCCGCTCTGGGGTACGCTGAAGAACGCGGCGCTCGGCCTCGCCATCGGCTCCGGCCTCGGCTTGGTACTCGGCTCGTTGATGGCCGAAAGCCGGCTGATCGAGAAGCTGATCATGCCTTATGCCTTCGCACTGCAGAGCTTGCCGAAGGTCGCCATCGCCCCGCTGATCGTAATCTGGTTCGGCTTTGGCGACGGCTCGAAGATCGCGATTTCCTCGCTCCTCGCGTTCTTTCCGATGCTGATCAACAGTTTCACCGGCCTTCGCGCCGTCGAACCCGAGCGCATCGACCTGATGCGTTCGCTCTCGGCCTCGCGTTTCGAGACCTATCGCATCGTGAAGCTGCCGAACGCCGCGCCATACATCTTCGCCGGCCTCGACATGGCGGTTGTCTATGCCCTGCTGGGCACCATCGTCGCCGAGTTCCTTGGCGCGCAGCAGGGCATGGGCGTCGTTATCACGCAGGCCCAGGCCGTCACGGACGTGGCGGGCGTCTTCGCCGCGCTGGTGATCCTGGGTGCCATGGGAATTCTTCTGCACAGCATCGTCCGCGGGCTGGAAAAGAAAATCGTTCATTGGGGCGATCGCGGTCGAAAGTGATCAAACCAAATGGGGAAGGGAGGAACGACAATGATCACACGTCGAGCCTGGCTTGCCGCGAGTGCGGCCTTCGCGGCTGCGGCCGCGATCGGCGCGCGAATAGCGTCGGCGCAATCCGCAAGGACGTTGAAAGTCGCGATCGGTCAGAAGACGATCGCTCCCAATCTCGTCAACCTGCTGATCGGCGAAGGGCTTGGCTACAACGCGGCGGAGGGCTTCAAGGCACAGTTCCTGATGGTGGGCGGCGTCTCGAACGCGCAAGTCGCAGTCGACAAAGGCGATGTCGACATCGCGACCGGCGTGCCGTCCTTCGCCCTACCCATCCTGGCGCGCGGCGATTGGGGGAAGGCTACCCATTTCTACCAATATACCTATCCCTACAAGTGGGACGTGGCGGTGAAGCCGGATTCGACCCTCAAGAGCTATGAGGAGCTCAAGGGCAGGAATATTGGCGTCTCGGACTTCGCCGGCACCGAATTCCCGGTAACGAAGAACGTTCTGCGCAATCTCGGCATCGATCCCGACCGCGACGTGAAATGGACTGCAGTTGGTAGCGGCGTTTCGGCCGGCGTTGCGCTCCAGCGCGGCGCCATCGACGCACTTGCCTATTACGACACCGGCTTTGGACAGATCGAGGGAGCGGGCATCGACTTCAGGCTTTTGCCGCTGCCCAAGGATCTGCCGATGGTCGGTGGACAGTTCCTGATGGCGTTGCGCGATCGCTTCGTCAAGGACCGCGAACTTTTGATCGGCTATGGCAGATCGGTTGCAAAGGCATCCGTTTTTCTCGCAGCGAGCCCCCGTGCCGGTGCGCGTGCCTTTCTGAAGATGTATCCGGAAGCGGCCCCGCGCGGCTCCAGCGAGGAGGATGCGGTCAAGTCCGTGCTGGTCGCAACCGCGCGGCGCATCAAGCTCTACGAGCCGCCCTACCAAGGTGCCAAGCTAGGCAGCATCAATCCGGAGGAGTTCCGGATCGAGGCGCAGATGAACGCCATGAAGATTGCCTCTTTTGACGGCTTTTACTCAAACGAGCTGATCGATGAGATCAACCGCTTCGATCGCGAGGAGATCAAACGGCAGGCGCGGTCCCACGCATGAGCATAGGGGCGACAAAGATGGATATGGCGACAGCGCGGCGCATCGATGCGCCGGCAGCTGCCGGTATTTGCGACACGCATTTCCACGTCTTCGGCCCCTATGATCGCTTCCCACTGCCGCGCGACGCTTCCTATCGGCCGAAGGAAGCGACCGTGGCGGCATATCGCGATGTCGCCAGTCGGCTCGGCATCGATCGCATGGTGGTCGTCCAGGGCGGCTGCTATGGCGCCGACAACCAAGCCATGCTTGCTGCCGTGCAGAGCCTCGGCGCTGATCGCGCATCCGGAATCGCCATCATCGACGGGGCCACGAGCGTCGCAGACCTCCGCCGGCTGGATGAAGGCGGCGTGCGCGGCATTCGGATCAACGTCATATCGGACAAAGGCATCGACGCCGATGCTATCCGGGCCCGCGCGAACATGATTGCCCAGTTGGGCTGGCACATCCAGTTCCACGCGCGCGCCGACCAGATCGTGCAGCATGCGGCTCTGCTTCGTAATCTGCCTGTCGATGTGGTGATCGACCATTGCGGCCGGATCGATCCGCGCGAAGGCGAGGACCAAGAGGCGATGCGTGTGATGTTGAAGCTGCTCGAGACGGGACGAGGCTGGATCAAGCTCATCAGCTACCGATCGCTGCCGCCTGGCGGCAGGGGCGGCGAGATGGTGCCGTTCTTGCGGCGTTTTGCTGCTGCCGCGCCGGAACGCTGCCTCTGGGGCACGGATTGGCCTCATCCCTTGATGGACATTGAGCCCGACACCAGGGCGCTGCTCGACGAGTTCTCTGGCGTCTTCGATAGCGAGCCCCTTCGCGGGGCAATTCTCAGCAAGAATGCTGAGCAACTTTATGGATTCCGATAACGGCCGTGGTCCAGGCCATAATTAGAACGAAGGGAGAGAAGCGATGGCTACACGCAGAGAATGGCTTCTGGCGAGCGGCGCCTTCGCCGCGGCGCTGACAATCGGCTCGCGCACGGGTTTCGCGCAGGGAGCCAAGACCCTCAAGGTCGGTTTCGGGCAGAAGGCGATCAGTCCCAACCTCATCAACCTGCTGATCGGCGAGACGCTCGGCTATAACGCCGCCGAAGGCTTCAAGGTCCAGGGCATGGCACTGGGCGGCAACAACAACGTCCAGGTCGCGACCGACAAGGGCGACGTCGATGTCGGCGTTGGCGTCCCATCGACCGCGCTGCCGATCCTGTCAAAGGGCGAATGGGGCAGCGCCCTCAATTTCTACGAATACACCTATCCCTACAAATGGGATATCGCCATCAAGAAGGGCGCAGGCACGAAAAGCTATGCCGAGCTCAAAGGCAAGAACATCGGCGTTTCGGACTTTGCTGGAACCGAATACCCGGTCACCCGCAACGTTCTGCGCAGTCTCGGTCTCGATCCCGACCGGGATGTGAAATGGACTGCGGTGGGCAACGGCATCCCCGCCGGCGTCGCGCTGGATCGTGGTGCCATCGACGCGCTCGCCTATTACGACACCGGCTTCGGCCAGATCGAGGCGGCGGGCATCGCGATCGAGATGCTCCCCCGCCCGGAGAAGCTGCCGATGATCGGAGGCCAGTTCCTGATGGCGCATCGCGCGCGCATCGAGGCCGATCGTGCCCTCTTCGTCGGCTATGGCCGCTCGGTCGCGAAGGCATCCGTTTTTCTGCTCGCCAACCCCTCGGCCGGAGCGCAGGCCTTCCTCAAAATGTATCCCGAGACGGCCCCGCGCGGCTCTACCGCGGAGCAGGCGGTCAAATCGGTAATCGAGGCGATCAGCCGGCGCATCAAGCTCTACGAGCCACCCTATCAGGGCGCAAAGATGGGAAGCATCCGCGAAGAGGAGTTCGCCACAGAAGCGCAAATGAACGGCTGGGACATCAAGGATTTCAAGAAAATATACACCAACGACCTGATCGACGAGATTAATAAGTTCGATGTCGAGCAGATCCGGGCACAGGCTCGTTCCTGATGAGCACTATCATCGCATCGCAGGACGGGCGCGCCAGACGTGCGCTCGTGACCGGTGTGAGTTCCGGCATTGGCGAGGCAATCGCGAAGCGGTTGCTCGCCGAGGGCTGGAACGTGGTAGGCTTCAGCCGCAGCAGGCCCGCCTTCGCAGCGGAAGGGCTGATCCACAAGCAGGTCGATCTCTCCAATCGAGAGGCGCTCGCCGAAGCGTTGAAGGACCTTGGGTCGCTCGAGGCCATCGTCCATGCAGCCGGCCTTCTGCGCGTGGGGCACCTTGGAGAACTCGATCCGGAAAACGCGCGCGAGATGTGGCGGCTGCATGTCGATGCGGCCGAGCAGATCGTCGAGGCGCTGGTACCTTCGCTTCCCGACGGCGCCCGCATCGTCCTGCTCGGCAGCCGAACGGCCGCCGGCTCTCCCGGGCGCGCCCAATATGCGGCGACCAAGGCTGCAGTGGTCGGGATGGCACGTTCCTTCGCGATCGAGCTCGCACCACGTCAGATCACGGTGAACGTCGTGGCGCCCGGTGCCACCGACACACCGATGCTGAGAGACCCGCGACGCGCATCGGTCGCGCCGAAGATGCCGCCGATCGGCCGTCTCGTAAGGCCGGAGGAAATCGCTGCGACCACGTCTTTTCTGCTTTCCGAAGGCGCTGCCAGCATCACAGGCCAGCAGATCATCGTCTGCGGCGGTGCCTCGCTTTGAGCTCGCTGCCCATTTGTAGACCGTCCCGTTGGTATCCGCATGACCGAGCCGAAATTCCGCAACAAATCCGTCTGCGTCACCGGAGGCGCCCGGGGCCTGGGCGCGGTCATCGCGCGGCGCTTTGCGATCGCCGGTGCTCACGTCCATGTCGCCGACCTGCTTGACGAGGAGGTCCAAGCGCTGGGCCGCAGCCTCCGCGACGAGGGTCTCTTGGCGACGGCGCATCGGCTCGACGTCGCCGACGAGGCCGATTGGGAGAAACTCGTGGCCGCCATCGACGCGGCCGGCGCCGGGCTCGACGTGCTTGTCAACAACGCGGGGATCATCATCCGCAAGCCGCTGATGCAAACCTCGAAATCCGAATGGGACAGGGTGATGAGCGTCAATGTCGCCGGCATCTTTCTAGGGATGAAACATTGCCGCTCGCTGCTGGTGGAAGCAGCGCCTTCTGCGATCGTCAACGTCTCGTCGACCGCTGGTATCATCGCTCACGACGACCCTTCCTATACGGCCAGCAAATGGGCTGTTCGCGGCCTGACAAAATCGGCGGCGCTCGAGTTCAGCGCCGACCGGATCAGGGTCAATTCCATCCACCCGGCTATGATCGCTACGCCGCTCACGTTCGCTGCGCCGGAAGGCCACATGGAGGCTAATCGCGCAATGATCCCGATGGGTCGGGAAGCCCGTCCCGACGAGATCGCCAATATCGTCCTGTTCCTGGCGTCGGACCATGCGTCGTTCATGACCGGCAGTGAGGTGACGGCAGATGGCGGGCTAACAACGGGGGGTGTCGCGCATGCCCGGAAAAGAGTGCAGACGGAAATCCAACAGCGTTGATCCTACTGGCGTGCCTGCAAGAAGGTCTCATATCATCGCCTTGATGGCGGCGGCTTAGTACGGCGGCTACAGGATGAGAGTCGCACCGCAGGATTAAATGGCGGTGCGAATAGCAGTACCCTTATGGGCCGCCAGATTGTCCATCACGACGATGTCGCCAAGCCAGCCTGGGCGTCACGCGTAGGACGTAGAGGGCAGCTTGCTGTTGACCGGAAGTATCCCGTGGTGATGATCTTGTAGATCCACGCGGAGAGCGGCTCGGCGAGTCGCGGTGGCTGCCACCGCACAGCACGCGCAGCGACGAGGAGGAGGGCGGAGCCATCCGAGCGTCTTCTATGGAAGCTGGCCTCAGGCTCAGGCTTTGACTTAATAACTTGACTGACAAGTTTACGTCTAAGTATGATCCGTCGTCGTTGTAGGAGCGGTATGCAATGCAGCCTGCTGAAAGCGTTTGTTCGATGCGCGACAGCAGATGATTGCGGGCTGCAGTAGGCATTCGACTGGGACGAACGCGCTTTTCTTCTTCCACATGCGCCACTCTGGATACGTACTCCTGGAGGATTACCGATGTCCGATTCCAAAACGACCAAACCGATCACGCGGCGCGCCTCGCTGCAGGCGGGATTGGCGGTCGCGGCGCTCCCCTTCTCAGGCATCTTCGCTAGCTACGCTGCGGCGCAGACAAAACCCGCGACGAAAGTGCTCGATTTCACGACGACTGCCGACATCGCCAAGGCGGAGCAGGAAGGCGAGTTCCTGTTCTACACCCACGATAGCGAGCCGGCGGGCGCCAGCGTCGTCGAAGCTTTCGCGAGGGACTTTCCGAAGATCAAGGGCAAGTATCTTCGCGCGCAGAACGGTGCGCTGTTCACCAAGGTGCTGGCCGAGCGCTCCGCGGGACGTTACGTCGTCGATGTCATCCAATTCTCGGAGCCCGCAACCGCGCTCGACTTCCAGAAGCGCGGCGGGTACATGCGGCACGTGTCGCCGCAATCCGAGTTCTATGCGGCGGAGTATCTGTCCAATCCGGTCGGCGATTTCTTCTGCCCCGGCGTGACGTTCGCCGGCATCTGCTACAACACCGATAAGGTGAAGCCTGAGGAAGTGCCGAAGAATTGGAAGGATCTGCTCGATCCTCGCTGGCAGAACGCGATGAGCGTCAAGCAATCGACATCGGGGCTGCAATTCGTTCAGTGGTTTGAGCTGAAGAAGCTATACGGCGGCAGCTATTGGAAGGAGCTCGCGAAGCTAAAGCCGCGCGGCTTCGATTCGCGCGCGCAGTTGTTCGACCGGTTGGCCAAAGGCGATGACAAGATCTGTGGCCTCGCTGAACTTGCGGGCTACCTGCTGCAGAAGGAAAAGGGCGCGCACATCGCATTCGTCGCGCCGCCCGACGGCCTGCCGGCCGGCACGCTGTGGAACGGCGTCGTCGACAAGGCGCCGCATCCGGAAGCCGCGAAGCTATTCGTCGACTGGCTGATGTCCCCGCGCGGACAGAATCACTACCAGACGAACCCGTTCTTCTACTACGGCTCGGTGCGCAAGGACGCGCCGCCGATGCCCGGCGGCACGCGCCTCCGCGATTTCAAGCTGCTCGCGCCGACCGCGGCGGAGATGCCGGCCTACATGGCAGCGCAGGAATCTTTCACCAAGGAATGGAACGCGATGCTCGGGCTGTAGGCCGTGCCCTTGTCCACTGCGATTGCAGCACCGGCTTCGCGGCCGCGCCGAGCTATCTCGACGCAGATGGTCGCCATGACGATGGTGATCGTCGTCGTGGCCATTTTTGTTCTCTACCCGGTGTTCTATCTGCTGCAGGCAGCATTCGACGTCGGTCCGGCGGAAGTCCGCCCGCCGGCCGCGTATGGGTTCGACAACTTCTCAGCGCTCGGGAAGTACTGGGAGATCATGCTCAACACGCTGGTCGTTAGCTTTGCGGCGACGATCATGGCCCTGATTTCCGGCTTCCTGACGGCATGGATTTTGACCCGGACCAACGTGCCATTTCAGCGCACCCTCGAGCAGCTAATGGCCGTGCCGTACTACGTCACGCCACTGCTCGGCGCGCTCGCCTGGAACTTCCTCGGGGCACCCGAGAGCGGCTTCATCAACCAGATCTGGCGCGCAGGCGGGGGACAGGGGGCGCTGATCGACATCACGTCGGCCGTTGGCATCGCTTGGGTGATGGCGCTGTTCGAAGGCTCGGTCGCGTTTGTGATGATCGGTGCGGTGATGAAGTCGATGGACCCGGCACTGGAGGAAGCGTCCCAGATGTCGGGCGCAGGCCGTTGGCGCGCGATGCTGCGGATCACGCTGCCGCTGGTCGCGCCGGGCGTTCTCGGCGCGGCGATCTTCGTGTTCGCCGAGATGCTCGGTTCGTTCTCGGCGGCACTCGTGCTCGGCACGCCGGCCCGATTCTATGTCATCACTACTGCGATCTACCAGTTTGTCTCGCAGTATCCGCCGCGCCTCCCGCTGGCTGCCGCGCTCGGCGTATCGCTGTTCGCCGTGATGTTCGGAATGCTGTACCTGTACCGCCGCATCACGGCCAATCGCAGCTTCGTGACGATCAGCGGCAAGGCTTTCCGCCCCCGCCCGATCGACATGGGGTGGCTGCGCTGGGTGCTGTTCGCCGTCTGCGCCGGCTATGTGTTCCTCTCTGTCGTGCTGCCGATCACGACACTAGTCTTCGCGTCGTTTCAGAAGTTGGCCGTGGCCTGGCCTGCTGCCGATAACTTCACGCTCGACAATTACCGGACGGCGCTGTCGCTCAACGCTGTTCGCTCGGCGCTGTCGAACAGCCTCTTCCTGGGCTTGCTGACCGCAACGATTGGCGTCGTGCTCACCGGCCTGCTGGCGTGGATCATTCAGCGCAGCCGGCTGCCGGGACGTGGCGTGCTCGAATACATCGTAATGTTTCCGCAGGCAGTGCCGCGGTTGGTGTTCGCGTTCGGCATGATGTGGGCGTGGCTGGCGTTTCCGATCCCGATCTACGGCACGTTCTGGATCCTGCTCATCGCGTACCTGACAGTGTTCCTGCCGCTCGGCGTCCGCACGATCTCGGGCGTCATCATGCAGCTTGACAAGAGTCTGGAGGAATGCGGGCAGGTATGCGGCGCGTCATGGGCCTTCCGGGTGCGCACCATCGTCGCGCCGCTGCTGTGGCCCGGGATCCTGGCAGCATGGCTGCTGATCTTCGTAGCGAGCGTGCGCGAGTTGGGCGCCTCGATCCTTCTCATGGGACCGGATTCCAAGGTTATGACGCCGGCCATCGCCGAAGCATTCTTCTCAACCAGCTCGGAGCTGACCGCCGCAATGGCGCTGATCCAGACCGTTGTCGTTGCCGCCGCGATGGTGGTTTTCACCTTGATGACGCGCCGCGCCGCGGTGCATGGAGCGTGACCTCGATGGCCGATAGCGACCGCGCGCCAGAAATCGAAGTCGAGGGGCTCGTGATCCGCTATGGCGCGGTCGCGGCTGTCGGACCCGTCAACTTTAGCGTCACCCGGGGCGAGCAGTTGACGCTGCTCGGGCCCTCGGGCTGCGGGAAAACGACGACATTGCGCGCGATCGCCGGGCTCGAGCGGCCGACTGCCGGCGCGATCCGCATCCGCGGCGACACCGTGTACGACGCTTCACGCCGCATCAATGTGCCGGCCGAGCGTCGCGGCTTGTCGATGGTGTTCCAGTCGTACGCGATCTGGCCGCACATGACGGTGTTCGAGAACGTCGCCTACGGACTTCGCGTTCGCAATGCGAGCGCTGCTGAGATCGACGACAAGGTGCGGCACGCGCTCGATCTCGTGAAGATGGGTGCCTATGCGAGCCGCAACGCTTCGCAGCTTTCCGGCGGCCAGCAGCAGCGCGTCGCCGTCGCTCGTGCGTGTGCATTCTCGCCGAAGGTGCTGCTGTTTGACGAGCCGCTGTCGAACCTCGACGCGAAGCTGCGCGCGCAGATGCGCATCGAGCTACGTGAACTGCAGCATCGGCTCGGCGTCACGTCGGTGTATGTGACGCACGATCTCGAAGAGGCGCTTGCGATGTCGGACCGGATCATCGTCATGCGCGGCGGTCACATCGAGCAAGTGGGACCGGCGGCCGATATCTACAACTACCCGCGTACCGCGTTCGTCGCCGATTTCGTCGGCTCGGCGAACCTGATCTCTGGCCGGCTGCGAGCGGACCTGGCCCGCGACGGACTGATCGCGCTCGAAGCCGACGCCGGTCGCATCCTGTATGGCGAGGCGCGCGGCCGCGAGGCCGGGCCGACGCCGACGATGTCGGTGCGCACGGTGCATCTACAGTTGAATTCGACGCAGCCGACGGCCTCGATCAATGTCTGGCCGGTGCGGGTGCGACGCACCGTGTTTCTAGGCGACCTGACGCAGGTGCACGTCGAGTGGGGCGGCCGTGAGCTCGTCGTCCGCCAGACTGCCTCGACAGCACCGGCCGAAGGATCGACGGCGTATCTATCGATCGATCCTGCCCGCTGCGTTCTGCTGGAAGCCGACGCTGCAACCGAGGCGGAGCAGGCGCCGCCGCCACCGACAGCCCCGATAGTGGCCGACCTGCCGATTGAGTAGCGTGCGCGGCGATGGCGCTGCTCGAGCTCCCGGCACGCGCTTGCGCTGCTGATCGGCAGAGAAAAGAGCCGCGGCGACCAGCCGCGTTCTTAGGCGACCACGCCTTGCATGATGATGCCCCTGTGTTGGAGCGCGATCGACTCCTAACCAAAGCCCGTGCGCTCGCGCTTTAGGTGCGGGCGTTTTTCATCCGGCCAGGCGGTCACGCCACCTCAATGTGTTGCGAGTCCCCTCGCGGGTACCGCGTCTTGTCCAAACGGAATGGTTTGATTCAAGTAGCGACCGTGTCGGCCAGGGTGCGGCTCTTGGAATTGGCGATGTGCTGGCGCATTGCCTGCCGGGCGCGGTCGGGGTCTTCTTCCAAGATGGCGCGGTAGATCTGCACGTGCTCGTCCTGCACCATGCGCAGCCGGGCATGGGTGCTGCTCAAAGCCAAGCTGCGCATCACGCGCATGAAGTCGAAGATCTGCGTCGACAGGGCCTGCAGGCAGTTGGTGAACAGATCGTTGCGGCAGGCTACAGCCACGGCCTGATGGAAGCGCAGGTCGGCCGCGTGGCCGATCTGGCGCGTCTCGATGGCTTGAGCCAGTTCGTCCAGCGCGCCCCGCATTTCTCCCAGGTCTTCTTCGGTCCGTCGGCTGGCCGCGAGGAAGGCTGCGTCGCCTTCGATGGCGCTGCGCAGCTCCATGCAGCGCAGCAGGTCGGGAAGCCCGCCGATGGGCGCCAGTTTGAACAACTCCGCGTCGTGGCGCAGCCGCACAAACGAGCCCGCACCGCGCTGGGTTTCGACCACGCCATCCGCGTGCAGCCGCGACATCGCTTCGCGCACGACCGGACGCGACACGCCGAAGGCCTCGCACAGCTCTGCCTCCGAGGGCAGCTTGCTGTTGACCGCGAAGTGCCCCGCGGTGATCAGCTTGTAGATCTGCGTGTAGAGCTGCTCGGCCAGCCGCGGCGCTCGCGTCGCCTTGGCTCCCAGCAACTGACTGCCACCGCGCGGCAAGCGCAGCGATGAGGAGGAGGGGGGCAGAGCCATTCGAGCGTCTTCTACGGGAAGCACGCAGTTGTCAACTTAATAACTTGACTGACAACTTTACATCTAAGTAAAATCATCATTCAAGGAGCCGCCGCGGGACCCTCGCCCGCCGCTGCGGCATGCCACAGGCGTTCGGCACCTTCTAACCCTGGCCGCATGTCCTTAGGAGAAATCATGAGTCAAGACAGCCCCACGGCCGTCCTCATCGACAACCCCGTGATCCGCATGCACCCGGCGGACAACCTCGTCATAGCGCGCGTCGACCTTCCGCCCGGCGTGCCGATCGACGACAGCGGCCTGGTCTTGCTGCACGCGGTCAAGGCGGGAAACAAAATCGCCTCGCGAGCCATTGCCAAGGGCGAGCCCATCCTCAAGTACGACACCACCATCGGCTTTGCCATCACCGACATCGCGCCTGGCGAGCCGATTGGTGCCGACCGCATCGAGTACCGTGAGTTCGACCGCGACTACGCGTTCTGCAAGGCCTACCAGCCGTCCGCGCAGTTGCCCGAATCCGAGCGCGCCAACTTCAAGGGCTTCGTGCGCCGGGACGGCCGCGTGGCCACGCGCAACTATGTGGGGCTGGTCGCCACCGTCAACTGTTCAGCCACCGTCGTCCGCAAGATCGCCGAGTGGTTCACGCCCGAGCGGCTGGCCGACTATCCCAACGTCGATGGCGTCGTGGCCTTCGCGCACAGTACCGGCTGCGGCATGGAGCAGACCGGCGAGCCGATCGAACTCCTGCGCCGCACGATCGGGGGCTACATCAAGCACCCCAACATCGGCGCTGCGCTGGTGGTTGGCCTTGGCTGCGAGCGCAACCAGGCCGCGCAGCTGCTGGCCTCGCAGGGGCTGCAAGAGAGCGACAGCCTGCGCGTGCTGACCATGCAGCAGGTTGGTGGCACCCGCGCGACCGTCGAAGCCGGCATCGAGGCCGTGCGGCAGATGCTGCCTATTTGCAACCGAGCCACGCGCCAGCGCGTGCCGGCCAGCCACCTCAAGGTGGGCCTGCAGTGCGGCGGCTCCGACACCTTCTCGTCGATCACCGCCAACCCGGCGCTGGGCCGCGCCGTGGAGATCCTCACGCGCCACGGTGGCACCGCCATCCTGTCGGAGACGCCCGAGATATACGGCGTGGAGCATACGCTGACGCGCCGTGCCGCAACGCCCGACGTGGCGCAGAAGCTGGTTGATCGCGTTCAGTGGTGGAAGCGCTACTCCGAAGGCCGTGACGTGCAGATCAACGGCAAGGTCGCCCCGGGCAACGCGGCTGGCGGCCTGGCCAACATCTTCGAGAAGTCGCTGGGCTCGGCCATGAAGGGCGGCACCGGACCGTTGATGGAGGTCTACAAATACGCCGAGCCGGTCACGGCCAGCGGCTTGGTGTTCATGGACACACCGGGGTACGACCCGGTCTCCGCCACCGGGCAGATCGCCGGCGGCGCCAACCTGATCTGCTTCACCACAGGCCGCGGCTCGATGTTCGGCGCCAAGCCGGCCCCGACGATCAAGCTGGCCACCAACTCGCCAATGTACGCGAGCCTGTCCGAGGACATGGACATGAACTGCGGCGAGATCCTGGACGGCACGGCAGATATCGAGGCCATGGGCCAGCGCATTTTCGAATTGATGCTGGCTATCGCTTCCGGCGAGGAGAGCAAGAGCGAAAGCCTTGGCCTGGGCGATAACGAATTTGTGCCCTGGCAAATCGGCATCACCGGCTGACGACCCGACTGCCCATCACCTGTTCCTCGACGGAGACAAGGCCATGATCAAGAGCAGATTCATTTTGGGCTTTGCCATGCTGCTGTTCGCCAGCGCGTTCGCCGCCTCGGCGCAGAGCGGGCGGCCTCTCGTTCGCCTGGTCGTGCCGTTCAACCCCGGTGGCGGGTCGGACCTGTTCGCGCGCGTGATCGCGCCCGGCTTGTCCGAGGCCCTCGAGCAGACCATGATCGTGGACAACCGCGCCGGCGCCGGCGGCGTGATCGGCGCCGAACATGTGGCCAAATCGGCGCCGGACGGGCGCACGTTCCTAGTGTCCGACTCTGCTGCCTACACAATAAGCCCGTCGCTCTATCCCACCTTGCCTTACGCGGCTAAGGACCTGATCCCGGTAGTGGACCTGGCGCGCTTTGCCAACGTGCTGATCGTGCCCGCGAATTCGCGCTTCAACTCGCTGGACGACGTGCTCAAGGCCGCGCGCAAGGATCCCGGCAAGCTGACCATCGCGTCGGCCGGCCACGGCAGCAGCCCCCATCTGACGGCCGAGAAGTTCCAGGCCGAGGCGAAGATCAAGCTCATCCACGTACCGTACAAGGGCAGCGGGCCGGCCATCTCCGACACCATCAGCGGCCAGGTCGATATGGTGTTCAGTGGCCTGCCCAGCATCTCCGAGTATCTGAAGTCCGGCACGGTGAAGGCGCTGGCGATCGCCTCGCTCCAGCGTTCGCCGTTCGCGCCGGAGGTGCCGACCATGTCCGAGGCCGGCGTGCCGGGCTTCGAATCAATTATCTCGCAGGGCCTGTTTGCGCCGGCCGGCACCCCGGACGACATCGTGGTCAAGGTCAATGCCACGGTGAATCAGATCATGGGCAGCAAGGAGATGGCGGCCCGCGCAGAGCAGCTTAAGGTCGAGCCGCGCGCTTACACCTCCGCCGAGTACAAGGCCTGGCTGGCGGATCAGGCAGTAGCTTGGGCAAAGCTGATCAAGGATGCGGGCATCAAGGTCGAGTGATGGCCGCAGGCGAAGGACACACCCCGAGGAACTGGCAACTGCATGATTGATGTGTACGCATGGGGGACCACGAACGGTCTCCGCGCGACGCTTGCGATGGCCGAGTGCGGGCTCGAGCACCGGGTGATCCCGGTCGACCTAAGCCGGAAGGCGCACAAGACGCCGGAGTACCTGGCGATCAACCCTGCCGGCCAGATCCCGACCATCATCGACCATGGCGCGCCCGGAGGCCCGCGAATTCTGGCGCAATCGGGCGCCATCGTGCTGTACGCATGCAACAAGGCCGGCCGCCACATTCCGACGGACGAGGCGACCCTCTACACGGCGATGCAATGGTACATGCAGGCCGCCAGCGACATCGGCGGCGCCAGCGCCGGCCTGCAGCAGGTGGCGGTGGTCGCGCCCGAGAAGGTGCAGAGCACGGTCGACTTGTTCGAGCAGCGCTTCATTCGCTACTTCGGCTACGTGGACGAGCAGCTGCAGGGCCACGATTTCCTTGCCGGCGACTTCTCGTTCGCCGACATCATGCTGTATCCCAACTACGTGCTGCGCAGCACGCTGATCGAGCGATTGGCCGATCTGCCCCACCTGCGCGCCTGGGCCAAGCGCATCGCGCAGCGGCCCGCTGTGCAAGCGGGCATGCAGTTGCTGGAAGCGTGAGATGAACGGCGCCGAATTGCTGGTGCGCACGCTGTCGCTTTGCGGCGTGTCGACCTGCTTGGCCACCACAGCGCCGGTGCGGATTGGCCGAGACAGTTGTCACCGGCTGCACCGACGGCAACGGCCGCATGGCCGAGCAACCGGCTGCCACGCTGCTGCACTGTGAGCCAGGCCTTGGCAACGGGCTGGCCAACCTGCACAACGCACGGCGTGCGCGCACTCGGATCGAGCCAATTAATGCCCATGTCGCTCGCGAAGCGCGAATGCGTATGAACCATGATCTCAACCGGCGCCAGTTCGAAATGGCAGGACGGTACGCGCCTTCCTAACGCGAGAGTATCTCGGCCGGTAGACTCAGAATTCAGCTGATGGGTTCGCGCGCAATGGATCGGCTGGTATGGCAAGTCTGCGCCCGCTGTCCAACCAGAACGCGCTCCCAGATTTGGCGCCTGACACTCACTCCGCCAGGCGGCTACTGAACCGACCTGTCCTCGCCGGGGCCGAAAATGCGCGGCGCAAGGTGCGATGGATTCGAGCATGTTGCTACACGATCACCTTGCCCGGATTCATCAGGTTGTTGGGATCAAACGCGCGCTTAAGCGTCTTCATCATCTCCCGCTCGATAGTTGACTTGTAGCGCGTCATCTCCGCAGTGCGTAACTGACCAACTCCATGCTCGGCGCTGATAGAGCCGTCAAGTTCTGCGACGATATCGTGGACGATGCGGTTGACCTCTTCACGGCGTGTCACGAACGATGCCGTGGCTATGCCTTCGGGCGGCATGGGATTGAAATGAATGTTGCCGTCGCCGAGGTGCCCGAATGCAAACGGACGGATACCAGGAATCGCGCGCGCGAGGGCCGCATCGGCGCGCTTGATGAACTCGGGCACACGCGAGACCGGAACCGACACGTCATGCTTGATGCCAGCGCCGCCCGCCTTCTGCGCCTCAGCCTGCCCTTCACGCAGCCTCCACAGGCGGCGGCGTTGCGACTCCGAGTCTGCCAACATCGCGTCGATCAGAAGTCCCTCCTCAAGAGCCACAGCCAGCAGTTCCTCGAGAGGGCCGCGAAGGCCTCCCGGCTCACTCTGGGCAGTCGCTTCGATCAACGCATACCACGGGTGCGGCTCGGCAAAAGGTGGTTTCTCGGTTGGCAAGGCAACCAGTACCCATTTGACACATTCGCGCCGCATCAGTTCGAAGCCGCTGAGACTGTCGCCCAGAAGTCCGCGCGCGCGCTGAAGCAGGTGCAGCGCAGACTCAGGGTCGCTTAGCGCGATGAACGCGGTTGCGACATCGCGGGGCCGCGGGACCGTCCTCAACGTCGCTGCTGTGATGATGCCGAGCGTGCCTTCAGCACCGATAAACAGGTGCTTCAGATCGTAACCTGCAGAATCCTTGCGCAGTCCACGCAGTCCGTTCCACACTCTTCCGTCAGGCAGCACGGCTTCCAAGCCCAGGGTCAACGCGCGCGTGTTGCCATAGCGCAAGACTTGCGTGCCTCCGGCGTTGGTCGAGAGATTCCCGCCGATCTGGCATGAGCCTTCGGAAGCCAGGCTGAGCGGAAATAGCCGGTCCATTTCGGCCGCCCTTGACTGGACTTCGGCCAACGTCATGCCAGCCTCAACCGTAATGGTGTCATTCGCGACGTCGATTGATCGCAGCGCCCGCATGCGCTCCAGCGAGATGATTACACTGCCTGACGCAATGGGCTGAGCGCCGCCTGCAAGTCCCGTATTGCCGCCCTGCGGCACCATTGGTACGCGGGCTTTGGCGCAAGCGGCTACGACGGCAGCTACTTCAGCGGTGGAGGACGGCCGCGCCACGAGGTTGGTACGTCCCAAAAATGAACCATCGAATGAAACACAGTATCGTTCGAGATCAGCTTCATCCTCCACTAAACCTTGCGGCCCCATCAAGAGGCGCAACCGATCCGCGAAACTTCTCGTCAGTATTTCGCCTGTGGTCGTGATGTACATGGGTAGGGTCTCCGGATCCGGACAATCAGGCGAAGTTGAAGGCGCCGGGATGGCGGCGCTCTGCTTTTGACAGGGCGTCCAGCGATGGCGTACCTAGCTGTCCCATTGCCACCTGCAATTCGTCCAACAGCAGTTCTGCGATATAGTTCGCGCCCCCGGTTCCAAGCGCGCCGAGGCCGAGCAGGAATGCTCGGCCTGCGAACACACCATGCGCGCCAAGCGCGATGGCACGTGCTACGTCAAGTCCGGAGCGAACGCCGCTATCGAAGAGGACGGTAGCTTGTCTTCCTGCCGTCGCCGCGATCGCGGGAAGCATGTCGATGGCGGCGGGCGCCGCGTCAAATTGACGGCCACCGTGGTTCGAGACCAGTATGCCATCCACGCCCGCCGCAATGGCTTGCGTGGCGTCCGCGGGATGCAAGATGCCCTTGACCACGAGTGTATCCGGCCAAGCGTCACGCATCCGCTTGATCGCGTCCCACGAGAAGGTTCCTTTGATTTCGCGTTGTACGAAGCCGGCCGTCTTCGCCAGCGTCGCCGGTGACTCTACATAGCGCTCCATGTTGCGGAAGGAGGGTGTTCCGGCTCTCATAAGTGCAATCAACCAGGGCAGGGATAATGCAACGTCCAGCACGGTGCTCGGAGTAGGGCGGAACGGTACGACAAGACCGTTACGCAGATCGCGCGGACGTTTCGATCGGACCGGCGCGTCCAGCGTCGCAACAAGCACACGCACACCTGCGGCATCCGCTCGCTTCATCAGATCGAACGTCACGCTGTGATCGTCGGTCGGAAGCCCGTAGAGTTGAAACCAGGCGCACGGACCCGCGATTTTGGCGACCTCCTCCATGGAGGCGGTGGCGAGCGTACCGGTGATGTAAGGAATCATGGCGTCCCGCGCAGCGGCCGCGAATAGCTTTGTGGCCCCAGGCCAAACGATGCCGTCGACGCCGACGGGCGAAATGCCGATCGGGGCGGCATATTCGACGCCGAACAATTTGACCTTGGTCTGCACCGGCATCGGTGCACCGAATCGCGGCACGAGCTCAACCGCATCGAGCGCCGCCCGATTGCGGGCGACGCCAACATCGTCGCCCGTGCCGCCCTCCAGAAAATCGAATGCGAAGCGCGGAATTCGCCGACGGGCTCGGCGCTCGACATATTCAAGGGTCGGCAGACGTTGACGCAGACGCGCCTGAGGACTCGTTCCGCTTCCGGCACCCCACGCTTGCGGGGAGCCGCGCATCGCGACTGTGGGACGAGGACCGTCGGTCATGAAAAATGCCCTTATTCAAGCAGCGGCATTTTTCATAAGGCGTGGCGGGCCATCATCGCAAATAATTACAAATGATATGGATGATCATTATTGATGATCAAGCCCGGCGTTTGCCTGGTCTCGGCCGCGACGGCGTCCTGCGTTTGGCTGTCGTTCGCACGGTAGAGGAGGGAATGATGTACTTGGCTGCCGAAGCTGCGGCCGCGGCAAGGTCGTACTGGATAATCTCTAGGACCTCACGTGCGGCCGCCGAAATTATCCGCCGTGGATGGTGCACCCAGGCAATCGAACGGGAAATGCGCGGTTCAGTGAACCGATGCGCTCTTACGGTTCCTGCTGCCAACACATGTTGAAGTGCAATGGTTGGAAGCACCGTGACGAGGTTGGTGGTGGCGATCACCTCGCAAAGGGCTGGCAGCGTGTCGATCTCCAGTCGTGGCTTTAGTTCGATGCCCGCCATGGCAGCATGCTCCTCAAGTATCGTGCGCAAACCGTGTCGCTTGGAGGGCATGACCAGATCGAGACCGGCCAGATGGCTAAACCGCAGCTCGGCCGGTGTTGCGACCGTCGCCTCTTTGCGGCAGGCGAACACCATTTCCTCATCCATCATATGATGTGAGGCGAGCGATACCCGCTTGCGGGGAACATTGATGATCGCGAAGTCGAGTTGACCGGAATTCACCCAGTCGGTCAGGGTTTCCGTGTATCCCTCGCATGCCGACAGCGTGATGTCTGGGTACCTACGGGCTACCGTCGCGGACGAACTCGCCATGGTGCTTTGCGCCACCGACGTAATCAGCCCGACGGACACCTTGCCGGATATTCGACCGTTGAGTCGTGCCATTTCCTCTTTGGCATGTTCCACATCGCGAACGATTGGAGCCACAAGGCGAGCCAGCGCGTCACCGGCGACGGTCGTAGTTATGCCGTGCGCGTTGCGATCAAACAGCTTCTGGCCAAACTCGGCTTCGAGTTTGGCTATTTGCATGCTCAAAGCGGGCTGCACAATGTTGAGCTGGCGAGCGGCGCGAGTGACGTTCTTCTCCTCTGCAAGGCAAAGGAAGTATTGCATCTGCCTGAGATCCATTAGCGTTTCTTTCTGAAGCGGTACCTTCCAAAGGCATACGGCCGACGTTACCCAGAGGCATCACTAAAAGTGATCGAAATCATAATCAATCATTATTTGTGGTGATCCAGCTCGCGTCGTAACGTTTCACCACTCATCCGCTCAGAGCGGCAACGATTAGGTGGAGCACGGTACGCGGGCTCGCGGAGATCGATCCGTGGGACTTTGTAGCATTTGCTCCCGATCGATCCCGGTACTTTCGGTGCGCTGGGACAAACAGGGAGCGAACGGGACTTCATGCAAGATCAGGCACGCAAGCGACTCGTCATCGGCATATCCGGCGCTTCGGGCGTCACCTATGGCGTCCGGCTGCTCCAGTTGCTGCGCAATGCCGGTATCGAAACGCACCTCGTGATGTCGAAGACGGCTGAGGTGACTTTCGCCTACGAAACCGATCTGAAGCTCGCGGATGTCAAGGCGCTCGCCAATGTCAATCATTCGATCGACGACATGGCCGCGTTTATTTCCAGCGGCTCGTTTCGAACCGCAGGAATGATCGTCGCCCCTTGCTCTATGCGGTCCATGTCAGAGATCGCTACAGGGGCCACGACGACACTCCTGACGAGAGCGGCTGACGTGGTGCTCAAGGAGCGCCGCCGCCTGGTTTTGATGGTGCGGGAGACGCCGCTGCATACAGGGCACCTGCGCACTATGACCGCTCTGTCCGAAATGGGCGCGATCATCGCTCCGCCGGTGCCGGCCTTCTACGCCAAGCCAGAGAGCATCGACGATATGGTCGAGCATACCGTCGGACGTGTCCTTGACCTCTTTGACATCGACATCGGCGTGGTGCGGCGCTGGGGCGAAGATGAGAGGCTGGCCCGGCGGCCGTCGGCGCTTCGAAAAATTGGCCCTTGATTGATTAAATCACTGCTTTCCAGGAGATAGCGGCATGCGTACCGATAATCTTGCGAGGCCGGCTTCGGCGGAGGTGCCTTTGGACCTGCGCTCCTGGCTGGGGCACTTGGCTGAGCGCGGCCAACTCGCCGTGGCGCGCGAGGGCGTGTCCCTTACCGATGAACTTGCTGCAGTCTCCAAGTCCTTGGAGCGCGAACGTGCCGTGCTGTTTCCGCGGCCGGATGGCCATGACATTCCCGTGGTCGCCAACCTGTTCGCAGCCCGCAGTTGGGTGTCGGATTCCATCGGCGTAAGCGAGGACCAGCTGCTGCAGCAATTTCAAACCGCAGCTCTCAATCCGTTACCCATCCGCGAGGTGGTGAGCGGACCGGTCCAGGACGTTGTTCACAACGAAGTCGATCTTCTGAAGCAGTTGCCCATACCCAAGCACAACGAGCACGATAGCGGCCCCTACATCACAGCGGGTCTGCTTATTGCCCGCAACCCTCGCACCGGAATCCAGAATGTCTCCATACACCGTTGCCAGATCAGCGGGTCGAACCGAATTGGCGTTCTGCTGCTGCCTCGACACACACTGTCATATTTTCGCATGGCGGAGGAAAACGGCATTGCTCTCGAAATCGCAATCGTCATCGGTGTCCACCCGGCCCTGATTTTGGCATCCCAGGCCATTGCGGCGCTTGATGAAGATGAAATGGGAATTGCCGGCGCGCTGCTCGGTTGCTCTGTCGATGTGGTGAAGTGCAAGACCAATGCGGTTCGCGTGCCGGCGCATGCGGAAATCGTGATCGAGGGCCGAATCCTGCCCGCCGTGCGCGAGCCGGAAGGTCCCTTCGGAGAATTTCCGCAGTATTACGGGCCGCGGGCCAATCGCGAAGTGATCCAGGTGGATGCGGTTACTCACCGCGCCCGTCCAATCTTTCACACGATCGTGGGAGGCGGCTACGAGCATCTCATTCTTGGGGCCGTGCCGCGCGAGGCGACCCTTCTCCAGCATCTACGTCGCAGTTTTCCGAACGTACTCGACGTACGCCTCACCCGCGGGGGGACGTGCCGGTATCATCTGGCGATCAAGATCGAGAAGGTCGAGGACGGCGAACCAAAGAATATCATCATGTCCGCCTTTGGCGCTCACTACGACATCAAGCAAGTTGTTGTCGTCGATCGAGACGTCAACATCAACGATCCGGATGAGATCGAATGGGCCGTCGCGACTCGTTTCCAGGCTGATCGCGATCTCCTGATCGTATCCGGCGCGCAGGGATCCAAGCTTGATCCATCGGCGCACAAAGGCATCAGCGCGAAGATGGGCCTTGATGCGACGATCCCTGTCGATGCGCCAGAGCCTGAGTTCAAGCGGATCCATGTGAAGGGTGAGGAGTTCGTTGATCTGGCAACGGCGCTTCAGAAAGATCCAAACGCCGCATTCGCGCGCCTTGTTGCGCAGGCCCGATAGCCCGTGCATTTGACTAGCATTTATACGAACGGACGACGAAGCACCGGAGCCCGCAAGGACTCCACCGTCGCCGACAAATCTGGGAGGGTGTTATATGTCGTTCAGGGTGATGCGGTTCGTGTTTCTTTTGGGTGTCCTGGCGGTGGTTGGGGGTAGGCCGGCCGGCGCCGAAAAGATGGATGAGGTCAAAGTTGCCATCAACAATGTAGTGAGCGACGTGGTCTTTCACCTCGCTGCCGAGCGCGGATTTTTCACTGAGCAACGATTGAACGTCACGCTCATTCCCTTCGATTCCGGCCCAAAGATGATTGCGCCGCTCGGCGCGGGGCAGGTCGACGTCGGAGCGGGGGCATCCTCGGCGGGTCTCTATAACGCGGTAGCCCGGGGCATCAACGTCAAAGTGGTGGCCGACAAAGGCTCGACGCCGCACAGCTACGACTACATGCCATTGCTCGTAAGGAAGGAACTGGTGGACACCGGTAAGGTGAAAAGCGTTGCCGATCTCAAGGGCATGAAGTTCGGTGAGGTCGGGCCGGGGGCCGCCACTAACGCCAAACTCGGTCACATCCTTGGCCAAGCGGGCCTGACTTATAAGGATGTGTCGCATAACTTCATCAACTACCCGCAGCAGATCGCCGCCTTCAGCACGGGTGCTATTGATGCGGCCATCACGACCGAGCCGTCTGTGACGCAGGCGGTCAACAGCGGCGTCGCTGTGAAATTCGTCGCGGACGGCTATCCCGGCCAACAAGTGGCGGTGCTGCTTTATGGTGGCGATTTCATCGCCAAACGCCCCGACGTCGCTGAACGCTTCATGGTTGCCTATGTGAAGGCAGCGCGCGTCTACAATGATGCGACGGCGGGAGGGCGGTTTGAGGGCAAGGGGGTCGATGAAGTGATCAAGACCATCATGAAAAGTACCGGCCTGAAAGACGTGGACCTCTTCAAGAAGATGGTGCCCAACGGCATCGATCCCGACGGGAAGGTCGACGCGGAAAGCATGGCGAAGGATCTGAACTTCTTCTCCGAGAATGGTTACCTCGAGCGGCCTTCCAAAGTACAGGACGTCCTCGATGCCTCATTTGCGGAAAAAGCTGTGAGGAAACTTGGTCCGTACAAGGCAGCTCAAAACTAAGCGAGAATCCAAGGGAGAAGTTGATGGCCATCGCGAGCATCGTGACCCAACAACAGGCAAGACCTGAGCTTGTTGCGCAGAAGCCGCAGCTCTCGTTGTCTGGCGTGAGCAAATACTTTGGATCCGGCTTCGTCGCGCTGGATGGCATAACGATCGACATTCCTCAGGGGGAGTTCTTCGTGATCGTCGGCCCCAGCGGCTGTGGCAAGACCACCTTGCTGCGGATTCTAGCCGGCCTGGAGAAGCAGAGTTCAGGCTCGGTCACCATCAACCGTACCGACGAATCGCGCCCGGTAAATTCCATGATCTTTCAGGGGGATTCGCTTTTTCCATGGATGACCGTTCATGACAATGCCGCCTACGGCCTGCGCATGCGGGGTGTCCCTGAACGGGAGATCGCGGACACCGTTCGGCTGTGGCTCGAACGAATCGGCCTGTGGCGTTTCCGCGATCGGTATCCCAATCAGCTCTCCGGAGGGATGCGCCAGCGTGTCTCGATCGTCCGGGCATTCGCGAATGACCCCGAGATACTGTTCATGGACGAGCCGTTCTCGGCCCTCGACGAGCAGAACAAGGTCCTGCTCCACGAGGAATTGCTAAAAATCTGGGAGGCGACGAAGAAGACCGTCGTCTTCATCACCCACAGCGTGGACGAGGCGGTGACGCTCGGTGACCGCATCATGATCATGACTGCAAATCCAGGAAGGGCGAAGGCGCTGCTCGACGTACCGTTCCCGCGTCCTCGCAACGTGTTGGAGCTACGCCAAAAGCCGGCATATGGTGATCTCGTCTTTCATATCTGGGAGCAACTGCGCGAGGAAGTGCAGCGTGCGCGTGAAAACGCGGAAGGAGGAAATTCATGAGCGCGACCGCAAAAGGTTCCAATCGCTTTATCGGCGTTATCACCCCTGTTGTCCTTCTCGGATTATGGGAGCTCGCCGCCCATTTCAATTTCATTGACGCCCGCTTTTTTCCTCCGCCGTCGAGTATTGTGCATCAGTTTGGGGCGCTCATCGCATCTGGAGAGCTTGGTACGAATGTTGCGGCAAGTCTTCAGAGGCTTGGTCTCGGCATGCTGCTTGGCGGTCTGCCGGCGCTGTTTCTGGGGCTCGCGATGGGGATTTCGCGGCCGCTGCGCGCCGCAATCGATCCGCTGATTTCTGCGACCTATCCAATTCCGAAAAGCGCCATCTTGCCGCTCGTTCTCTTGATCTTCGGTCTCGGCGAAATGTCCAAGGTCGTGATGGTCGCGCTCGGCGCGTTCTACCCGATTGTCATCAATACCGTCATGGGGGTCGCCAATATCGACAAGATCTATCTGGATGTCGGTCAGAATTACCGGGCCAGTCGCTGGCAGGTGTTTCGTACGATCGCCTTGCCGGGCGCGCTCCCGTCGATCATGGCCGGCGTCAAGCTCGCAGTCGGCATGGGCCTGATCCTGATCGCAATTTCGGAGATGGTCGCCGCCAATGACGGCATCGGATACATGATCTGGAACGCGTGGCAAGTGCTGACGGTCGACACCATGTATGTCGGCCTCTTGGTGATCGCGGTGCTCGGATTCCTGTTTTCGCTCGTGCTCGACGAGATCGAGCACCGTCTCATTCCCTGGAAGGCGCGCGCCTGAGTAGCGGGGTGCGTCCGCATTGCCGAACCGTACCTCTCGAAGGCAGGACAGAATATCGATGTTGGCTTCCTCGGGCTTTCGCAGCGGCGGAGAGATCCTCGTTGATGCGCTGAAAATCCACGGCGTCGATACGGTCTTCTGCCTTCCCGGCGAAAGTTTCCTCGCTGCCATCGATGCGCTCGCTGGCGCCAGCGATGAAATCCGCACTGTCGTGGCGCGGCACGAAGCGGGCGCGTCCCACATGGCGGAGGCCTATGGCAAGCTGACCGGAAAGCCGGGCATTTGCTTTGTCACACGTGGTCCCGGCGCGAGCCACGCCAGCATTGGCGTGCATACCGCCTCTCAGGATTCGACGCCGATGGTCCTGTTCATTGGTCAGGTCGCGAGAGGTATGCTGGGCCGTGAAGCGTGGCAGGAGGTCGACTATCGCCAAATGTTCGGCGGCATGGCGAAGTGGGTCGTGGAGATCGACCGTCCCGAGCGCATTCCGGAATTGGTCAGCCGGGCATTCCATACGGCCGTGTCAGGACGTCCCGGACCAGTGGTGGTATCCTTGCCCGAGGATATGCTTGCGGCGCAGGCAGAGGCTGCAGATGCAGGGCCTTATCAACGTTCCGCGGCTCATCCGGGTGCCGACCAACTCTCCCGGCTGGCGGACTTGATCAGCGAGGTTGAGCGCCCGCTGCTCATTGTCGGTGGCGGTGGCTGGAATGCCCGCGCTTGCGCAAATCTCACGGTGTTCGTGGAAGCCTTCGGCCTGCCGGTGGTGAGCGGATTCCGGCGGCAGGATATTTTCGACAATCGCCACCCGCACTACGCCGGTCATGCAGGGCTCGGCCCGAGCGCCAAACTTGTCGAGCGTATCCGGTCCGCGGACTTGATCGTTGCCGTAGGAGGACGTCTCGGGGAGACCACAACGTCGGGCTATACCCTCTTTAACGTTCCGCAGCCGTTGCAGCGTTTTGTCCACGTGCACGCCGATCCGGATGAGCTTGGCCGCATCTATCAAGCCGACCTCATGATCAATGCCGGTATGCAGGAGTTTGCGGCGGCGGCTGCCGCGGTGCGACCACGTCCATTCTCCAAGCCGGACGCAGAAGCCGCACGGAAGGCATGGATAAGAGCGGCGCGGGAAGAGTTTGTCGCCGACCAAACGCCGGGATCAATGCCAGGACCGGTCGACCTCGGCGCTGTGATGATGCATCTGCGCGATGTGCTGCCCAGCGACGCCATCATTTCGAACGGCGCTGGCAATTACGCGATTTGGGTGCACAGATTTCACCGCTACGGCGGTTTCAGAACCCAGCTGGCTCCCACCTCCGGATCCATGGGTTACGGGCTTCCGGCAGCAATTGCCGCCAAACTCGTTGATCCCACGCGTACGACGGTATGCTTTGCCGGCGACGGCTGCTTCCTGATGAGTGCCAATGAACTTGCCACCGCCGCCCAGTATGGGCTCGGTGTCATTGTCATCGTGGTCAATAATGGCATGTATGGGTCCATCCGGATGCACCAGGAGAAGGAATATCCAGGACGGGTCCATGCCACCACGCTGGAGAATCCTGATTTCGTTGCACTGGCGCGTGCATTTGGCGGTCACGGTGAACTTGTTTTGGACACCGCGAGTTTCGCCGATGCCTTTGCCCGGGCCCGCACTTTCGCCGACGAAAAACGTAAACCAGCCCTCCTGGAACTGAAGATAGATCCAGAGGCGATCACGCCCAGTACAACACTGACGCAGTTGCGACAGCGCGTGCTCGCAGCCCACGGTGGTTCATGATAATGAGAGGGCCGGCGACCAACGGCTAACTGGGGAGGCTCGGATGTCGATAGCCTTGCGGATCGCGCACGGGCCATTCGGCAGAGTTGCGCTGCTGGATATGGATCGCTCCCTGGTGCGCCATGCCCATCCGCATTGTCATGTATTACTGAAAGTTGAGGGTGCCGACACCCAGTTCATCGTGGGCAATCGGGTCTATCCACTGACCGACAGCAGTGCAGTGTTGGTCGACGGCTGGAAGCCGCACTCCTATGTGCACGATTCGACACGGCCGCGAAGCCTTATTCTGGCGCTCTATGTCGAACCCCATTGGCTGAAGGAGTTTCGACCAGGATGGGCGGCGAGCGGGGCGCCCGGCTTTTTTGAACAACCTTACGGTGAAGTCTCTCCGCGCATTCGCAAGCTCGCAATGACTCTGGCGGCCGATATGATGGCGCGCCCCGAATGTCTCGCCGCCCACGAGGAAACGCTCTCGGACCTCATGATTGCTGTGATCGAGCGTTTCACGCCCTGGCGGAGTTTCCCGAATTCGATACGGGGAATGAATACGTCCGTGTGCGATTGGCGGATCAGACGGGTGGTTGACGCCATGCGTGCCCAGAAAGAGTCCTTCGCAAGTGTCGAGAGTTTCGCGAAACAAGCGGGGATGTCGCGGGCGCATTTCTTTCGGCTGTTCGAATCGTCGATCGGAGTGCCACCGAAAGTGTATCTGAACGTAGTGCGCATGGAGCATGCGCTGGACGCCGTCTTGCATCAGAACATCACCGTAAGCGAGATCAGCGACCGGCTGGGATTTCCGGAACCCGCCCACTTCACGCGGTTCTTTCGTGACCATGCTGGCGTAAGCCCGCGCGAATTCCGCAATGTCTCGCGGCTCGCGAACTGATGCCGCGGTGCAAGACGCTCTTGCGAAATGAGACGGATTGGTAAGTTGTGAGAGCTGGAGGCATGGCTGCCCACCGGGCATTCTGGCAGTAGTTCCTGCGAGGCGCCGAGAAGAATGCGCCGGGAGGATTTGTCAGGATGGCGCAGACCGCCGCTGCATCGATATCAGGCATCGACGATGCGGACCGACCATGGGTCGGCCGTTCGATCGAGCGTGTCGAGGACGCGGCGCTGCTGACTGGTCGCGGGCGCTTTATCGACGATCTGGGCACACCCGCCGGAACCCAGCATGCGGCCATTCTACGATCGCCCCATGCTCACGCCGATATTGTTGCAATCGACCTGGAGGCGGCGAGGCAGGCGCCCGGCGTATCGGCTGTTCTTACCGGCGCCGACATCAAGGCAATGACCTCCAGTCTCGTCGTCGGCGTAAAGGCCCCAGTCGAATGCTGGCCGATCGCCGTAGGGCGTGTTCGCTATGTCGGGGAGCCAGTGGCGATCGTTATCGCGGCGGACCGGCCATGCGCCGAGGACGCGGCCGATCTCATCAACGTCGAGTACCGGACGCGCGCCGTAGTGATCGATCCGCTCGTTGCGCTGTCGCCTGACGCGCCCGTGCTGCACGACGGCTTTGCGGGCAATGTGGCGAGTGATCGTATCTTCCATTATGGAGAACCGGAGCGGGCGTTCGCAGAAGCAGCCCATCGCTTCGAGATCGATACCAGATATCCGCGCAACTCCTGCACGCCCATCGAAACTTACGGCGTAATTGCTGATTACAATGCAGCCGAGAACGAATTCGACGTTCTCGCTAACTTTCAAGGCCCCTTCAGCATTCACGCCGTGATCTCCCGGGCGCTGAAGGTGCCGGGCAATCGCTTGCGCCTGCGCACCCCCCCGGACTCAGGCGGGAGCTTCGGTGTTAAGCAGGGAATATTTCCCTACATCGTTTTGATCGCCGCAGCATCTCGAGCGGTCGGGCGTCCGGTAAAATGGATCGAAGACCGGCTCGAGCATCTCACCGCGTCGGTGTCCGCGACCAATAGGGCGACGAGACTGGCTGCGGCGGTGAACGACGATGGCAAAATTCTCGCGCTGGATTGGGATCAGGTCGAGGATTGCGGAGCGCATTTGCGCGCGCCGGAGCCGGCGACGCTGTATCGGATGCACGGCAATCTCACCGGAGCTTACGATATCCGAAGCGTGGTCGTCAGAAACCGTGTCGTTGTCACCAACAAGACGCCGACCGGCCTCAACCGCGGCTTCGGTGGCCCGCAGATTTATTTCGCCCTGGAACGCCTGGTCCACAAGATTGCAGTCGGACTTTCCCTCGATCCGCTCGAAGTAATCAAACGTAATCTCATTCCGGCTGACGCATTTCCCTACCGGACGGCGACCGGCGCATTGCTGGATTCTGGAGACTATCCAAGCGCTATCGCACGCGGCGTTGAGGAGGGGGCGCTTGGCGCCCTCAAGGCGCGACGCGATGAGGCCCGCGCAAATGGTAGGCTCTACGGCATCGGCTACACCGCGGTAGTCGAGCCAAGTGTGTCGAATATGGGCTATATTTCAACGGTCCTCACGCCAGCGGAGCGTCGCAAGGCCGGCCCGAAGAACGGTGCGCAGGCGACCGCCACAGTAGCGCTTGATCCGGTTGGCAGCGTATCGGTGCACGTTGCGTCGGTGCCGCAGGGCCAGGGACATCGCACGGTGCTTTCTCAAGTCGTCGCGGATGTGTTTGGCCTCAAACCGGAAGACGTGCGGGTCAATACCGAAATCGACACGACGAAGGATGCATGGTCGATTGCTTCGGGAAATTATGCAAGCCGGTTCGCGGCCGCAGTCGCAGGTACCGCAAAGCTTGCGGCCGAGCGCATAGCCGCGCGGATCGCGCGTATCGCGGCAAGCCAGTTGAACGTCGAGGCGTCGGATATTGCGTTCGCCGGCGGCTTTGTCTTATCGAAGCACAACCCGGACAACCGAATACCGTTTTCCCGGCTGGCCGCACTCAGCCACTGGTCGCCGGGTTCGTTGCCGGAGGATCTCGGCCACACCATTCGCGAAACGGTATTCTGGAGCCCGCCCGAATTGACGGCGCCGGACGATGAGGACCGGATCAACTCGTCGCTGTGCCATGGCTTCATCTTCGATTTCTGTGGTGTCGAAATCGATCGCACCACACTCCAAACGCGCATCGATCGCTACGTCACCATGCATGACTGTGGGACCATCCTTCATCCCGGGATGGTGGACGGACAGATACGGGGCGGTTTTGCGCAAGCGCTGGGCGCGGCTCTTTACGAAGAATACGCCTATGCGCCCGACGGCAGTTTCCTGACCGGAACATTCGCCGATTACCTGCTGCCGACCACGACCGAGGTCCCCGATCCGGTCATTCTCCATATGGAGACTCCGTCGCCTTTTACGCCATTGGGCGCGAAAGGAGTGGGCGAGGGCAACTGCATGTCCACCCCGGTATGCATCGCGAACGCGGTCGCCGATGCTTTGGGCGTTAGCGACATCGTACTGCCGCTGGTGCCTTCAAAGCTCGCGAATATCGTTCGCGGGGTCGAGCGGGCTGCGCCAGTGGGGCGCTCTGCCGTCGCTACGCCTCGCGCGGGCGACAGGCGGCTACATGGCGAGGGCAGCGCGTCCGTGAATGCCAAACCGGAGCATATCTGGGCGATGCTGCTCGACCCAGACACGTTGAAGGCCGTGATTCCAGGATGCCAAAGGGTAGATAAAGTTTCGGACACGCATTTTCGCGCCGAAGTCACGCTGGGGATCGGGCCGGTGACAGGCCGTTATCGTGCTGACGTCGAGTTGTCGGACCTCGATCCGCCGCGCGCGGTCACGCTCGGCGGCATCGCGAACGGCGCACTCGGTTTTGGCAGCGGCGAAGGACGCATCACGCTTGAGCCGGACGGCAAGGGCGGGACCAGAATGCACTATGTCTACGAGGCTGCCATAGGGGGCAAGATCGTTAGTATCGGCGGTCGTCTTCTTGACGGAGCGACCCGGGTCATCATCGGGAAATTCTTTGCAGCTTTAGCCCGCAAAGCCGGTGGAGGTGGGGCAAGTGAGTCCGCCTGGTTTGCACGTCTACCGTTGCTTGCCAGACTAACGGCGATGTTCGGGAGGCGGCGATGAAACCTGCAGCCTTCGCTTATGTGCGCGCCGACTCTCTTGACGAGGTTCTGAAAACCATTGCCGCGGAAGGCGGCGATGCTCGCATCCTCGCCGGCGGACAGTCGCTGTTGGCAATGCTCAACATGCGCCTGGCGAAGCCGAAAGTGCTGGTCGATATCATGCAGCTTAAGGAGCTCGGCCAAATCGAAGACAAGGGGGGCGTCGTCACCGTCGGCGCGGGCGTCCGACAGGCGGCCCTGCTCGGATGGCCGGAACTGGCGCGAAAGCTCCCGTTGCTTGCGCTGGCGCTACCATGGACAGGGCACGTCCAAACGCGCAGCCGCGGCACGATCTGCGGTTCGCTGGCGCATGCCGATCCTAGCGCGGAGATCCCGCTTTGCATGGTTGCACTTGGCGGCGAGGTACATCTGCGGAGCGCAAGCAAGCGCCGCCGCGTTCCGGCAAAGGACTTTTTCGTGGGCATGATGGCCACGACGCGCGAAGACGATGAACTGGTCGAAGCGGTATCGTTTCCGGAAGCCAAGGCGGGGCGCTGCGCCTTCCGCGAAGTCGCGCGCCGGCACGGCGACTTCGCGATCGTAGCCTGCGCGGCGATCGCGACGCCGGAGGGAGTGCGCTTTGCGGTAGGCGGCGTCGCCGACATGCCAGCAGCGCGCGCCTGGCCTCGCCTCGAGGGGAGCGCCCTCGATGACGCTCTGAACGCCTTCGCCTATGAGCTCGATGCGCGCGACGATGTTCACGCCACGGCGCGCTACCGGCGCGATCTGGTGCGCATGATCGGGCGAGATCTGGTGCGGGAGGTCACGCAATGACCCGTTTGCGCGCTGGGGAGCGTCATCTAATCCGCTTTACCTTGAATGGCACGAAGATGGAAGGCGAAGCCGAACCCCGGACGCTGCTGACCGACTTCCTGCGCCAGAGTGTCGGCGCAACCGGCACGCACGTCGGCTGCGAACATGGCGTCTGCGGCGCCTGCACCGTCACGGTCGATGGATCGCTCACGAGAGCTTGCCTGATGCTCGCCGTGCAGATCGACGGTGCCGACGTTCGTACCGTCGAGGGCCTGGCACCGTCGCCCGACAGGCTTGGGATTCTGCAGAAGGCCTTCCGGCGTAACCACGCCCTGCAATGCGGCTTTTGCACCGCCGGTATCCTGATGTCGCTCGATCATTTCCTGCGCAGGAACCCGTCGCCTGGCGAAGGTGAGATACGCGACCTGCTGAGCGGCCATCTGTGCCGATGCACCGGGTACACCCCGATCGTACGGGCGGCCCTCGAAGCGGCGGCGGAACTTTCGGAAGAATCCCGAAACAAAGAGGCGTCAGATGCTTGATCTCGGCAGCAGCTTCATCGCCAGTGCTGCGCGTGACCCTAACGCGACCGCGATTGTGGACGGCGGCCTGCGCCTTACCTACCGGCAATGGTACGGTCGCGTTTCTTCGCTGGTCGCTTCGTTCGACGCCATCGGACTTAGGCCCGGCGATCACTTGATCACCGTGCTGCAAAATCGTTGGGAGACCGCGACGATCCACTGGGCGTGTCAGCTGGCTGGAATCGTGATCACGCCGATCAACTGGCGGGCGAAGGCGGAGGAGCTCGATTTCTGCATCGAGAATTCGGAAGCCTGCGCCGTTGTCTTTCAAGATGTATCCGCCGAGGCCGTCAGCAATTCAAGCCGCGCGAACGGCTTGCGGCTCATCGTGGTCGGAGAGGCCAATATCGGCGGTGCCGCCGCTTTCGCAGACATGGTTGCAGGCGAAGCGCCTGACGCCGTTCCACGGGTCAGCGCGGACGCTTGGTCCATCATGCTGTATACATCAGGCACCACGTCGAGGCCGAAGGGTGTACCACGCCGCCATCGCGCGGAGCGCGCGGCTGCGATCGCTCACGTCGCGCAAAACCTCTATGGCCGCGCCGAGCGGACGCTCGGGGTGATGCCGCTGTATCACACGATGGGGGTACGATCACTCATCGCGATGTCCTTGATCGGCGGTACCTTCGTCTGCCTTCCGCGCTACGACACGCGTGAAGCGCTCGCCATCATCCAAACCGAAAAAATCTCCAATCTCTATCTTGTGCCGACGCTCTATCACGACCTCGTCCATGACAGCGAATTCGCCGATACCGACGTTTCGAGCGTCAGAAAGCTCGGTTTTGCCGGCGCTTCGATGACTGGCGGACTGCTCCAGAAACTAAATACGGCGTTCAAGCCGGAATTGTTCGTCAACCACTACGGTAGCTCCGAGATCTACACGTTCACGGTCGACCAGAATGCGACCGCGAAGCCGGGATCGGCCGGAAAGGCCGGCATCAACCAGCACGTCAGGGTCGTCAAGATTGGGGCTGGCTCGGTGGCGGAAGCGGCCTCAACGGGTGAAGAAGGCGAAATCGTCGCCCTGCTGGCAGGCGACGAAGCATTTGAAGGTTATTGGCGACGCCCGGATGCCGATGCGAAATCGCTACGAGATGGATGGTACTTTACGGGTGATACCGGCTTTGTCGATCGCGACGACGATCTGTTCGTTACGGGACGGGTGGATGACATGATCATTACGGGCGGCGAGAACGTCTCGCCGGTCGAGATCGAAAGTTGCATTTCCCTCCATCCCGCGGTTGCGGAGGTCGCCGTCGTCGGTCTTGCCGACGAGAAATGGGGAAGGATCGTTGCCGCCTTCGTGAGGCGAAATGCCCCCGTAAGCGCGCAGGAGCTGGAACAGTTCTGCCGCACATCCGGACTGGCCAATTTTAAGCGTCCTCGCCGATTCGTCTTCGTCGACGCTCTCCCGAAATCTCCAGTTGGAAAACTACTGCGGCGCCTACTCGTCGCAGGAGAGTACGAGCCGGAGCACGGGTCCCCCCCGGACGCCGTCTGATCGACCGAAACTTCAAAAGGAGCCCTCACATGCCATCGTCGTTTTCATTTTCCGATCCACGCCTGGCAAAGCTGGACGGCTTCACGGTAGAACTTGACGGAGCCCGCGAACGGGCCGACATCATTCTGGCACGTGCCCCGTATAACGTCGTTTCGATGCCGCAGAGAGACCAACTCCGGCTGGCCTTCGAAGCTCTCGACGAGGTCGCGCGCGTCAGGATCATCGTCGTTCGATCAATCGGTGAGCATTTCTCCAGCGGCGGAAACATCGGTGGCTTCATGGAAGCCACGCCGGAGCACGTGTCGAAGCTCGCCTGGAATATCGCTTCGCCCGCACGTTGCGCCAAGCCGGTGATCGTCGCTAATCGCGGATATTGCTTCGGCGTTGGATTTGAACTCTCCCTCGCCTGCGACTTCCGGATTGCGTCAGAGACGACTCTGTATGCATTGCCGGAGCAGAAATTAGGGCAGATTCCAGGCTCGGGCGGGTCGGCGCGGCTGCAGAAGATGATCGGGATCACCCGTACCAAGGACATCGTCATGCGTTCGAAGCGCATCTCCGGCAAGCAGGCGCTTGAATGGGGCATCGCAACCGAGTGCGTGCCCGACAGCGAGCTGGAAAAGACGGTCGACAAGCTCGTCGACGAGCTTCGTGCGTTTTCACCGCTGGCTCAGCGTACGGCCAAGAAGCTCCTCAATGACACCGAGGACTCGACGCTCGCGATCGCCATCGAACTCGAGGGCCATTGCTACAGTCGTCTTCGGCAATCGGCGGATTTCAAGGAAGGCGTCGAGGCTTTCAACGCCAAGCGCGCCCCGAAGTTTACCGGACTATAGCCGAAATCGGATGAGGTCCGGCACAGTCTATTGTGCGGGCCCGTCGGTTCGCTTTGCCTGTCGTCGGCAGGACCGCGGAATTTCGCAAATCACAAAAGGGGAGGGGTTGCAATGACCGTGACAAGCTCGACGCTGATGGACGCTCAAGCACCTGCCGGCCATCGGCAAATGATCAACGCGATCATCGCCTCCGTGCTCGGGTGGTCGCTCGATCTGTTCGACCTGTTCATCCTGCTCTATGTTGCACCGGTCATCGGCGCGCTGTTTTTCCCGTCCACCAACGCGACTCTTTCGCTTGCAGCAGTGTATGCATCGTTCGCGGTGACGCTGCTGATGCGCCCGATCGGTTCCGCGGTGTTCGGCCACTACGCCGACGTCCATGGCCGCAAAGGCGCGATGCTGGTCGCCATCGTCGGCGTCGGGATCAGCACTGCGGCGTTCGGCACGCTGCCGACAATCGCGCAAGCTGGTATCGCCGCGCCGATCATCTTCCTGATCCTGCGCCTGGTTCAAGGTGTCTTCGTCGGCGGCGTTGTCGCGTCCACGCATACGATCGGCACTGAATCCGTTCCTGCGAAGTGGCGAGGGGCGATGTCTGGCCTGGTGGGCGGCGGCGGAGCCGGCATCGGCGCGCTGCTCGCTTCGGTGGTGTTCCTGGTTACCTCCTCCGCGTTTCCCGGAGAAGCGTTCGCGCAATGGGGATGGAGGTTTATGTTCTTTTCCGGCCTTCTGAGCTCGCTGCTTGGATGGTTCATTTTCAAGAACCTCGAGGAATCACCATTCTTCAAGGAGCTGCAGCAACAGAAGGCGAGCCGAAAGGGCACGGTGACGGCGTCGCCTTTGAGGATGCTGTTTTCGAGCGGGCACCGCTCAGTGGTGCTGATCAACCTGCTGATCACCTTCGGTGGCGGGGCAGGTTATTATCTCACCTCAGGTTATCTTCCGACGTTCCTGAAGGTCGTCAACGGCGTCCCCAACAACGCTTCTTCCCTGATCCTGATGGGCGCAAGCGTAATCGCATTCATCTCGGCCGTGGCCATTGGTGCGCTAAGTGAAAAGATCGGCCGCAAGTCGACCTTCCTCGGCGTCGGCGCATGCGCCCTCGTGCTGCTCCCGTTGTGCTACCTCGGTATGGCCAAGGCTTCGGATACGACGCAGATCACGCTCTATGCTCTGGCGATCGCATTCATCGGCAATGCCGGGTATGCGCCGGTCCTGATATTCCTAAATGAAAGATTCCCGACTGCATTGCGTGCGAGCGGCACGGGATTGTCCTGGAATATCGGCTTTGCATTGGGCGGCATGATGCCGACCTTCGTTTCGCTGGCAAGCGCCGGGACGCAGCAGATTCCGATGTCGCTCGCAGTATTTTCGGCTGTGATCTTCCTCATCTTTTTGATCGGGGCGCTGAGCGTTCCGGAAACCAGAGGCAATTTCCACTGACCCCTTATCTGGTTGCATAGCGACGCTTGATGTCCCTCAGGAGCCTTTCGCCCATGACTTCAAAATCCGCCCTAAATCTCGTTGACGGCGTATGGCAGCCTGCCGACTCGGAGCGGACCGCGCCAAGCATCGATCCCTCAAATGGGGAGGTGCTGGGAACCCATGTGGCGAGCGGGAAAGTCGATGCGGAGGCGGCAATCGCGGCCGCGCGACGCGCCTTTGATCGCCCCCAATGGTCACAAAATCCCCGTCTGCGACAATTGATAATGTTGCGTTGGGCCGACCTGATGGAAAGTCGCAGCGAACAACTTGCGCGCCTCCTTACGGCGGAAAATGGCAAGCCGCTTGCGCAATCGCGCGGCGAAATTGCCGGCAGCGTATCGGAAATCCGCTATTATGCCGGGCTGACGCGCTACATTCCCGGCCACGTTTTCGAGGTCGAGGCGGGCATTTATTCGACGTTGTTGAAGGAGCCGGCCGGCGTCGCCGGATTGATTATCCCATGGAACGCTCCAGCGGTGCTCCTGATCCGCGCCCTCACGCCCGCGTTGGCCGCAGGATGTACCGTCGTGATCAAGCCCGCAGCGCAAACGGCCTTGATCACAGCTGAACTCATCAAATGTCTCCAGGAGACCGACGGCTTGCCACCCGGCGTCGTCAACTTGCTTTTCGAAGACGGAAGTGAGGTGGCGCAGCACCTGGTGACTTCACCGGACGTTGACGTGATCAGTTTCACAGGATCGAACGTTACCGGCCAACGGATCATGGCGGCCGCCGCCCCCACAATGAAGAAGTTGTCGCTGGAACTCGGCGGCAAGTCGGCCTGTCTCGTATTCGAGGACGCGGACGTTTCGGAAGTCGCTCCGAAGCTCGCTGCCGCTGCCACCATCATCGCGGGACAACAATGCACAGCCGCTCGCCGCATCATCGTCCATGCATCCCGCTTTGACGAAATGAAACATGCGCTAGGTGCGGCCCTTGCGCGCATAAAAATCGGACCTGGCACCGACGCGGCCACGGAAATGGGGCCGCTCATCGACGGGCCGTCGCGGGCGCATGTAGCGCAGCGGATAGCCGAGACAATGCAACTCGCGGACGAGGTCGTACTTCGCGGTGAGGTGCCAGCAGGCGATCGTTCAAAGGGCTTCTTCCTTTCGCCGACCTTGGTCGCTCATCGCGAGACCTCAGCGTTCTTCGTCCAGGAGGAAATCTTCGGACCGTTGGTGATCATTGAGAAGTTCGAGGACGAAGAAGAAGCTGTCACGCGCGCGAACCATAGTGAATATGGCTTGTCCGCCAGCGTCTGGACGAGAGACGGCGCCCTCGCTATGCGGGTAGCGCGCGCGCTGCGCAACGGCACTGTCTGGATCAATGACCATAACAAGCTGTTCGCAGAAGCCGAGACTGGTGGTTATCGCCGAAGTGGGCTCGGCCGGCTGCACGGCTACGATGCATTGATCGATTTCATCGAGATCAAGCACATCTACCAGAATTGCGGAGTTATCGGAGGGAGTGGACTCATTGGGTAGCTAACAGCATCTGCCTGATTCAGCGCAGGCGCCGCCTGCCAAGGCGAAGAGCGAATTGTTGCAAGGGTTGCGAGCAGACAAGACCAGTTCACCTTCTCTCAAGCGTGGCGGACGTCCCTATCGCCTGCGTTGGTTGCGATCCGAACGCGGTTTCGATGCGCTCCAAACAGAATGAATCGAATCGAGAACACCTTCCAGGAGTTCGTTGATGCCCTCCAGACGGCGGGCGATGCGATTGCGTTTGAACGCGTCGCCGCACGGCTAGCGCAAAAGCTTGGGTTCCAGCAATTTGCTTATCTGTGCCTGAGCGGCGACACCCCCACGCTGATCTCGTCATACCCGAAATCCTGGACCAGCCGCTACTTTCATCTCGAATATCAGCAGCTCGATCCGGTGATCATTCGCGCTAGGGTCGAGCGTGACCTCTTCAGTTGGGGCGGGGAAGCCCGCGCGCCGTCCGGATCTAGAGCGCAACGTCAGTTCTTTGATGAGGCTGCGACGTTCGGCATTCGATCCGGAATCACTGTGCCGATCAGAGGCGGTTTCGGACGAATGGCCGCCTTCACCTTGGCGACGAACGACCGCGAGATTGATCTGGAGCATCTTGTCGGCGAATGGAGCGATGTCGTCCACCAGGCAGGGCTATATTTCCACGCTCACGTTGCCGCCCGGCTCGGCGCCCCCTTTCCCACCGAGCAGGACCATGGAGCTAAACTTACCCAGCGCGAGCGTCAATGCCTTGCATGGACCGCCCAAGGCAAAACAGTCGCCAGTATTGCCGTCCTTGTTGCGATTGCGCCACGTACGGTCGTGTTTCATCTGGAGAACGCGCGCCGCAAACTCGGCGCTGCATCGATCGCGCAGTGTATCGCGATAGCCTTGCGCCGCGGTTTATTGAGCTGACGGCCAGCCCCGTACCCAATTTTCGGCAAAGTACGAGGACTGCCCATGCGTGCGGCCTGCAACACCGATGTCGCATTGAACGCCAGCCAAAGTGGTCTAACCTGCTCCAGCTGATCGGAGTCCACCTGCAAAATCTGACAGGCGCTGAGGTGTTCGTTTTCTGCTGTCAAGGCTTCCCCGTAACTCGAGGAGGTTGGCATGCATGCCATCGCGCTTCACACGTCTCAGTTTGGTCGTCATCTGCAGTTTCTAACCTCGATGTATCGGCTTCGGCGGCGTGTCTTCAAAGACCGCCTGGACTGGAGCGTGTCGGTCTCGGGTGACCTGGAAATCGATATTTATGATGCTCTGAGTCCGACTTACCTTCTTGCCGTCTCGGACGATAGCGACGTTCTGGGGTGCGTCAGGCTGCTGCCAACCACCGGCCCCAACATGCTCGCCGACACCTTCGCCAATCTGCTGGGCGCCAAAGCAGGGCCGAGTGATGAGCGCATTCTCGAGAGTTCGCGATTTTGCGTCGACACGGCGCGCAGCGTCGAGCCCGGCCGATATGGGCTCAATCGCGCCACCTTTGTGTTATTTGCCGCGATGATCGAGGTGATGCGGGCGAGGGCAGTGCAATCCATCGTGACCGTCACCGATGCCCGTATGGAACGCATCCTGAGGCGAGCCGGCTGGCCTCTGGAGAGATTGTCTGATCCACGGCCGCTCGGGCAGACCATCGCGCTTGCAGGATTTCTGCACGATTCAGATCACGCGCTCGAGGCCATGTACCGGCAAGCGGGGGTGAGCGGACCGGTTCTGATCCCACCGGCTTTGGAAAGCAAGGCCGCCTGATCTCTCAGTGGTTGCCGAGGCCTCGCTGTGCTGGCCGATCCCCGACATAGCTGCGTTGAATATGACACGAGGCGGGTGGGTGGACGCTCAGGCGTTCGCCCTCGGCCCCGGCGGAAACCTCGCTTTGCTGCCTGCCTGCCTGGACGTCTTTGGCATTCGCCAAATAGCAGTTGGCGAGTATCAGCCCGGCATTCTTCCCGCTCACACTACTGCTTCCACTGAGCATTTCGACGTCGATGCCTTGTACGCGTGGCGGGATCCGCGACTTGCGGCACGTCTTGCGGAATCAGCTGCCGGCGTGATCTTTTTGGGCGGAGCATTCCTTGAAGAAGAGGTGCTGATCGCAGCATTGGAAGGGGCGGAGCACGGCTACGACATCCGGCTGCTCTCGGATTTGTCGGTCGCACGTGATGAAGCCGATCGGTCGATCGCTCTACCTCGACTAGTCCACCACGGCATCCTCGCCACAACCATCCGACAGGCCCTCCTCGAATGGGCCGTGTCGCTGGGCGATCAGGCCGTCGGCCGTAGTCCAAGACCTGCTTTCGTAAACGGGCGCCTCCCGCAAGCGGCCCGCCTTGGGGCTGGGCTCTCATGAACCGGGGTCGCTTTGCGGTCGCGGGCTTCAGCGTCAATCCCTGGCGCAAATACGCCGTCTACGGCTTGGGGACTCAAATCCTGTTTCCATGACCGATTGAGCGCGACGGCCCTACCGCCATGCCGGAGTTGTGCGTCAAGGCGAGGCTTTGAGGAGGAGCCGGCCGCCCAATCCACACCTGCGTTGGCCAATCACTGCACTTCGGCCGGTGGCTCTGGCGCGGTTTGGGCGACTCACGCTACCCATCACCCCAGCCACCTCACTGCACAATGGGAATGAAATGGTTGCAGCCACCCGTGAATTGCCGGCCTCTGGTTACGCGCTTGAAGTGGACGGCCGGCTGAAGGCCGAATTTGCAACGAAAGACGGCGCCAGGGCGGGCGGCGAAGAACTAAAGAAACGTTTTCCCATGCTTCAGATCAGGATCTATGACGCGCAGACGCATGTGCGCGAGGAAATCTAGATCCGCTGATTCAAGTTTTGGCGGAGTTTGCTTGGCCAGAGCGCGTGCGGCTTCCGCCGCAGCGGGCTCTTGTAAACGGAGCCGCTTTGCGTCTCGGCCGTCCGGCGTCGATCCCTCGCGCAAGAGCTGCGGAGCTCCTTGCCGGGGGCACTCGTGAAAGGGGCTCGCCTTCGGCGATCGCTATCACTGCCCCGTTCCCGGGTGCCGCTGTTAACCGGTCTCGTCGCTGCACTCGGACCCGCGTGCCCCTTCGGGTCGCTATGCTCACGCTCTCCGGGTGCCATTTTCTGTTGATGCGATGCGCCCCTGACGCAGGCCTGGCCAGGGCCTTCGGCCCGGGCATCTCAATGCCAAGTGCCGTGAAGATCTGGGACGGACGGCGGACCGGGTCGCCCATGTCCCATTCTGAATTAGAGATTGAGAGTAAGAGCGTCGCGCGGTTTTGCCGTGACGGGTTACAGGCTGCGAGAGAGGCTCGCGGCGCCCGTCGCGGAGATCCGCGATGTCCAGATATCATCCTCGGGCGTGCGCCGGTGAGGACCGGACAAGCCTTTATGACGACATCACCAACAAGATCATCGCCGAGCTCGAGGCCGGCCGCGTGCCGTGGGTGCAACCTTGGGGCACCGCGGCAGCGAAGGCTCCCTTGGCCATACCGAAAAGCGCAGCGTCCGGCCGTCAATATAGCGGCATTAACATTTTAGTTCTCTGGGGTGCGGCGATCGAACACGGATTCACGGGTCAGAGCTGGCTTACCTTCCGCCAGGCGCTGTCGCTCGGTGGTTACGTCCGCAAGGGCGAGCGCGGCACGACCGTTGTCTATGCCGACCGCTTTGTGCCGATCGACGAAAAGCGCCGCGCGAGCGAGAACGGTGAGGAAGCGCAGGCCGTTCCGTTCCTCAAGCGCTTCACGCTCTTCAACCTCGATCAGTGCGACGGCTTGCCTGCAGAGATCGCAACGGCGGCGCCGCCTCCGCCGCCAGGCCTGATCGAGCCACGGGTCGAATACCTGATCAAGGCGACCGGCATCGACTTCCGCATCGGCGGCAACCGCGCCTTCTATGTTCCGAGTGAAGATTACGTGCAGATGCCACCGCCGCAAGCCTATTTCGAGCCGATCAATTGGCATCGAACGGCCTTGCACGAGCTGGCGCATGCCAGCGGTCATCCGTCTCGTCTCAACCGCGACCTGTCAGGCAGCTACGGTACCAGGAAGTATGCCTTCGAGGAGCTGGTTGCGGAAATCGCCTCTGCGTTCGGTTGCGCCTCGCTCGGCATCGTGCCGACGGTGCGGCACGCCGACTATATTGGCTCGTGGCTTGACGTGTTGCGCGAGGACAATCGTGCGATTGTCCGGGCCGCTTCCCAAGCCAGCAAGGTCGCGGATTATCTCCTGGGCTTTCGCCCAGAAGCTGCGGTCGATATGGAGGACCAGCAACCGGCCTGAAGTTCTGCTCGGTGGCCGCGGGTGCGAGAGTGAGAGGGCGGGCTCGTTTTCCGCGACGGGTTTGGAGGCCGAGAGAGAGGCTCCCGGCTGCCCGTCGTGGAGGATCGAGATGACGAAGGCTGTCCAAAAGATCACGATGTCCCCCTCACGAGACATTCCGTTCAACAAACTGGTGCTCAGCCAGTCCAACGTCCGGCATGTGAAGGCGGGCATTTCCATCGAGCAACTCGCCGAAAGCATCGCGCATCGTACGCTCCTGCAAAGTCTCAACGTGCGGGCGGTTCTGGACGCCGAAGCATGTTCGAAGTGCCGGCCGGAGGCCGGCGCTATCGTGCGCTGGAACTTCTCGTCAAGCAGAAGCGCATGGCCAAGACGCAAGCCGTTCCTTGTGTCGTGCGTGAGGGAGGCATCGCTGAAGACGACTCGCTCGCAGAGAATGATGAGCGGGTAGGGCTTCATCCGCTCGATCAGTTCCGAGCCTTCCAGACCTTGAGTGGCGCCGGCCTGTCCGAGGAGGATATCGCGGCTCGGCACTTCGTGACGCCGTCGTGAAACAACGACTGCGGCTGGCGTCGGTGTCGCCAAAGCTCCACGACATCTATGCCGAAGATGGCATGACGCTCGAGCAGCTCATGGCCTTCTCTGTTACGGCCGACCACGCCAGACAGGAACAGGTCTGGGAGAATGTCAGCCGATCCGGATATGACGAGCCCTATCAGATCCGGCGAATGCTCACGGAGAATACCGTGCGCGCATCCGATCGCCGCGTGCAATTCATTGGGCTGGATGCTTACGAGCAGGCTGGCGGCGGCATTTTGCGGGATCTGTTCGAGCACGATGATGGCGGCTGGCTCCAGGACGTTGCTTTGCTCGACCGTCTCGTGACAGAAAAGCTCAAGGCCGAAGCCGAGACGATTGCAGGCGAAGGCTGGAAGTGGATTTCGGTCGCCGTCGATTTCCCCTACGGCCACGCGGATGGGCTGCGTGAGGTGGAGGGTAAACCTGTCGATCTTTCCCCAGAGGAGCAGATTACCATCGACGCCCTCGAGGCCGAGCAGGCCAAGCTTGAATCCGATTATCAGGATGCCAACGGATTGCCCGATGAGGTCGATCAGCGTCTCGGCGAAATCGAGACAGCACTGATCGCGATCGAAGAGCGGCCGATGATCTACGATCCGGCCGAGATTGCCCGCGCTGGCGTCTTCGTCAGCATCGATCCCGAAGGGCGCCTCTCTGTGGACCGGGGTTACGTCCGGCCGGAGGACGATTTGTCGGCAGCCGAGCCCGATGTCGGGCAGGGCGTCGATACACAGTCGATCGAGGGGAAGGCGGGCGGTCCTTCCGTCCAGCGCACGGTCATCGCAGCGGCGGGCGGCGCTGCTGATACGGAAGAAGATGATGAGGACGGGACAAGACCTTTCCCCGATCGGCTGATCACCGAGCTGACAGCGCATCGCACACTGGCGTTGCGGGATGCGCTGGCAAAAAATCCTGCGATCGCGTTTCAAGCGGTGCTGCACAACTTCGTACTGACGGCCTTTTACCGGTTCGCATCGTCCGGTAGTTGCCTCGAGATCGGACTTCGCACGCCGACCTTTCCGGCCCAAGCGCCTGGCTTGAGGGAAAGCGCGTCCGCGAAGGCCGTTGAGGCGCGGCATGAGTCGTGGAAGGCTCGATTGCTGAAGGGCGAGAGCGATCTCTGGGATGCTCTTTCAGCCCTCGATGGCGACGCTCAGGCATCCCTGTTTGCTCACTGCGCGTCATTTGCGGTCAACGCCGTCTATGAGCCGGCTAACCGCTATAATCAGGGCCGCGTCTCCGCCCAAGGCGTCCGCACCCGACTCGACCAGGCAGATGTGCTGGCACGCGCTGTCGACCTCGACATGGTCTAGGCCGGCTGGCGGCCAACGGTCGACAACTATCTTGGTCGGGTCACCAAGCCTCGCATCCTGGAGGCGGTGCGGGAAGCAAGAGGCGAGTCTTCCGCGCAACTGATCGACCATCTGAAGAAGGCCGACATGGCCAAGGAGGCTGAGCGTCTTCTCGATGGCTCGGGCTGGTTGCCGGAGCCGCTGCGGCTCGTCGATCCCGATGCGGCATCAGGGGAGCAGGAGAGTGAAGCGGGCCCGCTGCCCGAATTCCTCGCTGATGACGAGGATCAGGAGAACGCGAGCGAGGATGACCCGCAACAGCTCGACGCGGCTGAGTGACGTCATCGAGCAGGACGGCTCCCGCTGTCCCGCGGTTGTTTGGGGACCGGTGCGCTGCGCCGGTCCCCATTCTTATTGGAAGCGGCTGAGAGGGAGAGGTGGGCCGGGAAGGGTTTGGATCGCCGTGGTCTTGAGGAGAGCGCCGGGCGGTTCGGCCCGTTCCTGCTCTCCGAAAGAACCTCTGTCATGACCGAATCTCTCGCAGGCGGCGCTGCCGCCGCGCCGCTCTCGTTGCGCGCAGCTGCAACTCTCACCTCCGCCGCCGTCAGGGCCGCGCGACAGCTCGCGATCGATCTCGAGCGCGGACGTCGCATCGATGCCGTTGTCCTGCGTAGCGCCATGGAAGCCGCCTTCGGCGGTTCCGACGCCTTCGGCGTCTGGAACTGGAAGACCGCCTATGATGTCTGCGAGGCGGCAACGGTGCTGTTTCTTCGCAAGTTCGGCCCGGCTATCCGTGTCAAGGCCGGCTCGCCGGCCGCGATGCTGCCGATGCTCGCGACAATCGCGCGCTGTCTGCCGACCCACACGCGGCGCTCCGAGGACAGCCAAGCCCTTCAACAATTCTCGACGCCAATCCCGCTTGGGCTCGCTGCATGCACCGCGGCCGGCATCACACGTTCCGACCGGGTTTTGGAGCCCTCCGCGGGGACCGGTTTACTGGCCATCTTTGCCGAGCTCGCCGGTGGCACTTTGGTATTGAACGAGTTGGCCGAGGCCCGCGCGGCATTGCTCGATCAACTGTTCGCCAACGTTGAGGTAACGCGGTTCGACGCCGCCCAGATCGACGATCACCTCGACGCGGCTGTCGTGCCGAGCGTCGTCCTGATGAATCCGCCGTTCTCGGCATTGGCGAACGTCGATCGACGGATGGCGGACGTGGCTTTCCGGCACGTCGCCTCAGCCTTGGCGCGGCTTTGCGACGGCGGTCGTCTGGTCGCCATTACCGGCGCGAGCCTTACGCCGGATAACCCGGCATGGCGAGACGCCTTCGTTCGCCTCCAGGAGCGCGGGCGGGTGGTGTTTTCTGCCGCCATCGATGGCGCGGTCTACGCGAAACATGGAACGCACACCGACACAAGGCTGCTCGTGATCGACAAGCGGCCTGCCGCAGATCCGAAGATCTTTGAGGCCTCGCTGGGCATGGCGGGCGATGTCGCCACCTTGCTCAACTGGGTGATCCAGCATGTGCCTCCAAGGCTGCCCGTCGCCACTCCTGTCGTGGTCGACGTCATCAGACGTCCCGCGGCGTCGCGGCTGGCAGGTGCCTTTGCAGCACAGCCGTCGTCCACTTCAAAAGATGGCGCGCCAGAGGGCGTCGAACTCACCTACGAGACGGTCGAGTGGACACCTCCGGAAAGCGCTCGATTAACCGACGCGCTTTATGAGGAATATGGATTGCAGGCGATCCGTATTCCGGACGCGCATGCGCATCCGACCAAACTCGTGCAGTCCGCCGCGATGGCCTCGGTCGCGCCGCCGAAGCCGTCTTACCGGCCCCACCTGCCGGCCAAACTCGTGGCGGATGGCATCCTGTCCGACGCGCAGCTCGAGAGCGTCATCTATGCCGGCGAGGCGCATTCCGAGTATCTTGTGGACTCCTGGACGGTGGATGCGACCTTTGATGTTGTGGCGGCCGCACGCGACGATGCAGATAATGCCGTCCGCTTTCGCCGGGGCTGGTTCCTGGGCGACGGCACCGGTGCGGGCAAGGGGCGGCAGGTCGCGGGCATCCTGCTCGACAACTGGCTCAAGGGCCGCCGCCGCGCAGTCTGGATCAGTAAGTCCGACAAGCTGATCGAAGACGCGCAGCGCGACTGGTCCGCGCTCGGCTTGGAGCGATTGCTCGTGACGCCGCTGTCCCGGTTTCGCCAGGGCGCAGCGATCAGGCTCGCGGAAGGCGTCCTATTTACCACCTACGCTACGCTGCGAACCGACGAACGCGGCGAAAAGCTTTCGCGCGTTCGGCAGATCGTCGAATGGTTGGGCTCCGAATTCGACGGAGTGATTGTCTTCGACGAGAGCCACGCGATGCAGAACGCGGCAGGCCAGAAGGGCGAGCGCGGCGACCAGGCGGCCTCTCAGCAGGGGCGTGCCGGCCTGAGGCTCCAGCACGCCCTGCCCAATGCCCGCGTCGTCTATGTCTCCGCAACCGGTGCCACCACCGTGCACAATCTGGCCTACGCTCAGCGGTTGGGTTTGTGGGGAGGTACGGATTTCCCGTTCGCCACCCGCGCCGAGTTCGTCGAGGCGATCGAGGAGGGCGGCGTCGCGGCCATGGAAGTGCTCGCGCGCGACCTCAAGGCGCTCGGTCTCTACGCGGCCCGCTCGCTCTCTTACGACGGCGTCGCGTACGAGCTCGTCGAGCACCAGCTCGCACCAGAGCAGGTTCGGATCTACGACGCGTACGCCGGAGCGTTCAGCGTCATCCATAACAATCTCGATGCCGCGATGCGGGCCGCGAACATCACCGGCAAGACCGTCACGCTGAACGGCCAGGCCAAATCGGCCGCGCGATCCGCGTTCGAGAGCGCCAAGCAGCGTTTTTTTGGTCACCTGCTGACCTCGATGAAGACGCCATCGTTGATCCACTCGATCGAACGCGATCTTGACGCCGGCCACGCCGCCGTCATCCAGATCGTTTCGACCGGCGAGGCGCTCATGGAGCGCCGCCTCGCTGAGATTCCGACCGAGGACTGGGGCGACGTCCAGGTCGACATCACCCCACGCGAATATGTCCTCGACTATCTCGCCCATTCCTTTCCGGTTCAGCTCTACGAGCCCTTCACCGATCAGGACGGTAGTCTCTGCTCCCGGCCCGTCTATCGCGACGGCCAGCTGGTCGAGAGCCGGGACGCTGTCGCTTGCCGCGACCGCCTCATCGAGAAGCTCGCTTCGCTGCCGCCGGTGCCTGGGGCGCTCGATCAGATCGTCCAACGCTTTGGTACCGATATGGTCGCCGAAGTGACCGGCCGCTCACGCCGCATCGTTCGCAAGGGCGACCGGCTGGTGGTCGAAAACCGGGCCGGCTCGGCCAACCTCGCGGAGACCTCGGCCTTCATGGACGACGTCAAGCGCATTCTCGTGTTCTCCGACGCGGGCGGCACGGGGAGGAGCTACCATGCCGAGCTGTCGGCGCGGAATCGCCGCCTGCGGGTCCATTACCTGCTCGAGCCCGGCTGGAAGGCGGACGCCGCGATCCAGGGGCTCGGCCGGACCAACCGGACCAACCAGGCGCAGCCGCCGCTGTTTCGACCCATTGCGACCGACGTGAAGGCCGAAAAGCGCTTTTTGAGCACCATTGCGCGGCGGCTCGACACGTTGGGCGCCATCACGCGCGGCCAGCGCCAGACCGGAGGGCAGGGCCTGTTTCGGCCCGAGGACAATCTCGAGAGCCAGTATGGCCGCGACGCGTTGCGCCAACTCTACACGCTGCTGGCGCGCGGCAAGGTCGAGGGCTGCTCGATCGAGCGGTTCGAGGATGCGACCGGCCTGAAGCTCACGGATGCCAACGGGCTCAGGGACGACCTGCCGCCGATCACGACTTTCCTGAACCGCTTGCTGGCGCTCACAATCGAGCTTCAGAATATCCTGTTCACCGTGTTCGAGCAGCTCTTGACCGCTCGGATCGAAGGCGCGGTTGCCTCAGGCACCTATGACCTCGGGCTGGAAACGCTCCGCGCCGAGAGCTTTGTCGTCACCGACCGGCGCACGATTTACGTCCATCCCGGCACTGGCGCCGAAACCCGGCTTCTCACGGTCACCCAGCGCCAGCGTAATCACCCAGTAAGCCTGGATGATGCACTTGCTCGTTTCTCCGATCACCATTCCGTCCTGCTAATCAATGAGCGCTCGGGACGAGCCGCCGTGCAGGTCGCGGCGGCGAGCGCCATGCTCGACGGCGAGATCGAGCGGCGCGTCCGCCTGATCCGGCCGGTGGAGCAGCATAACATTCCCTTGAACATGATGGCAGAGAGCCATTGGGTGGAAGCAGATCGTGAGCGCTTCGCCGCGGCCTGGCTGGCAGAGCTTGACGAGGTCCCCGAGTACACGGACAGCACGATCCAAATCGTGGCTGGCTTGCTGCTCCCGATCTGGAAGCGGCTGCCAAACGAATCGACCCGCGTCTACCGGCTCCAGACCGATGCGGACGAACGCGTCATCGGCCGCAAGGTGTCGGCCTCCTGGGTCGCGAACGCCCTCGCGACGGACGCGCCGGCGTTGACGCCGGACACTGCCTTTGCCGCGCTGATGGAGGGACGGACCGTCCTCGAGCTTACGGAGGGGCTCCAGCTTCGCCGTGTCCGGGTGATGGGCGCACACCGCATCGAACTGGCGGGCTTCAACGACACCATGCGCGATCGCTTGCGGGCCTACGGCCTCTTTGGAGAGATCATCTCCTGGAAGCTGCGCATGTTCGTGCCTGCGGATGCAAGCGGTCTCGAGGTCTTGTCGAAGGTGCTCGACCACTATCCGGTCGCGCGCATCAGTGAGCGGGAGGCCGCCTGATGCCCCGCGATGCTAGCGACCTGGCACGCCGCCTCGCGCGCGAGGCCGAGGCGGTATGCCGGCATTATCTCTCCCATGGCAAACGGGCGGGGCGGTACTGGCTGGTCGGCGACGTCCACAACACGCCGGGCCGCTCACTGTTCGTGCGGCTCCAGGGATCGCCGAAGCGGCCGCCTGGCAAGTGGACCGATGCGGCGACCGGAGAACATGGCGACCTCCTCGACATCATCCGCGAAAGCCTGGGTCTGCGAGACTTCCGCGAGGTCGCCGAGGAAGCGAGGCGGTTTCTGAGGCTGCCTCGTTCAGAGCAGCAATCGGCCCCGAAACCCGTTCGTTCGCTCGTTCCGATCGGGTCGCAGGAATCCGCGCGTCGGCTCTTCGCGATGTCCAGCCCCATCGAAGGCACGGCGGTCGAAACCTATTTGCGGCGTCGTGGGATAGTCCGCATCCCCCATGGGGGCAGCCTTCGCTTCCACCCACGTTGCTACTATCGGCCCGATGAATACCTGGCGACCGAAACTTGGCCGGCGATGATCGCCCGCGTCACGGATCTCGAAGGCAGGATCACCGGCGCACACCGCACCTGGCTCGATCCGAACGGCTTTGATCGCATTCGGCTCGGCAAGGCCCCGGTCGACACACCGCGACGGGCCATGGGCGACCTTCTCGGCAATGCCGTTCGCTTCGGCGTTGCGGACGACGTGCTCGCTGCCGGCGAGGGGATCGAGACCATGCTGTCGTTGCGCTACGTGCTCCCGACGATGCCGATGGCGGCTGCGCTTTCAGCCAATCATCTTTCAGCCATGTTGCTGCCGTCTGGCCTGCGCCGGCTCTACATCGCCCGCGATGCCGATGCCGCCGGGGATGCGGTACAGGCTATTCTCACCCAGCGCGCAGCAGACGCCGGCATTGAAGCGATCGCGCTGTTGCCCCAGTTGGGCGACTTCAACGAGGATCTGCACATCTTCGGTCCCGATGTCCTCCGAACAGCGTTGCGGCTTCAGCTCGTGCCAGAGGACGTCGTTCGCTTCCTGCATTCATCGACGGCGGTTGCGGAATAGCTTCCGGTCTTCGATCGATGCTGCCAGGCCGGTCATAGGCGAGACCAATACCGGAAGAGGGGCCGCGACCTCGGCCTTCTAGAGGGCGATCGGACGGCAAGCGGCCCGGGCCGGCAATGGCTGCGTCCGGCTATTTTCCGCCGCGCGCCGGCGATGTGAGGGCACATCAAACGTTTGGCCAACGCGCTTTGCATCGCGAAGCAAAATAGCCGCCCTTCGCCATCCTCCGCTGTCGCTTCGGCCCTTTCGGGTTCTGGCCCGTTCCGCCTGCCGTCAGAGGATCGCCACGAAGGCCGCGATGGTCGCGGCCGATCCGGCAAAGGACCTCTTCCCATGACCGACCATGACGACATCGAACCGCCGCATGCCTCGTCTCCAACGGACCACGTCCTCACCGAATTACAGCTCTTCGGCTATCGTCCCTTTGACGACCAGCCCGATCCACGGCCGCTTCCGGAGGGCAAGATGATCGTCGGCGCCGTGGTCGATATCTTTGACGCCCTTGTTGCGACCCTGAACGACACGCGGCTTGAGCCGGACCTTGACGATCTGCTCTGGTCGACCGTCAATCTGTTCCATCGTGCCGTGGACCGCATCCAACGCCAGCTCGACGACAACGAACAGGCGCAGCACAGGAGCCAGCGCGAGCAGAACGGCTCGGAAGTGCGATCGGTCGAACTCGAACGCCTGACGGCGGAAGGCATTACGCTGATCGAGCGGCGCAATTGCCTGGAACTGTTCCGCGACCAGGCCATCGAGCGATTTGAGGCCCACTTCGGTTCAGCGTGGCGCCCGCGGTCAGGATCATTGCTCAATCACCGCACGCTCACCGCGGCAGTAATCGACTCCCGCGACTTCATCGCGGCCAAGCGTCGCTCCGAGACTGAGGTCATGCTCCCACCAGGTCCGAAAATCGCACTCACCGGTGGGCTCGACTTCAATGACCACCTCCTCATCTGGGATCGCCTCGACAAGGTTCACGCCAAGCATCCCGACATGGTCCTGCTCCATGGCGGCTCTCCGAAAGGAGCCGAACTGATCGCCTCGAAATGGGCGACCAATCGCAAGGTGCCACAGATCGCCTTCAAGCCCGACTGGACCAAACATGCCAACGCAGCGCCCTTCAAGCGCAACGATGCATTGCTCGAGATTTTGCCAATCGGCGTCATGCATTTCCCGGGCACGGGAATTCAGGACAATCTCGCCGACAAGGCGAAGCGGCTCGGAATCCCCGTCTGGAAGTTCGGCGGCGCGTGAGCGCCGTCTTGCTGGCCTCTAAGACGACCAAGGTGGAGTTGCACGCCGCAACTCCGCCTCGTTTCGATATTAGGTCCGAAGCCGTGCCGCGGTGGTGGTGGAAGGCGCGACTAGTACATCTATGCATTGGAGCCACCGCCATGCTCGCCCTTGGCTTGTCCTCAACACATTCGGCATCGGGTTGTTCTGCTGGCTGATCTTGGCGCTGGCGGTGTATGCGCTGCCGTTTTTCGTCGCGCTCAGTGTCGGGATGTTGGCATTTCGTGATGGCGCGGGCGTCGTCGGCGCACTGCTTATCGGAATTTCTTCTGGCGCGCTCACGCTTGCCGCTGGTCAGGTCGCCGTCGCCGTTAGTCGGTCCTTGACCTTGCGCGTCGCGATCGCATCCGTATTTGCGATCCCTGCGGCAATCGCTGGCTATCATGTGATGTTTGCCCTGTCGCAGCTTGGGGTGCCTTCGCCGGTTTGGCGCGAGGCCTTTGCTTGCGTAGGTGCGGTTTGCATCGGCGGCACGGCATGGGCGCGCTTGACCGTTTTCGCGAAGACCCGCCCGTTGGAGACGGGTGGGGCGGTGGAGAATATGCCTGCACCACTTCTCACAGCCGCCAGGCGTGAGCGATGACGCTTCGTCGCCGTCATCAATCGAGCAAGACCGCGGGGCGCGTTACGTTGAACAAGGGGTCGTCGAGCTTGAGCGAGAGGTAACCGCACTTCTCCTCGGAGCGCTTTAAGCAAGCCGAACCAATCTCTGTCTGGTCCACATAGTTGCAGTGGAGCGGCGCGCCGCGCTCGATCATTCTTTCCGGGACGATACCGCCCCTTGCGGCAGATTGTTTCTCTTTGTGCGTCGAACCGTACCGACGCTTGTTCAGCACAACCGAGATTTGCCAAGTCTTCTCCGTAAGATTGGGGTTCGGCACGCGGACGCACGTGGCCTCTTTGATGGCTTGATCTGACCGAAGACCGGCTTCGCCTCGATCGTCTGAGCCGCAACGCCGTTGTCGCGACTTTCTTCCCCTGGGCTTGCGCCCATTCCTCGCGAGGCAAGAAAGTCGCTCCAACGGCGTCCTCCGCTGTGCTTCGGCCCGCAAGCGGGTGCGTCGCCGATCGTCCTCGGCCTGCCGTCGCCATCGAGGCCGCGGTGGTCGCGGGCTCGAAACACAAACAGGAGAAGAGACATGGCCAACATCGGTTCATTCAAGAAAGTCGGCAACGATTTCCAGGGCGAGATCGTCACCCTTAGCCTGCAAGCCAAGGGCGTCCGTATCGTCGCCGAGACCAATCGATCCAACGACAACGCTCCCAGCCACCGCATCTATGTGGGCCGAGCAGAGATTGGGGCAGCCTGGTCGAAGCGCTCCGAAGAGGGCCGCGACTACCTCTCGCTCAAGCTCGACGACCCCTCATTCAACGCGCCGATCTACGCAAACCTGTTCGACGACGAAGGGGGTCAAGGCTACACGCTCCTGTGGTCGCGGCCGCGCAAGAACGGTGAGTAAACTCGGCTCATCCAGGCCCCGCCCGACAGATCGGGCGGGGCTTCCTCGTCCGGCGCAAGCGCTCCGGTCAAGTCGGACTGACGCTCGAGGAAACTGGCCGTCAGTCGCTGCCGTCGCCTCAACCGATATTCTTCAAGCAGTCACTCGCTACCAGGTGCTTCTCATAAAGGGAGCCCTGGAGCGGGCACACACTGCCCCCGAACTAGATCGGTCCGGCAGGTGGCGCAAAACCGTTCGGCCGTGAAGGAACGGCGGCGGCCTTCGCACCGTCCTGTCCGTCAAGTCGACCGTCCGTGATGCCAAGTGAGGACCGGCTCGACGAGCTGCTGCCCGAAGTCGCGGACGCGCGGAGGGGTTATCATGGTAATGTATGGCCTTCTCGCCGCGCAATTTCGGTGCCCGATCAGGCACTCGGAATCGCTCATACCAGCGGAGCGCTTAACGCTTTGTTTACCTGGTTTTGGCGGCCTCGATTCGGTGCGCGAAGGCTCCTTCGTACGAAGGTTTGGCGCTTGCCGAGTCGTCTCGGAGTCAATCGGGGCAACTATAAATTTAGCCGGATAGGGTGGCCGCGACTCATCCTATAGGTCGGGCCTTGCGCAAACGCGCGCGCATTATGGAGCCGACGATGGCGGACCCCTTCAGGGCGTTTCCCGAACCGCAGGCGGTCGCGCTGAGGCGTATTTGTCTCGCCCGAGCGGCTGTTTGCCTGTCGGCGCTGACCTCGACGGCGGTGCTGTTGTCGAAGGTGATGTCCACCGTGATCGGCGGATTCAACTGAGGCGAAGGAGCCAATTCGCACGCAGGCTTGCGCATCCTGCATCGAACCATCCCAAAATGAAAAGCCGGACTGCATAGCGCAAAACCGCGCCTGCGGTCCGGCTTAGCCATTGGCGTTGTACGCCTCCGCCAAAGCGACTGGATGCGGTTTCGCGTGAGCTTGAAAACCGCGGTGGACGCCCTGGTTAGAAGCGAGGCAGGTCAGGGAAAAGACCTACTTCTTTTTCTTCTTGGCTTTTTTCGCGGTGGTCTTCTTCGCCGTCTTTGCCGTCTTCGCTTTCTTGGCCATGAGCCCTCCGTCAATCCAGTGAAGCAAATCAATCAACGTGCAGACCTTGGAATCGGCATGCACGGTAGAGACTGTAGCATCGAATTTGTTGGATTGACATTGAGACGTCACGCTTGCGCTGGTTCTGGCTTTTGAGTCGCTCTTCGATCCGAGCTCGTGCATTGGCAAGAGCATCACCCCACGATCAGCGCTCGCAACGGCGGCGTGCCTTCCGTGGGCTTTCTTTACCGGGCAAGCAGGCGAGGAGCCGTCGTCCGTTGCGCCGCTGGGATCGGCGCAGGGCCGGATCCGCTGAGGCTAGGATAGCGGCAAGGATTTTGTCAGCCTGTCGCTTCCTGGTCGCGCGGCCAGTCATAACGCGGGCGTCTTTGCCCTGACCGGGAGTCTGGTGGATTGACGTCGGGCGGTCCCGCGAGAGCAGCTCGTCGGGGGCCGCGCTCCTGCCTCATTTGGCCGGAACGATCCGGGAAAGCACTTTGCTGGGGCGCAATTTGAATCCTTCGGTGAGTTCGACGCCTGGTCGCTCCGATGATCGGGCCGCTTCCTGCGGTCGCGCCGACTATGACGGCGGCGATTGGGCGTGGGAGTTCTTACGGCGGAATCCCGACTACATTGCTGACTGGCGAAGCTCCGTACCCAAGCATTTGCCGTGCATCACCCTGAGCGACGGGACAAAGCTGTTGCGGCTCAGGCGACGATTCCTGCGCGCAGAGGAGTGGGGACTACACGCCTTTGCCGATCCAAGACTCTGCGCTCAAAAGACAAATGTGTTCTGGCATGCCAACGCCTTGAAGCGGGTGGTAAGGGTGAATGCGAAGAGGCCGACCGAAGGCGAAGGGGCGACAGTGCGTCGGCTGGCCGACTTCAACGCCCATCGGCAGGCCGTCATCAATGCCGATGGCGTTCCGCTGGTCATGATGAAGCGCAATGGCATTTGCGTTCCCGTCGAAATCAGCGGTCTTTCCACCCTGACAGCGCCATTTGTCCCGGTCATTGAACTGCATGACCTCGACGACCTCCCAGCTCAAACCGAGCTCTTGAAGCGTCTGCAACGCTTCACCGACGCCGATTTTAGAGCGATTCAAAAGCCTTCCTTTGCGAGCGATGAACGACTTCATCACGCCCTCATCGCGCTCGATGAGAGCCTGAAGGGCAAGACGTACCGACAGATCTCAATTGCGATCTTCGGAGAGAAGAAAGTTACTGAGGAATGGCACGGTCATAGCCAATTCTTGCGTGATCGCACCCGGCGCCTTGTTGCCAAGGGCGCCGAATTGATGAAGGGCGGCTATCGCGATCTTCTGGGCTGATCGAATTTTCCGTTTTCTTTTGGACGAATTTTCCTCGCGCGGGATGGCGAAACAGAAGCTTCCATCTTCGCCACTCCCCAAAACGCCTGCGATCTGACGACGCTTCTTCTCGCATTCTCTGGTTGTGCTGAGTGCGGGAAGGGAAGCGTTGGATGACCACGAAAACTGACGACAAGGAACCGGACAAGCCGTTCCTCAACACGGTGGAGGCGGCCACCTGGCTGCGGCTCACCAAGAATACGCTGGAGAAGATGCGGGTGCAGGGGCGGGGACCCGTCTACCGCAAGCACGGACGCTACGTCCGCTATCACATCGAAGACCTCGTGGAATGGTCTCATGCGAGCAAGAGGAGGTCGACCTCCGATGCCGATTGATCGCAAAAGACTGCGGCGCCAGGCCACCACTCTGTCGGCCATGTGCGCCGGCATCATCACGCTACTGATATCGTCCGCGCCCGCGGTACCGCTTCTGATCTACAATGCTACTGGCAGCGCGCCGCTTGGCTTCTACTATCTGGAGCAGCGGCTGCCGGCGCGCGGCGAACTCGCGGTCTTCAAGCCACCCCCTGGGATCGAACTCCTCATCATCGCGCACCAGATCTTGCCCGTCCCCGTGCCCCTTCTGAAGCGGGTCGAGGCGATCGGCGGAGACGAGATCTGCCGCGCCAAAACGCCGATCGGCACCATTTCCATCAATGGCAAGATCGTCGCCGAGGTTCTCGATAAGGATCCGGAAGGGCGACCTCTGCCTGCCTGGGAGGGCTGCATGAGACTGATGGAGGGGGAATATTTCCTGCTGCAGCCGCACCCGCATTCGTTCGATTCCCGATATTTCGGGCCGGTCTTGCGGTGCGATATCCTGGGCGTGGCAAGGCCGCTATGGACGTGGAATCCGGAGGGATAGCCAAGACCCGACCGAACTGGCTGAAGACCCTGCCGGCCTCTTCAGCCAGTTCGTCCCCCGATGAACTTCTCGCAGGTTCGCCCCTCAGGGCGGATACAACCAATACTGTACATGCTGCTTGTCCGGCATCAGTCGAAGTGTCGGTGTTCGCATATCGGGAGCCAGGTGCCCCAGTGATCGCAGCAAATGTCCGACATCGTCCAGGACAACGCGACTGGTTGAAAACGTGCTGTGGTTGAGACCAAACATGTCGTCTCCAACTGCAGTCACGTCGATCGTCTCGATGCCAGGAAATATGCTCGGACCGGTCGGTCCGACGTATCCTATGCGTGTGCCAAAGGTCTTATCGCCCGACGCAAGCAAGGCCTTGTCGGCGGACGACGCATAGAGCGTGATGTTTTTGGCTACGGAGCGTATCTGATCACCCTTGCTCAGATAGACGTTCTTGTCCACGTCGGGGGCTGCCATGACCAATTCCGATATCCCGATGGGAGACTTGGCCAGTGCGAGTTGTTGCAACGCATTGACCAAGATCTGATTGCCCATACTGTGCGCGACCACATAGACGTTTTTCTTGCCGATGTCGGAAGACACAAGTTGGAGAAGTTGTGCAAGGTGAGGGGAGGCCGCCTCTGCGCTCTCACGATCCTTGTCGTACTTGAACATATTGCCGGCCGATGGCCATGAGAACACCACCACCGTGCCCGCGAAATTCGCGTCAAAGGCAATCTGCGCAGCCCTGAAGATCGCATCTGTGAAAGAGACGTTGTATCCGTGTATGAACAGCATGATGCTGTCGGAATCGGTCTTCAACTGATCGACTAACGCGCTGCGATCGAGTGTCGCTATTGCCTTGACCCGGAAAGCGTTCGCATCGGATTCCGCCTCGACACCAAGCTTGTACCACTTGAATTTGGGGCGTTCGACGTTGCCGATGACGTGAATGGTTGGGATGCTCACTACGGCATAACCATAGGTGAGTTGCAGAGTGGGCTCGTCGGTAAATGATGCTTCTGTCAACGGCCCGGCCGGCAGCGTTCGATCCGTAGCAAAGTAGACGGGTTGCAGGCTCTTCATATCGGCGGTCGGGACCAGCGGCTTACCCCAAATCTCAATGTTCTTTGGATCGCTGGGCGGCGGAATATTCACCCATGCGCCGGTGTCAGTGGGAGCCTTTTGCCCGGTGATCGAGGCGATGGTCTTCGAGCCCAGGATGTTCGAATACTGGCTAAAGGGACCACTGGTAGAGCTGCTTTTTGCCCGATTGAAGCTCGTGACGTCAGAAGGGACCCTAGTCATCTTCGTTAGAGTGGGCGATGTATCCTGCAGCCACTGGATATCGGCACTCTTCCCAACCGGAGCGGTGCGGAAGACGGGTTTCTCGGGTATCCGGAGCCCCACAATCCAATCCTGTGCGTCCGACTGGCTTTCGATCGAGCCGAACAGGGTGCAAATACGTTTGGCGATGTCGCGATTGTCGAGCGAGAGGGCGACACATTTGCCGTCTGCCGTGCAGCGGTTTACGCACTCGCTCAGTCCATCAAGAGCCGAAACAAGATAGGCACCAAGGAAGGTTCCCGTCGGAATCCGCTTGTTGCATGCAAGCGTGAAACCTGCCGCGGAGACCTGCGCCAGCGGTGTCTTGCAAGTTGTCTGTGGGATGGTGACGGAAGGTGCAGGGAGCGTCTGCGCAGGCTTATCCTGTGCCATAACGGAGTTGATGGCCGGCAGAGCGAAGATGGTCGCTATGACCAGTGTTTTCCAGCGCGACGCCATGGCTCTTGTTCCTCCACTGCGGACGTCTTGATTGAAAACCAAGACATTCACCAAGTCATGCACGAGACCAGACGCGTGGCCAAGAGTTCTCGGTCGTCCTGGTATGCTACGGAAGCCGTTGAAGACTGCGTATTCCGCTCAGTTGCGTGCCCAAGTTGTTGAGGAGCTGTTGCTGAAGCACGCGGTTTGCGCCTGCGAAAGTCGATGGCGGCGCGGCTTGGTGCGATTTGAAGGGTGTTCCCGCGTTCTTGCCCACTGCAAAGCCGAAGCTGAGCTTGTCGGTATTGACCCTGGAGACGGACGCCAAATTGCCAGGACCAACGAAATGAGTGAGGGTCCAAGTCGGGCCCGCGGAATTAAGGTTTCGGGTCAAAACGAAGTTGACGATTCCTCCGAACTCTCCACCCGACGGCGACAGATCCGCCTTTTCGACCATGTCCGGCGTCTCAAGTGCGGCCGTCACGATACGCTTCAAGCCCAGATTGCCCGCAAGGTTCGTATCCATGGCCGGGCAGATGGAAAGGTCCCTATCCTGATCCCACCGATGAGCGAGATCTCTCATGGAGTAAGTCAAGTTGATGTTGAGCGTATCCTCGCGGGATTGGTTGACATTGGCTCCCAAATTGAAGGCGAAATTGCCATAGGGGAGATTGAAGGAAGGCGCCAACCCGCCGGTATCGTTGACGTCCAAGCTCAGCAGCATCGCCACTTCGTAGTCGAAGCCAAGCAGGAGCTTCCGATGCTTATATGGCTGAGGCACGTCATCGCGGATAAGGTCGATGAGCTCGCACTTTATACGTTGCACGATGGTGCCGGTCGAGGGCGCACCATGCATGTCGCTGGGGACATCGAAGTTCGGCGGGATCGCAGCGCACCCTGATAGCACAATCGAAATGCTCCAAACGAAGAGACGGAATAGAGGGCCGCAAAGCATAGCGCCAACCCTATGGTGAGCGTTTTGACGTCGCCGTGTACCGTGCCCTTTGTGACTTCATTGAGGGCAGACCGAGCCGGGTATTACGGTGCGACCGAAGCCGCCGATGGTTTTTGCGAGGTTCTGGCAGGCATCATTCGTCATGCGGTTGTAGCAATAGTCCTCCCGATCCGTGCCCGGAAAAACGATGAGGCACATGCCCGTGGCCGCCGGTGCCGCTCCGCCGGACGAAGCGTGCATGGATGCTGCTACGGCGTCTATTTCTGCCCGGCTGGGCGGCGTTCTGAACTGGTTGAGGACCGCGTGATAGCCCCACCGCATCTTATCAAAGAGCGAAAAATCGTTGTCTGGCATTGGCTGCTCCCCCAAGCGGCAATGGCCGAAAAGGGCAGCGTAACCATAGGTAGAAGATTTGCAAGGGCATTCACTCAATGTTGGTAGATGGCGGAGGAATAGGAAGCTAGCAAATTGGCGAAGCCACCGCGCCAGGCGGCTTCAGCTCGTTCAACAGCGTGGCGGGATCGTCAAAAACCCGCGCCAGTTGCCTCGGAGAAAGGGCCTTGGTCGACTGCACGGCGCAGGTCTTCACGTAGCCGTCGCGAACCAGAAAATAGTCGCAATAGGCCAACGCGATCACCGCATGCATGAGGTCAATGCCGTCAGAAGCCTGCGGCTTTCGGCGCGGATCGGCGGTGCGCAACACCGTCATGGCGTCCTCGACGGCCAGCGATGGGCAGGCATCAAAGAACTCGTCGTGGTGCAGCTCGCAGTAGTCGAGCAACCGCCTTTTTTGCGCAGCTGAGACTGCTTTGCCGTCGGGATCCGCGTCTGGAATGAGGTTCGTGATCCAGGCCTTGAAGATGGCGCTATGGCGAGCCTTGAAAGCCTTCCGGTCGATCATCTGTAGCCGGCGCAAGGCGTCCGGCGCCAGCTTCTTGTTCTCTTCAATCCGCGCAAAATCGACACCGTCGATGAAACCTCGCGCGGTTAGGCCCAAGCGTACTCTTGATCCGGAGAGATACCCGTCGACCACGGAAAGGTGCGGCGTGAACACGCAAAGCTCATCCGGCGTTGCGCCGAAATGGCTGGTCCAGAAATCGCTTGATCTCCTGGCGCTGAACTGCGACGCGCTCCACGATCCACAATGGATTGTTGCGCTCGAGGAAATTGAGCCTTCGCTCCTGCTGCTTCCGGTCGGTCGCGCTGCCGATCTCAATCAAATTCCAGACGGAAACCGCCAGCCGGACACCGCCGGAAGCGACGACGGCGTCGAGCTGCGGCCAGTGCGCCTCATGCGCAATGACGCTGTGGTCAAGATAGAGATAAGGCCGAGGCGACGACATCCAGCCCGTTTCGCAGAAGGCGATTGGGAGGCAAGATAAAAGCACTGGCGCTTGAGCGCCCTTAAGCCGTTGTCTGCACATCCAAGAGTTAGCGCCACCGCAGGCTGCGATGTCGCCAATTCGGCCCCAAGGCAATGCTGTCGTTCGTTGATTGCGTCTGCGACTTGGCGGTCGCTCATTGGCTTCACATATGCGCGGTCTTCGCAGCGGGAGGCCGGGTCATGAACGGCGTCGATGACGACGAATTCGAAGCCAAGCTCGGCCGAATCGGCAATCGCAGAGCCTGGAAAGCTACCAGCTATCTGCGGCGCGTACGTCAGGCGGCAGACAAGGCCGGCGTCAGTTCGCGCCGTGCGTCGAACTTCTCCGGTGGCCGAATAGGTCGGGGGCACGCGCAAGGCACGGTGCTGGCCAGGTCGGCGAGAGCCAAGGGCCAGCGCCGGGTCGTGATCAAGGCGCGCATCGTGCGCATCAAGGCCGGCAATGCCGGCGCCGTTCGGGCCCATCTGCGCTATGTGCAGCGCGACGGCGTCACGCGGGACGGTGAGCCGGGTGAGCTCTACGATGCCGCCAACGATCGTGCCGACGGCAAGGCCTTCACGGAACGGAGCGAGGGAGATCGCCACCAGTTCCGGTTCATTGTGGCGCCCGACGATAGCGCGGAACTCTCCGACCTGAAGTCCTTCGTCCGCGACCTGATGCAACAGATGGAGAGTGACCTCGGCACCAGGCTCGACTGGGTCGCAGCTGATCATTTCAACACGGGGCATCCTCATAGTCATATCGTGCTGCGCGGAAGGGATGACGAAGGGCAGGACCTCGTGATCGCCCGCGATTATATCTCTCACGGCCTGCGGGCGCGGGCCGCCGATCTCGTCACACGGGAGCTCGGTCCAGAGACGGAAATCGAGGTCACACGCAAGCTCCAGCAGGAGGTGATAGCCGAGCGGTTCACGCGCCTTGACCGGGCCATCCTGCGCGATGCGCCGGATGGCGCCCTTGAACTCAGCGCGACGCCGGCAAGAGATCCTGTCTGGCAAGCCGCCCGGATGGGGCGGCTACGAGCGCTCGAGCGGATGGGACTTGCGGAAGAGACCGGCCCCGGACAGTGGCGGATCGATGCCGCCCTCGAGGCAAAGCTCAGGCGCATGGGCGAGCGGGGCGATATCATCAAGATCATGCATCGCGAGCTTGCCGCGGCTGGACTGTCGCGGGCCCCTGGCGGCTACAGGATCTTCGATCCAGGACGGAGCAACCAACGGCTGGTCGGGCGTGTCGTCGGTGAGGGATTTGCGGACGAGCTGAGGGAGCGCCGCTATGTCGTCGTGGATGGCATCGACGGGCAGACGCACTTTGCGGAGATCGGCAGCCTCTCCAATCAGGATGAGCCACCGGTCCGGAACACGATTGTCGAGCTCAGCTCTCGCGCCGCGGAGCCGCGCCAGATCGATCGAACCATCGCGGAGATCGCCGCCGCCAATGACGGCCGTTACAGCGACCACCTTCATCGCCAGTTCGACTCCAAGGCCTCAAGCGAGTATGTCGCATCCCATGTGCGGCGTCTGGAAGGGATGCGGCAGGAGGGCATGGTCAGCAGGCTCAGTGACGGGACTTGGGCCGTGGGTGAAGATCACCTTGATCGAGCGCTTCAGTATGAGAGCCGCCAGCGCGCCCGCCATCCCGTGCGGCTTGCCGTGCTGTCATGGCAGAGGCTTGAGGATCTCCCGCAAGCGGTGGGCGCGACCTGGCTCGATCGTCAGCTTGTCGCCAAGACGCGCGAGGTGCTGGGGCCGAGCGGAATGGGTGCTGAGGTCGAGGCGGCCATGCGGGTGAGACGGCAATGGCTGATCGAGCGGGGGCTTGCGCGCGAGCAGGATGGTCAGGTGCGCTACGCGCGGGATCTGTTGCGGACGCTTGAGGCGCGTGAACTCAGGCAGACGACTGCGGAGATTGCGGCGCGAACCGGACTTGAGCATCTCGACATCAAGGCCGGCGACAGTTTCACAGGCGTCTACCGGCGCATGCTGACGCTGAACAGCGGCCGCTATGCCCTGATCGAGCGGTCGCATGACTTCGTACTGGTGCCCTGGCGGCCGGTGCTGGAGAGGGCGCGCGGACAGTTGGTCACCGGCAACGTGGGCGGTGAGGGCATATCCTGGTCGATCGGCATCAGGCGCGGGATCGGACGTTAAGGACGCTGGCTGCCGGCGGGAGCCAGCTCACTTCTTCGGCGAGGCGGTTCGCGCAAAGCTCTCGCAATCGCGTGCAACGCGCTGAAACTCTTGATGGTTATACTGTCTTCGCGAGATTGGCATAACTCGCGGTGGGGCTTCCGCCCGCGGACCGGTGGCTGCAAGGGTGGACAATGATCGCCGGGAAAGCTGGCGGTCCAGGGGATGCGCTCGCCGCAACCAACGGCATTCAAGCGACAAGCGAATAAGTTGTGCTTCGGCCCCCGCCCTCGTCCTTGGCGAGAATGCCCTGATCAACGAGGTCCTGGATGTCGCGCAAGGCTGTGTCGGGCGAGCACTTTTCGATTCTGGCCCATTTGCTCGATGTCAGCTTGCCCTCGAACCCGTCCAGCAGGCGGTTCAACATATCGCGCTGCCGCTCATTGATCCGGGCTGTGGCATGCCGTTTCCAGAAGTCGGCTTTTTCAAGCACCGCTGCGAGAATGGTCTCAGCTCCTGTGAAGGCGCGGTCGAGGCAGCCCAGGAACCACTCAAGCCACGGCGTGACGTTGAGGTCGCCCTTCTGAGTGCTCTCCAGCATGTCGTAGTAGGTCTTCCGCTCGCTGCGTATCTGAGCCGACATGCTGTAGAAGCGCTGCGGAATTCCTTCAGAGCGGGCAAGGGACATGTCGGCGATGGCGCGCGCGATACGTCCATTGCCGTCCTCAAAAGGATGGATGGTCACGAACCAGAGATGCGCGATCGCGGCTTTGATTACGGGATCGATCTTCTCCTCGGTGTTGTACCATTTCAGGAACGTGGTCATTTCAGCATCGAGCTTTTCGGCGACTGGGGCTTCGTAATGGACGCGCTCACGACCATAATCGCCGGAGACAACCTGCATCGGACCCGCCGACGCATCCCGCCAGGCTCCGACCGCGATCTTCTTCAGGTTGCTGCGGCCTGTCGGAAAGAGCGACGCATGCCAGCCGAACAGCCTTTCCGCAGTAAGCTCGGCTTTGAACTTCTGCGTGGCGTCGAGCATCATCTCGACAACGCCTTCGACATTACGGTCTGCCGACGGCAAGGCGCCCGCGTCCATGCCGAGGCGACGCGCAAGCGAAGAGCGCACCGCATCCTTGTCGAGTTTCTCTCCCTCGATTTCGCTGGACTTGAGGACTTCCTCCGTCAGGGTGGTCAGGACAGCTTCTTCCTGCTGTGCGAAACCCAGGGTCTGCATCCGTCCTATCAGCTGGCCCTGTCGAAGCCGGACACCCGCGAGCAGCTTCGCTAGGGCATCAGCATCCCAGGAAAAGTGAGGCCAGTCAGGTAGTTGGTGGATATATCGCGGCATTCTCCGCACTCCTTGCGGAGAATATGGCGGCTATTCTCCGCATCCGCAAGGGAGTTCGCCGCAATTTATGCGGAGAATAGAGCGGCTGTTCTCCGCATCGCGCCGGGGACTATGGTTGCGGTTTCCCTAACGACCTCGCTCCCGACGCTTCTCGGGCCGAAAATCCGCCGACGCGCGAATGTCGTTGCGACGATCACTTGGCCATGGCGCCCGAACGGGGCGATGGGACGACCCCGCCGACCGTTCTCTCGGGCAAAATTATACTCGTTTCGCGGACCCGTCTTCGGATTCTCAGTTGATGCCGCAAATTCGAGAAACGACGCGCCACGCGTCCGTTCGATTCGTCGCCCGCTTCCTTGATTGCACGTCGGTGAGCTGAGCAATCAGCTGAGCCAGACGACCGATCCAGTTTGGTCAGGCCGTTCACCTTCTATTGAGGCGCTTCCTCAACCACGCTGAAACTGGCCCATCATCGATCTCTCACAGATGAGGTTGATCGCAACGGATCTCGTTGCTGACCGCGATTTTTATTCCGGTTGAATGCTTGAGCTTCTCCCGCTTTTCATCTCGCCGCGCTCGTTAGCGCGAGTGAATGGGGCGGAAGATGTTTCCAGCAAAAATCTACATCGGTCAGATCACTGTCATCTTCGGCATCGTGATCGCGTCGACGTGGGGAGCCACGCAATGGACTGCGGCTGCTCTCGGTTTTCAGGAGCGGCTTGGCGCGCCCTGGTTCCTGGTTGCCGACTATCCGATCTATCTGCCCTGGCGATTGTTCGAATGGTGGTTTGCCTACGAGGCGTACGCCCCCGAAATCTTTGAAGAGGGCGGCGCCATTGCTGCCGCTGGCGGCATCGCCGGCGCACTGTTTGCAGTCCTCAACTCGGTGTGGCGGGCGCGGCAAAACCAACTCGTGACCACTTACGGCTCAGCCCGCTGGGCGACGCCCAAAGAGATCAAGGAGGCCGGCCTCTTCGCAGCCCAGGGCGTGTTTCTGGGGCGTCTCGAAAATAACTATCTGCGCCATGATGGACCGGAGCACGTGATGTGCTTTGCGCCAACCCGGTCGGGCAAGGGCGTGGGGCTGGTGTTGCCGACATTGCTGTCGTGGACGTCATCGGCGGTGGTGCATGACATCAAGGGCGAAAACTGGGAATCGACCTCCGGTTGGCGCTCGACGTTTTCGCACTGCCTGCTGTTCAACCCCACGGATTCAAGAAGCGCCCGCTACAATCCGCTGCTCGAGGTGCGCAAAGGGGCGGCCGAAGTCCGCGATGTCCAGAACATCGCCGACATCCTGGTCGACCCCGAAGGGGCGCTCGAACGCAGAACCCACTGGGAAAAGACCAGTCACTCGCTCTTGGTCGGTGTCATTCTCCACGTTCTTTACGCGGAAGAGCAGAAGACGCTTACCCGCGTCACCGAGATCCTGGCCGATCCTGCGCAGTCCTTTGAGAAGACGCTCAGGATCATGCTGGCAACCAATCATCTTGGCACCGAGACCGAGCCAAAGGTGCACCCCGTCGTCGCCGCGACCGCACGAGAGCTGCTCAACAAGTCCGAAAACGAGCGCTCCGGAGTTCTGTCGACCGCCGTGAGCTTTCTTGGCCTCTATCGCGATCCGATCGTCGGCCGGAACACCGAGAGCTGCGACTGGCGCATCGCCGACCTCGTGAGCGCCGACAAGCCGGTGACGCTCTATCTCGTCGTTCCGCCGTCGGACATCAGCCGCACCAAGCCGCTGATCAGGCTGATCCTCAACCAGATCGGCCGCCGGCTGACCGAGACCTTGAACGTCAATGCAACTGGCAGCAAGCATCGCCAGCTCCTGATGATGCTTGATGAATTTCCTGCGCTCGGCCGGCTCGATTTCTTCGAAAGCGCACTCGCGTTCATGGCCGGCTATGGCATCCGCGCCTATCTGATCGCGCAGTCGCTCAACCAGATCGCAAAGGCCTACGGCGAGAACAACGCGATTCTGGACAATTGTCACGTCCGCATCGCGTTCGCCGCCAATGACGAACGCACCGCCAAGCGGATCTCGGATGCCCTTGGCACCGCGACAGAGCTACGTGCACAGCGCAACTATGCCGGTCATCGGCTGGCTCCCTGGCTCGGCCACGTCATGGTCAGCCGTCAGGAGACCGCGCGTCCTTTGCTAACGCCAGGCGAAGTGATGCAGCTGCCGCCCGATCAGTCCATCGTGCTGGTTTCTGGCCTTGCACCGGTCCGGGCGATCAAGCTGCGGCACTATGAGGACGCAAACTTCGTCAGTCGTCTGCGCAAGCCCCCGTCCTTGGTGGGCGACGTGTATCCCGATCGGCCGGCGGTCCGCACTAATGATTGGCGCGGCGAGGTGCGCGCCACCGACCTTCGCCTCGCGACCCTGCCGTATCGCGAGCTCATGCAGACGGGCGGCGAGGAAGGCGGCCTCAAGCAGCAACTGGCGTTGTTCGACGAAGCCGCACCGGTTGTGAACGATGCTCGCGCCTTCGAGGAGCGATTGCTTGACGACGAGTCTGACGTCGCCGCCGACCGCAACCAGATGCAACAAGCCGCAGGTGCGTCCAGCGCCGTGCGACGAGCCCACGCCGTCACCCGCGACGATGACGATCTTCTCCCCTCATTCTGAAGAGCATTCCCGATGAAACCGAAACTGTCGGCCTATGTCAGCGATAGCGTGGCGCAACGGCTCGAACTCGCGGCCAAGCGGCCGGGAACCAATAAATCGGCGATCGTGGACGCTGCGCTTGATCGCTTTCTCAATCCTGAGCGGGACACGAGCGGCGATGCGGCGCTGATCCGAAGGCTGGACCGGATGAGCCGGCAACTGGAACGAGCCGACCGCGACGTGAGCGTCCTGGCGGAGACCATCGCACTTTTCATCCGCTATTACCTGACCATCACCCCGCCGCTGCCTTCGCAAGATCAGGATGCAGCGCGTGCGCTGGGCCGCGAGCGGTTCGAAATGTTTGTCGCCCAGGTCGGCAAACGCGTTGCCTCCGGTGGCCGGCTTGTCGCCGACGTCATGGACCGCGTCAGTGCTTCCAAGCCTGATCTCTTCATGCGGAATATCGAGGAGGGCGCCCCTCTGGGCGCCGTCCCGCCCAACGATACTGGATCCCGCGCGCAGAGCGCGACGGGTGAGCCGCCGGAGCATTCTCCGGCAGGGCGAGAGGGGGTCGGCAATGTCTGATCTCCTCTCGCCAGAAACCCGCGAACGACGCCAGGGCATGCTGCGGACCGCGATGGGGCCGGCAATCGCCCTGGCTTTGGAAGAGCCCGATGTCGTCGAGGTCATGGTCAATCCCGATGGAAGGCTTTGGCTTGATCGTCACGGGACGGGCCGCGCTGATACCGGCGTTGTTCTGACGCCGCAGGAGTCGGAGCGGATCATCCGGCTTGTTGCCAGCCATGTGCGGGCCGAAGCGAGCGGTTCGTCTCCGATCGTCTCGGCAGAGCTCCCCGAAACGGGCGAACGCTTCGAAGGCGTCCTGCCACCGGTCTCGCTCGCGCCGTGCTTTGCGATCCGCAAACCCGCAACGACCACGTTTCGCCTGTCCGATTACGTCAAGGCGCAGATTGTCTCGCCATTGATGGCGAAAGTGCTGACCGCCGCAGTCACCGACGCTCGCAGCATCCTGATCGCCGGCGGCACCGGCTCAGGCAAGACGACGCTTGCCAATGCGCTTCTTGCAGAAATCGCCGGGCTCGAGGAGAGGGTGGTCATCATCGAGGACACCCGCGAGCTGCGCTGCGAGGCGAGGGATGCCGTGACACTCCGGACCAAGCCGGGGGTGGCGAGCCTTGCCGATCTTGTGCGGTCCACACTGCGCTTGCGACCCGACCGCATCATCGTCGGCGAGGTCAGAGGCGCCGAGGCCCTCGACATGCTGAAGGCCTGGAATACGGGCCATCCCGGCGGAATTGCCACGGTTCACGCCAACTCGGCACGAGCTGCGCTCTACCGGATCGAGCAGCTCATTCAGGAAGCGGTCGCAACCGTGCCGCGCCGGCTCATTGCCGAGGCGATCGACCTGATCGTCTTCATCAAGGGGCGGGGACCCGCACGGCGCATCGAGGCCGTTGCCGAGCTCAAGGGCCTCGATCCGTCGGGCGACTACCTGCTCGAGACACCGCCTGGACTTCCAAACACCTCCCACCGCCCCTGACCTGAAGGAGACTGCAATATGTCCATTCGACTGCCTCTCAACGTGCGTTCGCGCCTTCGCGGCTTCTGCTCGATCAGCAGACTGTCCTTGATGCAGCTCGGCGCGGCATCGGCCTGCATACTTCTCAGCGTCTCGGCGGCCCACGCCGCGGGTTCAGGCATGCCGTGGGAGGCCCCGCTCGAGCGCGTCCTGGAATCCGTGCAGGGGCCCGTCGCCAAGATCGTGGCCGTCATCATCATCACGGTAACAGGCATATCGCTCGCCTTCGGCGACACCTCCGGCGGGTTCCGCAAGATGGTCCAGGTCGTGTTCGGCCTGTCCATCGCATTTGCTGCGAGCTCCTTCTTCCTTTCGTTCTTCTCGTTCGGTGGTGGAGCACTGATCTAATGCGCGCGGAAGGTTTTGAACTCGTGCTCCACCGCTCATTGACCGAACCCATCCTGATCGGCGGGGCGCCGCGTGCCGCCGCTATCCTGATCGGGACCCTCTCGGCAGTGCTGGCACTCGGCCTGCGCCTTTGGCTTGCTGGCCTGGTGCTCTGGGTCATCGGCCACAGCACAGCCGTTTGGCTCGCCAAACGCGACCCGGCCTTCGTCGAAGTCGCCATCCGTCACACCAAGCACAAAGGGCGGCTCGCATGCTGAACCTGAGAGAATTCCGCGGCGATGCCCATCGGCTGGCGGATTGGCTGCCATGGGCCTGCCTGGTCGCCCCTAGCGTCATCCTGAACAAGGATGGCAGCTTTCAGCGGACGATCCGCTACCGCGGACCGGACCTCGACAGTGCGACCGAGGCCGAGCTGATGAGCGTCACCTCACGCGTCAACAATGTCTTGAAGCGTTTCGGTTCAGGCTGGGCTCTTTTCTTTGATGCCACGCGCATCCCGACTGGCGACTATCCGCGGTCGGAATTCCCTGATGCGGTGTCCTGGCTGGTGGATGAAGAGCGGCGGGCTGCGTTCTCAGGCGCCGCCGGGGTGGCATGGGAGGATCCGTCTCGCCCCGGTGGGCAGCATTTCGAGAGCGTGCTGCATCTGACCTTGATGTACCTGCCGCCTGCCGACAGGGTCTCGCGCCTCGAAGGTCTATTTCTCGAGCGCCCCAAGGAGAGGCACAGCGTTGGGGGAAAGGGGAAGCGCATTCGTCGCGACCAATCGATCGAAAGTCCTGCGCAAGGCGGCATCCAGGACGGCGAGACTGACGACCAGCAGAGATTTGACAGCAACGAGAAAGGCTATCGCGATCATCTTCAAAGGTTCGTCCAGGAAACCGATCGTGCAATCGATCTGCTTTCGTCGGTCTTGCCCGAAATCTGGCCCCTCAACGATGCGGAGACGCTCACCTATCTTCATAGCTGCGTCTCGACCAAGCGCCACCCGGTCAGCGTTCCCAAGATTCCGGCCTATCTCGATTGCTTCCTGAGCGATGAGCCGCTGACCGGTGGATTGTCGCCTGCAATCGGGCGAAGCCATCTGCGTGCGTTGACCGTGCTTGGGTTTCCGCACGTCACCTTTCCCGGCCTGCTCGACGAACTGAACCGGCTGGGCGTTGCCTACCGCTGGGCGACCCGGTTCATGCCGCTGGATCGTACGCAGGCAAACGCAACGCTGTCGCGCTATCGACGGCAGTGGTTTGCCAAGCGGAAGTCTCTTGCAGCGATCCTCAAGGAGGTCATGTTCAACGAGCAGGCGGCGCTGCTCGACACCGACGCCAGCAACAAGGCTCTCGACGCCGACGCCGCGCTTTCCGAGCTTGGCGACGATCTCGTTGCCTTCGGCTACATCACGACGACCGTCACCGTAAGCGACGAGGACTCGCATCAAGCAGACGAGAAGATCCGCGCGGTCGAGCGGGTAATCAATAGCCGGGGCTTTACGGCCATACGCGAGAACGTCAATGCTGTGGAAGCCTGGCTCGGCGGCTTGCCGGGTCAAGCCTATGCCAATATCCGCCAGCCAATCGTTCATACGCTGAACCTCGCCCACATGTGCCCATTGTCGGCAGTATGGGCTGGACCTGAGCGATGCGAGCACCTTGATGGCCCGCCGCTTCTGATCGCCAAGACCAAGGGCGCGACCCCGTTCCGGTTGTCGCTCCACGCCGGCGACGTCGGGCACACCATCATTGTCGGTCCCACGGGAGCGGGCAAATCGGTCCTGCTCTCGATGCTCGCTCTTCAATTCCGACGCTATCCGAACGCGCAGCTGATCACGTTTGACAAGGGCCGATCGGCCCGGGCCACCACGCTGGCCTTGTCGGGGGCCTGGTATGAGCTGGGCGCCAAGGGCGGCATCGCCTTTCAGCCGCTCAAGGATGTCGCAGAAGAGGGGCCGAGACTCTGGGCGCTCGACTGGCTCTGTGGCGTGCTTGCCCATGAGCGCGTGACCGTGACGCCCGAGGTCAAGGAGACGCTTTGGTCGGCGCTCAGGAGCCTCGGCTCTGCGCCGGTCTCGCAGCGGACGATGACCGGACTCGTGGCGCTGCTTGCCCGCGACGCGCTGCGGCAGGCGCTACAGCCCTACACGCTGGAAGGACCGTACGGCCGCTTCCTGGATGCAGATTCCGACCGTCTTTCCGGTGCAGATGTGCTCACCTTCGAAATGGAAGAACTGATGGCGTTGCCCGCCCTGGTGGCGCCGGTTCTGACCTATCTCTTCCACACCCTTGAAGAGCGCTTTGATGGCCAGCCTACGCTGCTGGTACTCGATGAGGCCTGGGTGTTTCTGGACGACCCGCTGTTCGCGAGCCGGATTCGCGAATGGCTGAAGACGCTGCGAAAGAAGAACGTGGCTGTGATTTTCGCGACCCAGTCGCTGGCTGATATCGCCGACAGCCAGATTGCCCCTGCGATCATCGAATCCTGTCCAAGCCGGATATTCCTCCCGAATCCGCGTGCACTGGAGCCGACCCAGACCGAGACCTATCGCCGGTTCGGCCTGAACGACACGCAAGTCCGCCTGATCGCGGAAGCATTCCCCAAGCGCGACTATTATCTGCAGTCCCGCGCCGGAAACCGCCTGTTTGAGCTCGGCCTCGGACCGGTGGCCCTCGCGCTGGCCGCAGCATCCTCGCCTGAGGATCAACAGACCATCGACGCCGTCCTGTCCCGCGCCGGTCCCCGTCACTTTGCCAAGCGCTATCTCACCGAGCGAGGCCTGCACTGGGCCGCGAACCTGATCAGCACCTTCGAACAGGCCCAGAAAGCCTGACCCCAACCTCAATCGCTGGAGTCCTCCATGATCGAAAGTATCGGCCGCACGTTCTTGGGTACAACCTCAAGGGTTGTCATAACAACAATACTATCGTTTGTCATCGCCGTGAACGGATCCCGACGGCTCGGGGCATTCGATATCGTCTTCGATCCTACGAACTACAGCCAGAACCTTCTGACCGCAGCGCGTGCGCTTGAACAGATCAACAATCAGGTCAGGAGCCTCGAAAACCAGGCTCAGTCACTGCTCAATCAGGCCAAGCATCTTACGAGCCTGCCCACAAGCGTAGTTGGCCAGCTCACATCGACGATCACTCAGATGAACAGTCTGATTGGTCAAGCGAAGAACATCTCATTCGATGTTCAGAAAACCCAGCAGGATTTTGAGCGCCTCTATCCCCGCCAATATGCAGCAGCCGTTTCGTCCGACAAGATGGTTCTGGACGCGACATCACGTTGGGACAATAGCTACGATGGGCTGAAGCAGTCGCTCACAATTCAATCTGCCATTGTCAGCAGCCTGGATCAGGACGGCCAGACGCTTCGAACCCTGATGGCCAATTCGTCGGCTGCGGTCGGCTCGTTGCAGGCTCAACAGTCCGGCAACGAACTGCTCGGCCTCCAGATCAAGCAGTCGCTGCAGACCCAGGCACTTCTGGCGACCCAGGCGCGCGCCGACACTTTGCGTGCCGCCGAACAGCAGGCCTCGTCGGCCGCGGCGAAGGAGCGATTTACCCGCTTCATCGGCGATGGCCATGCCTACACCGGCGGCAGGTAGGTGAGGGCGCCATGGCTGATCTCTCCGTCATCGACCGCTTTACCGAGACCTTCTCGCGTTACATCGACTCTGGGTTCGGTCTTCTGTCCGGCGACGTCTCATTCCTGAGTTCAACGTTGATCGGCATCGACCTCACGCTTGCTGGCCTTGCCTGGAGCATGCGCGCCGACGACCACATCATGGTCACGCTTGCCAAGAAGGTGCTTTATGTCGGTGCTTTCGCGTTCATTATCGGTAACTTCAAGAGCCTTGCCGATATCGTCTTTGCATCCTTCTCCAGCATCGGTTTGAAGGCGTCCGGCGGGAGCTTAAGCGCCGCCGATCTGGCGCGGCCGGGCTTTGTTGCCTCCGCCGGCTTTACGGCCGCCCATCCTCTTCTGGAGGAGACCGGCCAATTCTCGGGCTTCGACGTGCTGACCAATCTGCCGACGATCCTGATCCTGCTGTTCTGCTGGATCCTGATCGTGCTCGCCTTCTTCGTCCTCTCGGTGCAGCTCTTCGTCACCCTGATCGAATTCAAGCTGACGACGCTTGCAAGCTTCATTCTCGTGCCGTTCGCTTTGTGGGGAAAGACAGCATTCCTTGCGGAAAAGACGCTCGGCAACGTGGTCGCCTCAGGGGTGAAGGTGATGGTTCTTGCGATCATTATCGGCATCGGCTCGACCATTTTCGGTCAGCTCGCGAGCACGTTGACGCGGCCGGTCGACATCGTGTCAGCCATGAGCCTGTTGCTTGCGGCCCTTTCGCTGTTTGGCCTTGGCATCTTCGGCCCAGGAATCGCGGCGGGACTGGTCTCAGGTGCACCCCAGTTAGGCGCCGGAGCAGCCGCGGGAACGGTGGCGGGGGCGGCGGCTATCGCGATCGGCGGCGGAGCGGCGGCCGCGGGGGGCTTACGCGTTGCGGCGGGCGGTTCAATGGCTGCGGTTCGCTCCGCAGCATCGCTCACCGGCGCGTCGTCGGTGGCGGGCACGTCGGCCCGGGCCTCAACCGTGGATCAGCTCTCGAGCGCGAGCACCGGCGGCGCAACGAACGGAGCGTCTGCTTCAGGCGCGGGGCGTGCGGCGGCTTCGTCGGCACGCGGACACGCAAGGGAAGCGGCGCAAGTCGCCGCTCATACGCTGAAAGAAGGTGACAAGGGCGGACATTCTTCGGGTCCGAAGCTGGGGGAGGAGTAGGGCATGGCAAGTCATCCCTTTCAGCGCGTGTCCGTTCGCTATGGCGAGACGCCCGAGCCGGTCACCCCTTATCAGAAGGCAGCCCAGGTCTGGGACGAGCGGTTAGGGTCTGCCCGTGTGCAGGCCAGCAACTGGCGGCTGGCAGCGCTGGCAGCTATCGGCCTGTCCAGCATCCTCGGATTGACGATCTTTACTCAGATCGCCCGCTCGGGCGTCACTCCCTACGTGGTCGAGGTCGACCGGCTCGGTGAAGTCCGGGCAGTCGGGCCGGCGCTCGAAGCCTACCAGCCGTCAGACGCGCAGATTGCGCACTTTCTCGCGCGATTCATCGAGAACGTCCGTTCGCTGTCGATCGATCCGATCATCGTTCGGGCGAACTGGCTGCACGCCTACGACTTTGTCACCGACCGCGGCGCGCAGGCCTTGAACGACTACGCGCGGGAAGCCGATCCGTTCACAAAGATCGGCTCCAAGACCGTGACTGCCGAAGTTACGTCCGTAGTGCGCGCGTCCGGCGACAGCTTCGAGATCCGCTGGAAAGAGAACACCTACGAGAACGGCGCAATCGCAAAGACCGAACGCTTCACAGGTCTCGTCACCACCGTTCTCAAGCCACCCGCAGATGCCGAAACCCTGCGGAAGAACCCTCTCGGCCTCTACGTCCATTCCCTCAACTGGTCGCGCGACCTCATTGGAGACGCCAAATGAATTCCAAAGTCCTCACCAAGCTCGCGTCGACCAGCGTCCTTGCCTTGTCGCTTACGCTTGCCGGATGCGCCACCAAGCTCAATCTCGAAGCGCCCTATGACGAGATGACATTTGAGAAGGCGCTTCCAGAGGCCGATCCGCCTGCGCCGGTGCAAGTCGTCGAAACGCCCAAGGTCCTGCCGATGCCGGGCCAGTTGAAGCCATTTCCGACGAAGGCGGCCAAGGAAGAAAAGCTGCCGCCGGAGCAGGCGATCGCCAAAGCGAACAAGGCGGCACGGATGGAGCCGACGCGCGCCGGCTATATCAATGCCATCCAAGTGTATCCCTGGACGGAAGGCGCGCTTTACCGGCTCTATGCAAGCCCGGAAAAGGTCTCGACCATCGCGCTTCAACCGGGCGAGGAACTGATCGATGTCTCCACCGGCGATACGGTTCGCTGGGTGGTCGGCGATACCTTGAGCGGGCAGGGGAGCACCCGGCGCGTGCACATCCTGGTCAAGCCGACATTGCCGGATATCCAGACCAACCTCGTGGTCCTGACCGATCGGCGGGCCTATCACCTCGAGCTCGTCTCGACCAAGCAGACCTATATGGCGTCCATCTCGTGGACGTATCCGACCGATACGCTCGTCGCGCTCCACAAGCAGAATGTCGCCGCTCAGGAAAACGAGGAGCGGATCGCCGATCGCGGCGTGCGGCTCGACAGCCTGAACTTCCGCTATCGGATTGAAGGAGACGATCCCCCGTGGCGTCCGCTGCGCGCTTTCGACGACGGCCGCAAGGTCTACATCCAGATGCCATCCGGCGTGTCGCAAGGGGAGGCACCACCCTTGTTCGTCGCCGGAGCCGATGGCCGGCCGAACCTCGTCAACTACCGGGTTCGCGGATCCTACTACATCGTCGATCGGATGTTCGGCGCCGCCGAGCTTCGCCTTGGCGAAGATCCACAGCGCATCGTCCGGATCATCCGCATCGACGCGCGACCGGTGTCGCAGGCCTCTAGCACCGGGAGCGCTTCATGACGACCGGATTGGATCAGGATCCGGAGCCGCTGGAACTGCGAGCACGTCCGCGGCCCGTTCGGCGCCTCAACAGGCGCGCCCTCATGATCGGCTGCGGCGTCGCGGCGCTGTTCATCGGCGGGGCAATACTCATTGCGCTCCGACCGCACTCCTACAAGCAGTCGGAGCGGACAGAGCTTTATAATACCGACCGCAAGCAGACCGCCGAAGGCTTGAGCAAGCTGCCAAAGTCCTATGAGGAGTTGCCACCATCGACGCCGCGGCTTGGACCGCCGTCGCCTGGGGACATCGGCCGGGCCTTTGCCGAAAACGAGAAGAAAGCCGCTGTGGCGTCGGACACGGGCTTCCGGACCAATCCGGAGGAGGATGCCGAGCGAGCCGAACGGATCCGTCAGACGCGGGTTGCGCAACAAGCAAAGGAGTCGGGACTGTTTTTCCGCCTGTCGGAGAAACAGGAGAAGCGCAAGCAGGCAAGCACGACGGAAGCGCCGGCTGCTGCCCCATCCGCATTCTGGCCTTCAACGCCAGATACAGGACAGTCCGCCGCGGAACTTGCAAAGACGGCACAGGCGATGATTGACCGATCCAGCGAGATCATTCCCTCGTCACAGGCGCGAAAGCTGGCCTTCGTCGGCGCGAAGGCTGACACGGAGACCACTAATCCACATGCGCTCAAACCCGCACCATCCAATTATGCGGTGATGGCGGGGGCGATCATCCCGGCGAGTCTCGTCACTGGGCTGAATTCGGACTTGCCTGGGGCAACCATCGGCCAGGTCACGGAGAACGTCTATGACACGGTGACGGGCGAGCATCTCTTGATCCCCCAAGGGACAAGGATCGTGGGCAAGTACGACAGTGTCGTCGCTTTTGGCCAGAAGCGGGCGCTGGTCATCTGGACAAGGCTGATCCTGCCGAACGGGAATTCGATCGTGATCGAAAACCTTCCGGCTACTGACGTTGCAGGCTATGCCGGGCTCGAAGACCAGGTGGACTTCCATACCTGGCAGTTGCTCAAGGGTGTGGCCTTGGCAACTTTGATCGGGGTGGGGACACAGTTATCGATCGGCAATGATGAGAGCGATCTCGTGAAGGCTCTGCGGGAAAGCACGCAGCAAACGACCAATCGTGCGGGGCAGCGCCTGGTGGAGCGTGAGCTCGACGTGCAGCCGACCATCATGGTGCGGCTGGGCTGGCCGCTGCGGGTGATTGTTTCGAAGGATCTGGTGCTGAAGCCATACCAGGATGCCCAAACAGCGGCAAAGGGTAGGTGAGGGATGAAGCTTGCGAGGCTACCGGATCGGATGCCGGTGAAGATGAGCGTTGTACTCACGCCGGGTCTCGCACAGAGGCTGCGAGAGTATGCTGACTTCTACGCCGAAACCTACGGGACTAAGGAGGAAGTGGGTGAGCTGATTCCGTTCATGCTGGAGGCGTTTCTTGATGGCGACGCGGATTTCAAACGAGCCAGCCGGGCAGGCGGCGCGAAGGACACGACGATTGGTGCGCCCCGACGTCTCATTAATCCGTCTACCCAGAAAGAGCTGGGAGAGAGCCCGAGCAAGAGCAAAGAACCATCCTATCCGCCCGCTACCAGGGAGGAACCGAGCCAGAGATTTCCGTCATCTAGACCGGAGTAATCGGTTCGTTTGATATCTGGCTGATTGCATCCTTCACGAGACTGATAGAACACTCAAGTCGCTGCAGAAGCGAATTTAGGTCTGAAACAGTTGCTTCCTCCATCCGAAGATTTTCGGAATTTACGGCTCGTCGAACTAAGACGTCGAGCGCTTCGAGGTGGGTCGGCGGATACGGGATGGTGTTTGCAGCATGTGACCATCGCAAATGCGGAATTACCGTTCCGTCCAGACCAATCCCTACGGTTAATGAAGCTCTCGTCAGCACCGTTTGCTCTACGATTTGGATAGGCACTTCGACCGCAAAAACGTAATCGTTGACTCCGATAGCGCGGTATCCAAATCGATAAGTATCCCCCGCAACTTCTGCGAACGGCTCTAGCGGTACTGTCTCAGGACCATTCATACGGGATACTGCCTCTGCAATCTCTTTGTTGAGTATACTCAATTGAGGAGTATGCTCAACAAGAAGCATGCCGTCTTTCATGGACGGAATGCGAGACATTGTTGCAAAGAACCTCCGGCGGCTTCGGCATGAAAAAGGCTGGAGTCAGGAGGAGCTTTCATTTCGAGCGAAGGTAGATCGAAGCTATATCAGCCAGCTGGAGACCAGCACCTACAGCGCTTCGGTTACCATGCTTGGCAAGCTTGCCAAGGCGCTGGGCGTGGACGCGGGCGACCTATTAAAGCGATAATTTGAGCCGCGTGCCGGCACGGGTCGCAGAGCCGGCCGCGCGGAAGCGAGCGGTCTCTACAGGACTTGCGCGCACGAAAAGTCTCCAACCTTGTCGGGGAACATTCCCGTTTTGCGGAGACAACTATCAGAGACGACTTCGATCAAAACTGCCGCCAATGAAGGCTTTCGGCGTCGGGTACTGATAAGGTTTTGAGAGAAAGCTTATCAGTCATGCCGGGCGGTGACAGGGATCGAGCGGAGCTATGATCGTCGGTTTGCGGTCAGCAGGATTTCCTGAACACTTGAAGTGCGATCAGACGCCGAAAAAGCCTTAATGGTGGAGGAGGAGCAATGTTTCCGCGTGAAGGACGCCAACGGCTTCTCCATCTGCTCTGTCCCGCACCGCGAAGACCTTCACCGGCGCCCGTACCAGTACGCCGAGCAATTCCTAACTCGTGACGAGGCGACGCGGATCGCAAAGGCGATCTCGCGCCTGCCGGAGCTTTCGAAGAGGCCACAGTACTGAGGGCGTTGCTTTTGGCACACCGCGTTGCCTAGCCGTTCGGCGGCCGTTCTCGTTGACGTTGAAAATACAACCTGGAATCTCGGTTGCGGTTGTATGACAGAACGTCGGGGAACGCCGTTTCGGCTTCGCGGTTGGAGAGTCGTGAATAAGCTGGGTAGATTGCCCCGCCGTCGGCTCCCAACACCGGCGGCGGGCTTTTTGTGAGTTGCGTTAGTGGCAAAGCGTACCCCGGCACCGACCGAGAAGCCGCGAGCTTCCATGCCGGGATTTATCAGTCCCCAGCTTGCGACCCTGAAGATGAAAGCGCCTTCCGGGGCTCAGTGGATTCACGAAGTCAAATACGACGGCTACCGCATCCAGCTCCACATCGACCACGACGACCGGAAGGCCTTTACCCGTAACGGCCACAACTGGATCAACCGTTTCTCGATCATTGCCGGCGCTTTCAATATCCCGGGTCAGGCGATCGTCGACGGCGAGGCGGTCGTCATCCATGACGAGCGAACCAACTTCTCCGAACTCCAGGCGGACCTCGGCCGAGGCGACCAGGACCGGCTAGTTTACTTCGCCTTCGATCTCCTGTGGCTGGACGGCAAGGACCTTCGCAGACTATCTCAGCTTGCCCGCAAGGAGCTGCTGAAGCAGCTGATAGACGAGAACGGGCTCGAAGCTCCCATCTTCTACAGTGAGCACCATGATGGTGACGGGCAGGCTCTGTTCGAGGCGGCCAGCAAGCTCAACTACGAGGGCATCGTGTCCAAGCGGGTTGATGCGCCGTACCGGTCGGAGCGGGTTGAGGTCTGGCAAAAGATCAAGACGGTCCAACGCGAGAAGTTCCCTGTCGTCGGGTTCATCAAGGACCCATCCGGCGTCGCCGCGCTCTACCTCGGCAAGAAGGAAGGCAAAGAGCTGGTCTATATGGGCAAGGTCGGCACGGGCTGGAGTCGGACTACATCAGGCAAGATCAGAGACGCCCTCGATACCGTCGTCAGCCGAAGCAAAAGCTCACAAAGCCCGTCAAGAAACCGAAGGCCACATGGGTCGAGCCGAAGTTCTACGCCGACATCGAATACCGCGACATCACCTCCGAAGGCCTGCTGCGAGCCAGTTCTTTCAAGGGGCTTAGCAAGGGAACGCGGCGTTCCTGACGGCGTTTTCTCCACGAGTGAGTGGAGTACCGGCATGCCCGATCGCGTAACCCAAGCGGTAAAAGAAGCCCAAGCCATCCTGGCTCGCTATGTCGAGCCCGGCCCGCGAGACTGCCGGAATACAATCAATGACCTGCTGGCCGTTCTTGACGATGAACGGCTTGTACAGGCGATGGAGGAGGAAGATGAGCGACAATCTCACCAAACGGGACCAGCGCGAGCGTAGCAAAATCAACATTCATGAAGACTTCGAGGTGAAGTATTGGACCAAGCAGCTTGGTGTCTCCAAGGACGAGCTGCAGAAAGCCGTCGACAAGGTAGGCAATTCGGCCGCCGCTGTTCGCAAAGAATTGGCGGCGTAACCGAGGCGCCCGGTATGCTTGCGATCTTTGGAGCAAGGCCCGCGCGCTTTTTCATGCCATGACCAATCCCAACTGTCCCATCTGCTTCGGCCTACGCTTTGTCTGCGAGAACCATCCAGACCGGGCCTGGAGCGAAGAGCTTGGCTGCCGGTGTGGTGCCGGTGATCCGTGCGACTGCAACAGCTCGCCGGATGTTGACGCCGGAATCGAAGAGCCTGACGCAAGCCAGAGTATTTCCGACCCGATTCGGAAAGAAGCGTCATTGACGGGCCGCGCAATTCGGCCCACGATTCCTCGATGCAGACAATTCATGCCACGCACCGGCGCCGGCCTGGCCGCCCGCTGATGTACGGTGAGCATACCGCTCCTGTTCGTGTGCCAGCCAAAGTCGCGGACGAGGTTAAGCCCCCTATCCGCAAGCAAAGCGCAAGCTTCCTGTGTACGTTGTCGGAAAACCAATCAAAGCGCTTTGATCGGGCCGCAATTACGTGCTCGGCTTGGACTTGGGAACGACACTCGGCATTAGCAGGGTGTATCTTGATGGAGGTCTCGATGCCTAGGCACTTCGGTTTGAAGGCAACACCGGAAGTCGCACGGTCGGCGTTGACGGGGTCGTCCAGCGCTTCGCTGGACCGGACTGCTTCGGCGTCTGCATTGAAGAGCCATTCTCAGGACAGTTCTCCAGTGTCAAAGCGCTCTTCCCCATGCTCGGAGCTGCCGTACTCGCCTGCGAGCTGGCGGGGCTCCCTTGGGCGGCGGTCCATCTCAGCAAACTGAAGCTGCACGCCATCGGCAAAGGCAATGCCAAAAGCCCGAGATGCAGACTGGCGACGCTCGGTGGAGCAAAGACCTGAAGGAAAGCGAAGCGGACGCGGGGCGGGGCGGGGCTTTCGCGTTAGACCTCAATTGATGCGAGTAGCAGACAGCAAAAGGCCCCAGCCCAGGGATTGAGGCCTCTGGAGGGTGCTCGCGCCGTCTGGACGCGGTGACTGAGAAGAAAACCTACGCGCGATCTGCAGTTCCTAAAACGACCGGGGCCACTGACTATCGCTAGCGGCCCCCGATGCTCATTTGTTTGATCAATGCCGACCATTTCTCCATCTCCGTCCGCACCGTCTGATCGAGTTCGGCAGGAGAAGACGCGGCGACCTCGATCCCTAGAACGGCCTGCCTTTCCTTCACGGCAGGCTCATTTAGCACCTTTCGAACGGCGGTGCTGACTCTCTGGATGATATCGTCCGGCGTTCCAGCCGGCGCGAACATCGCCAGCCATCCCGTCATCTCATAGCCAGGAACGCCGGATTCTGCGATGGTCGGCAGGTCGGGCAGGATCGCCGCGCGCTTCGCGCCGGCCCATGCCAGCGCCTTGATCGAACCGGAGCGGATGCTAGGCAGTGAGGTCGATATCGCATCAAACATCAGCTGCACGTGGCCCCCGAGCAGATCCTGCATCGCAGGCGCCGTTCCCTTGTAGGGCACGTGCACCAGCTTGGTCGACGCCGTCGCGTTGAACAACTCGCCGCTCAGATGGTTTACGCCACCCGCTCCCGATGATCCGAAGTTCAGCTCTCCTGGATTGGCGCGGTCATATTCGATTAGTTCCTTCACGTTGCTCACCGGCAGCTTAGGTGTCGCCACCAAGATGACCGGCAGATTGACCAGGAGCGAAACGCCCTTGAGGTCCTTCACTGGATCGTACTGCAGGTCGTAGAGTGCCGGCACGATCGGGTAATGGCTGCTGGTGATCAAGAACGTGTAGCCGTCAGCCGGCGCCTTCGCGACTGATGCGGTTCCAAGCGTGCTTCCCGCGCCCGCGCGATTCTCGACAATGAAGGCCTGGCCAAACTCGGCAGCGAGACCTTGCGCGACCTCCCGCGCGGTCAGGATCGGTGGATCCGCCGGCTGGAAATGGCACGATGATCCGCACGATCTGGCTCGGCCATTTCTCCAATGCCCGGGCGCCCGATGACAGGACGACAACAATGCAGACCAGAAACGCTCTCATGACGAATCTCATCAATGCGGTGATCGAACGGGCATACGCAGCAGGGCGCGTGTCTCTTCGGGCCTCGGAACGGCGCCCGACCGAGCGGGCAATGGCGGCGGCTTCCACGCTTCCGCTCGCGCCGCTTTCTGAGTGTTGCTCGAGCCTCAATAAGTCCAGCACGACGCCGTCCGGAATCGACGTACGTCCATGCCGCGCGGCATCCTTCGCCATGTTCGATCTCCTCTTGCGTATGCCCATTATTCTTATTGTTGGCTCAATGGTATCGGCGCGCGGGCGTCGTGGCCATATCCACTTCAGATATGGAGATCATGTGGATAGTGGTATGGGAAGAACTGCCCCTTATCGCGTGCGCCGGCGTTGAAGTAGCGCCTGCAGCAGGATCGGGTGATCGGAAAGTCGTGCCGGCTTTCGGTGGTCTGCACCGCGTGGCTGCCCCATGATGGCCGGACACGGTGAATGGCGCATCAATCGTTCGATGCGGCCGGGGGTCACGCAGCGGGCTTGAGGCTTTAGCTTGGCTTGAATGCGAGGGTCGCTATAGTATCCGTTGGTGTTGCCGTACACCTGCCGATGTCGTGAACGCTGCGAATGCTTATTCTCCGACGCCAGCGGCGCAAACATAACGGCGGGCGGGCGAGACACCCGCGCACGTCGAACGGGATTGTCACAGACGTCAGCGCGGCGATATTCGTTGAAGCGCGATCTCACTTCCGAATTCCAACAAAGAGGCCAAGCTCCTCGGCAGCCGTCCGACCTAGCTGCTGCTCGGTCACCAGGCCGACTGCTTTCCGCTTTGTAGTAGCCTGCATATAACAGACGTTGGCGTCTCCATTCAGCGCCTCCTGGCCGCTTGAAACATTACAGGTGTCCATCAATTCGGAGGACGTTCAATGCTTCAGCTGCGCACAACCCACGCCATAGCGTGATTAGCATAGCGTCCCTGACGGCGGGAACATTAGCGTTGCGGTCACCTAACTACTAGTTTGCCATTGCATCGGCGTCGCCAAGTACAAAGAGCGTCGACAATCGGGAGTCTCGCGAAATGATCGTGGAACGTCAGCCGGCTGCGGGTTGTGGCGAGCAAATGATCCTCTAGTTCGCACCGCAAGAGCTCAATAGGCGTCCCATGCTTCGACGTCGGGAGCTCGAGGTCGACAATTCCGACTCGCGCACCCCGCTTCAAGGCGGGTATGAGATTGTAGAGAAAGGCATAGGGTTGGGCTATCTCGTGATACATGTGCACAAGGATTGCGGCATCCAGCGAGGAAGCGGGTAGGCGCGGGTCGTGCGGTTCGCCGAGCGCGAATTTGACGTTGGTCAACTTCAGGAGCTCCGTTCGCTTGGCGAGCTCGATGAGGTAATCGCGCGTGACGTCCTGGGCAACGACAGAGCCCGCGGCCCCCACGAGGTGGGAGAGCCTGACCGTGTGGTAGCCACTGCCTGCACCAATGTCGCCGACCGTCATGCCTGGCTTCAGTTCAAGACGACCGACGATTTGGCCGGCTTCATTCAGGGCGTCGCGGAGCTCTTCGGCAGAGCGGCGTGGGCTGACGATCCGCGCAACAGGGCGCTGAGGCGAGGGAAACTCCTTTGCCGCGACCCCGGGGGGAGCCAGAGGACCGATGTCGGCGGCGGCTGCGCGAGCTGCGGAAAACGCCACAAACAGCGTCGCTGCACGGACCAGTGCCATCACAGGCCTGCCAAGCTTTCCCAGCCGGTTTAGGCGCGGTCTTCCGGTTCTTGTGAGCTCAAGATACGAGCCCACCGTGATGTCAATGAGGTTGATCGTGACGGGCAACTCCATCCATGCGCCTTGCGCTTTAGCTACTGCGTCAGATACTCATGAGAAAATCACTAGCCCGCAATATGCAGGAACCCGCTGATCGGGCCCTTTTTCCTCGCGCATGACTCGGGCTTTGCCGCGCAGCCAAACAGCAAAGCCGAGGCTACGGCCGGCGCCCCAACGACAAACACATCAGCATCGCGAGAAACATGTACGTCTACGGCCACTCGGACGGACTGCCGCAGAGGCCGAGCCAGAGTTGCAGCACATGAGCGATGGCCGGCACGCCCACCATCACACCTGAGAGCAATCCTATCAACCCAATGGCGCCGCACTGGGTCAAGGCCATCAATGCCCGTTACAGGACAAGGGGGACATCCTCAGCCCGCGCATATAGAGCGAGGCGGACTTAGTGCGCTGCTGCAGCTTGCGATCTCAGCGTGCGCCCAGGTTTGCCCGCACCGGGTCGTTGACCGACTTCTTCCATAACATCTGATGTGCGAATCTCCGTTCTTGCTCGCGCAGCGGCTCGGATGTTCTTCAAACGAAGCTGAATGCTTGCTCGCGAGATGCCAAATGCGTCAGCGACCGAATCCGTCAAGGCCCGGGACCCGCTTGCGCCGCAGGCGGATTTCCGCGGCAAGGAAGACCGCCCATGCGTGCGCAAAGGGCGACCAACACCTCGCAATGACCTTTGTTCTGTCAGGCGGTTTTCAGCCTTGACCCGGGCCACGTCCCAGGCGCCGCGGCAGAATGTACTCGACGTCAATGCTGATGCCGTCCCCGCTCAGGGGGGTCGCTGTGTAGACCGCAGAGACGGCCAATTCGAAGAAACTCCCGATCGTGAGATAGCCGATCGTGAGCGCCGACTCTCCGCTTGGGGGGCCGCCGAGCAGCAACTCCGCGATGTGGCAGCAATCGTCCATCGTCGCCGCCAGCGGTGGAAGGGTGATGAGCTCGCCGGTGTGTTGAGAGATTTTGGCTGGATCGGCGAATTTGGGTTCGCGCCCAATAACCGCGCCCGCGTTGATCAAGGGTACGAAGAATTTCGCGACCTGCGCCGGCTGACCGGTAATATTTTGAATGTTGACCTCGGTCGCGTACACGCCCGGCCGGGCGCCTGCGGTACAGCAGCAGTTCGTCTCGGTTTGTCTGCCGCACACGACCTTCACGCTGTGCACGAGGAACTCGGCTTGCGGCGGTACGGTGGCGGCGGCGAGTAATTCGCTGAACGGATGCGGGAGACGGTCACTTGCAGAGCCCGTCGGATTTTTGGCCATTTCGATCTCCACGATGGTTTGCGGAAGGCGACCTACACGCCGAACTTACGCTAGACTCGACGCAAACTTGTGAGAGATGGCTCACACACTTGGAAGAAACCGCGACAGGCCAAAGGGTCTCGCAAGCAGTGCAACGGATCGTCAGGCGGCGATCACTCGATTATCCTTTGAAGTGCGACAAGAGAGACTAAGACGAGCACCAGGGCTCCGGCGAAAGTGATGCCAAGGAAAACATTGTGCATGGCGCCGCATCTCCTATTCATCGCTCCCCCAGTCACCTTGTTGGCGACGGAGACGAGATCATCAAATGATCCCCTCAGCCGTCGTCATTGGTTGCGCGCTTCAGTTCGACGACGGACCCCTCCGATAGATCGTCGGGATCGGTGCGCTCGCAGGCTGGAAAACACAGCCTCGTGCTGGTGCAGTATCTCGCTCGAGGAACGCTTGCTCCCCTTCGGGTGCCTCATCTGTCGTGTTCGGCATTTCTGTAGGTGCGATCGCGGTCAGCGCCCAACGACGAAGTTCGGTAGTAACATCATCGCCGTTTTTCGAGCCGGGACTTCGAAGCGTTGGCAGCCAGGGGTTCGAGGCTTGCCATCAGTTTTTCCTGCGCTTGCCCCAACCCTTCCTTCAAGCTGTCCAACAGAGACAATTCAGCGACTGCAGGTGGAGTCATGGCTTTGTCGTTCCTCGAAGGTTCGATATTCGTTTTTGACGCTGCATGATGAACAGCAACCTTTTTCGAACGTTCTCGGTTTGCGAGATTCGGCCTTATCGCTACGTCACCAACCGGCGCCGGAGTCGTTGTCCTGGGAGGCGGGACGACAGCTGCAACAGCTGCTTGTGGCCATCGTTCAGCAAACTCCAGTACGCTCGGCGGCGAGACAATCGTCGGCAAACTCGTGTCGATAATGACCCGCTCGGGTAACCGTTCGGCCGAGGCGATTCTTATGGCTGGCCTGTCGGTGGAGCCACCGGTAGGTTCCGCCACTTGCTGCGGCAAACACCACCCCAATCCGATCAGCAATAGGACAAGGGAGCTGCCGACAAACCCGAAATATTTCATCAACGGCATGGGTCGCCTCCCATTTGAGACGACCTTGAAACCGGAATTCTTAGTCGATCGCTAAAGATAGATTAAAAACGGAAACGTGGTTATTAGCGATGTTGCGATGCAGTAGCGACGCCATTTGACCGAGGGAGCCGAGCCTAAGGGCGTGGAGAGGATTCGCTCTCTCAGGGACGCAGAGGTCGGCGTCACCTCCGCTCACTTGCAAACTAATGGCTTCGATGGCGTACAAATGCGAATGTTGTGCTGCTTACGTGTGCGGCTCCTGGAGCGAGCCTAATCACCCGAAGGCCGACTTCCTCCATAACATTGGATACCCGAACGATCCCGCGGCTTGGGAACGCAGACACGCTGATGCCTGGTGGCGTCGTCCGCCCGGGATAAACAGGCACCCACCGCCGCAGCGCGAAATCGGCGCACAAACCGGCAGCCGAGATCCGGTCTGCCGCTGCGCAGGACGCGCGCGGTCGTTCATTTCTGCGCCGGAGGAATTTTGATCCGATGTATTTCCATTTTCTGCCCGATGCCCTTCAAGTTCTGGTAGTCGCGCGACGCCGGGCATCCTTTGACGATGTCACTGACTCCGGGAGCCTCCATCACCATTTCTGTCAGGCATATTTCGTTGACACCGGCTAGACCTTGCACACGGGCGGCGATATTCACGTCCTGTCCGAAGTAGTCGATCCGGTCGTTGAGCCTTACGGCTATGGCCCTGCCTCTGTGCACGCCGATTTTAAGGCCTAGCGGCTGCGAAGCGGTTTTGTTGAATCGCGACAGCTCTTCGATCATCTCGACGGTTGCAAGAACGGCATCCTGTGGACGCTCGAAGCCAGCCATGACTGCATCACCGATCGTCTTCACGATCGTGCCAGATCGCTTCCTAATTATCTTATTCAAGATGTCGAAGTGCTGACGGACGAGAAAGTAGGCATTCACATCGCCGATGCTTTCGTACAGCGAAGTCGAATCCTTTAGATCAGTGAACAGGTAGGTGATGTCGGAAACGGCTAGACTATCGCGCTCATCCACCAGTTGGGTCTTATAGAGTTCGCCGAAGCAGGGGGTGAGCAACAATCGCTTACCGGAAAGAAACGGCTCATACTCGACCAGATGGGGCTGGAACTGGGAAGGGTACTGGAGAAACCAGAAGCGGCCTCGATCCTTGGTGCGGTTCTCAATCTGGATAATATGTTTGCCTGGGCTAAGATCGGCCGTCTGTCGAAATGCAAAGCGTCCGTCGCCAAGAATCATATTCCTCGGCCCAGTGGGCCGATCCGCAACTACGAACCGGCCCGATTCGAGCTGGACCAGCGTTTCCTGGCGCTCCGCCGGTTCACCGTTCGCGAAGAAAACCAGAAGAAGCTTATGGCTAAGATCGAGCAGCTCGAAACGGCCGGCTGTTACGTCGAATTCCAAGTTCAACCGCTGACCCGCCTCGATATCGGCAAATCCCCGCGAGAGTGCCGCAACGAGTCGCTCGTGTGTCATTCCGTGCGGGGGCTTGAAGTCCTTGGAGAAGTTGTAACGCAGATAGTAGTCCTGGACGGACAGCATGTCCGGATGACGATATATGATGTCGCGAACCGAACTCGAGACGGTAAAGGTGACCTGAATGTAGTCGTCAAGGGCCGCCTCATTGAGGGCGTTGCAGAATTCGCATTGGAAACGTGGATGAACCTGGTCTAGCTCACGAAAAGTGCCTGCGACCTGCGGACAGTAGGCGCAGATGAGCAGCCACTCCATCTCGAATAGGCCAACCTTCGCGGCGTGCACAAACAGCTCGATTCCTTCGGCGTCACTTAGGCCGTTGGCAGTCGCGTATTGGATAGGATTGACGCGAAAGAGATCATAGTCGCCGGAGGCGTGAATAAAACCTGCGAGATCCGGAAGGATCCGCGGCGCCCAGCTCGCTGCCGACCCGAGCTCTATGAGGCGCTGACTCAGGAGGTCTTCGTTGACTGGGGAGGGCCCTTGCATATCAGTATGATACCTCGCTCCATGCCGGCAATACTGGTTGGTCGGCCATTCGATTAGCCACGCGACAATCGAAGCGGACGCTCTTTTGCCCAATTGTTTTAGTCGAACCGAGCCGGATAAGAAAAGTCAGCTCTATTGGCCTGTATCAGTCGGCAATGCGACACTTTGATCGAATAGGCAATGTCTGGTCTCCGTCCAACATGTCCATGAGAGCGGTGCAGCGCGGTTCTGGAGTTGAAGTCTAGAGCGGGCCGTCGGCGCTACGCTATGAAATGAGCTCAAGGCCCGGGCAGATGCCCCTCCCGCCCATTTCCGTCAACATTGATCGCCATATGAGCTAGATAGTCATTAGCTTGGCTCGGAGGGTCATGCGTCAACGGGTCAAACAAAGCCGTTTGAAGGACGCGGATGAAAAGCGTGACGCTCTTGGTCTTGGCATCGTGTCTGCTGGCGTTTGGTTGCAGGGCAGCGCCCAGAGGCCGGACCTTAGTCGCTCCGCCGCTTTCGCTTGCTCCGCCCTCTACTGAATAGGAGCCGGCGCCTCCGGCCACCCCTAAGAACGCTTGGCCGACAACGGCAGCGGGCTAAAGTGTCGCCGCCACGAGCGCTCGCCAAAAATTTGAGGCCTTCGGCAAAGACCAATGGCGGGCCGTTATCGCGGACGGACGCTCTCCCGCCGGGAGCGTCCGACAAGGCTTGGTCTACACCAGTGATCGGTGCGCCTTCGTCGGTCCTCAGCCCAGCCGTGGACTACGATGGCTTTAGCGTCGGCACGGTTCGACGATAATGACATGTCGGGTTATGCGGCGCGAACCATGAAGTCCCGCGTAGCAAGAGGTTCCAAGCCCAATTCGAGGGCGGATAGCATCGTGGCGCAGCACCTGGTCGAACAAGAAGATGAGGCATTAAAACGCAAGCTTTACGATCTGCCGCGGCTGCAAGCAGGCAGTCGGCAATGACGGCAGGCGCTGTTGATCCATAGCAAGCGCATTTTGATCCTCGCGCAGGCCTATTGTCGGATGAAGACCTTGGCATGTGGAGGTCGCGGAGCAACGTAAAACCGTGCCTCACAGGCGAGGCACTCCAAGTGCTCCGCAATGTCAACCCGCAATCCAGATGACATTCTTCTGGACCAGCAATCCGGGCATTCTCTCTTGTTCAATGCGTCAAGAGTAACTGCGTCAGTCATTTCGAGCTCGTGGAAACTAGCTGCATCAGACCCCGAAAGAGCGACTGATGTGCTTCGCCATGACGATGGCAACATCCGTATAGCGGCCGTTTGACCAGAACTGATCGCAAATCAGCAAAAAGAATAGCGCAATAAGCGAAATCAGAATTCCCTTGCACATAGCGGACTTGTCCCTTGATGAGACTGCCAACCGAGCAGGTATGAACTGAGAGAGACGATATGATTCTGAAGTCGCTGCTGCGACGATCTGCAATAGTTATAGGCTGGCAAGAAGCCGTTACTAATCCGTTAACTGACCGATCCGACCAATCTCTGCCGAAGGTTTGGCCTCTGGTCCGACTGCTGATCCCGGATGTCCGCTATTCGATGGCTACCTCTGAACCTTCGCGTGCTCTTCCTGGGCGTCAACAACTATACATTCGTGAGTCGTAGCGGTTGCCATGTTATTTCTAGTCGGAAGCTGACAATCCGGATGCACCGTCGCGCAAATTTGGCCATTCGCAACCGCATGCTGAAGGTGCGGCGGGGACGCCTTTCGCAGCCCAACTCCAGAAGCGGTCTGTATGGTGATCTTTAATGGCAAGACCGAGGTTGGTGGGAGTGGAGCCCAACTTGGTGCGCGCAAGCCCCATCTTCTGTGGCAACGGCCATTATCTCGATTGCCCTCCAGAATCTGGCCATCACGGTATTAATCAGTCTCGCGTTTGGCCGGCCCATGGCACCTCCGAGCGTCGTCGGACGACATCGAAGCGAGTGCGCAGTGCATATCGCGAGCCGAAATCAGCGTCGTGAGAAGTCGATCTTGGCCAGCGCTTCACCCGGGTTGTCGCCTTTGCCGCAGTCGTCAGACGGCTTGGGGTTGCACTCTTTCCGCGGCTGGCAGTAGTCCTTGTGTGGATGGCAGTCGTCGTCCTCGGCGTCCTTCCAGCCATTATTGCGCTTCGAGCAATCGCCCGTGGCGTCAACGAGGCAGTCATCGTGTCCGTGCGCGGTCTCGACCGATTTCGCACCTTCGGAAAACTCGGTGACCGCGACATCTCGCGCAGGCCCCGCTTCTGGTCTGAGGCTCGTCATTCCGACCTGAAACGCCCCGGCCGCCGCGGCAAGATGGAAGATGATATCGGCTCCCTGGGTAATTTCGGGTCGGTGCGCTACGCTCACGCGCGTCATATTTAGGTGCCGGAGATTCGCATTGATTTCTTTTTCCTTCTCGGTGTCGAGATGGGCCGTGCCCTCGTCCAGAAACAGGATCTTTGGTCGGCGATAGAGCGCGCGAGCAAGCAGTACTCGCTGTTTCTGCCCGCTAGACAACGAGCTTCCCATGTCACCGATGAGGCTGTTGTAGCTCATCGGCATTGCCATGATGTCGTCGTGGATGCCGGCAATCCGCGCGCACTCGATCATCCCTTGCAGGTCGAATGTTGTGTCAAAAAAGCAGATATTGTCGGCAATCGATCCCGACAGCAATTGATCCTCCTGCATCACCGCGCCAATTTGCTCGCGATAAGCGCGCGGTCCGATCTGGCCCAGCGGAAGGCCGTCGATCAGGACCTCTCCGCTCGTTGGCTCAAGCAGCCCAAGCATAATTTTGACAAGGGTTGACTTGCCGCAACCTGAGGGTCCCATGATCGTCACGAATTGTCCCGGAGCAACGCATAGGTTGACGTTATTAAGAATCAGAGGCTCTCTTTCTGCATACCGAAAGCACACGTTGCGCAGTTCGATCGCGCCGCGCATCTGTCGGACATATGACAGGTCCCGGTCGTGCCCCTTCTCGATCGGGGTGAGCGCAATGTCGGCGAGACGCTCGAGGTGCAGCCCGAGAATGCGGACATCCACCAGCTTCTCGATCAGCAGCGCTGTCCGTCCAGCGAACTGCAGCTTGTAGCTGACGAACGCGAATATCATGCCAACCGTGATGAGGTTGTCTAGTGCGAGGCGAGCGGCGAGGTAGATCGTGATTACGTTCTCCAACCCGAATATCGTGTCGTTCATCGCTTTGAAGCTGACCCTTGCACGACCAAGCCGCACGTTGGCATTTATATACGCAGCATAGCGGTTCAGCCACTGGCTCTCCCGTTCGTTCTCTCGGTTGAGTAACTTTACGCTCTGCACCGCTCGCACGGTTTCGATGAAGGCGGAGTTCTCGTCTGCCTTGCTGTGAATGGCCGCTTCGCTCCGTTGCCGGAACAGCCCGAAAAGAGCGAGCCGCAAGGCGGCGTACAACGCGAACGCCAGCAGTACGACAAGTCCGAGTTGGACGCTGTAGGTGAACATTAGCGCCAGCATTAACACTGACATGAGACCGTCGATCAACCCCGTGATCAGTCCCTCCGCGAGCACGTTGCGAATGGGCTCGATCGAGTTGAAGCGAGAAAGGATGTCGCCGATGTGCCGCTTTTCGAAGAATGAGAGTGGCAAACGCACCAGATGATGGAACAGCCGGGCGCCGATTTGAAAGCTCAACGTGTTTTGCAGAACAAGTATAGTGAACGAGCGGGTAGCGGTCGACCCGACCTGTATCAGGAGAAGGAGAGCGAACCCTAGCCCGAGTACGACCAGGAGATCGACGTCCCCTCTCGCGATGACCTCGTCAACGGTGAGCTGCATATAGAAAGGGGCGGCTAGGAGAAGAATTTCGATGACTACTGACAGAACCAATATTTGGGCGAGGGCATGAGTGTTGCCGTTCATTCCGCTCCAGAATATCGAGAACGGCAATCGTACTCGCTCGTCTGTGCGGCAGAACTCTTCAGTGGGCGAGAGTTCGAGCGCGACCCCGGTGAGATGTCTAGATGCTTCAGTGAGGGGAAACCATTTTTCGCCGGCTGCCGGATCGTGCACCACGATCCCTTTCTTCCTATACGCTTTCAGTACAACGAAATGAGCCATGTCCCAGTGCAGAATAGCCGGTAGGCGCAATTGGCAGAGGTGGCCGATCTCGATTCGCAGCGGTCGACATGCCAGCCCCAGGTGAGCTGCTATCTCCATAAGGTCGCGGAGAGTGACACCTTTTAGGGACACTGGATGCCGGCGACGCAGTGTGTTCAAGTCAGTTCGATGACCATGATAGAACGCGACCATTGCGAGGCATGCGAGCCCGCATTCCGTCGCCTCCGTCTGCCTGATGAGCGGGAGGAATCTGCGTCCGCTGAAATTCAATAGTCCCTGCATGCGCTACATCCTTGCGCTTAGCACCGGGTCAAGCAGCCACCTCATGAGGGACCGCTGCTCAAGAATAACGTCGGCCCTAAGCAGCATGTCCGGCTGAAGCGGCATCTTACGGCCATGGGCGTCGATGTCGGGCCGTTCGAGAACCGCAGTCACACGGTAAGCCGGTTCCTTGAGGGTAATCGGCCCGGTCGTTTCGTTGCCGGTCAGGATTGTGTGAGAGACTTTTGTCACGCTGCCGCGGTAGGTGCCGAATTTCTGATAAGGAAATGCATCGTAAAGTATCCTAACCTGCTGGCCGGGGCGCACAAAACCAAACGCGCGTGTCGGAAAGAACAGCTCCGCCTGCAGGTGCGCATCAAGGGGAATTATTTCGAGCTGCATATGCCTTGGATCAGCGATCTGGCCAACAGTCGCCTGCAGCGTGGACACGCGCCCACCCGTTGGCGCCTTAATAACGTAAGCCTGCCGCCCGTTCACCTCGGCCACGCGCTGTTCGATCGAGGAGAGATCATTACGCAGTACTCGAATCCTCTCTGCGGCGACAGTTGGAAGTTGCTCGAGTGTATGCCGAGCATCTGTCAATTGGGTGCGTCGCGCGGTGATCTGCTGATCGAGTGACACCACGCTCTGCTTTTGCTCAAGTGCAGCCTGCTCGCGGCGTTTCAGCTCAATCGTTGGCAATGCACCGCTTGCGGTTAGCTTTGCACCCGTCGATACAAAACTCTCGGAAAGCTTCAGTCGCTCGTTTTGGATGCTTCGCTGGTCCTCGAGTTGAACAATTTCTCCTTCGATCCCCTTGATCGTGGCAGCGAGGCGATCCTGTTCCGAGGCGGTTCGGCTATCTTCCGCATCGATCTGTCGCTCCACCACATTGCGTTGCTGCGCCAACACTGCAAGTACGGTGGAATTGACGTCATCGCCATTGGCGGTGATTTGGGAAGTGACTACGGTCAGGAGCGGGTCACCCTCCGCAACCTCTTGCCCTTCTTTCACTTGTATCGCCTTGATGAAACCGTGTTGTGGTGCGAAAATCTTAGCTGTGCCGGAGGTCGGCGTGAGATACCCGGACACGGTCTCCTTGCGCGCGTATTGCGCGATGGATAGAAAACACAAGATGACTCCAACGAGCGCAGCCAGGCTCCAGCTAAGGAGCGTGCTTGATAGCGGCTGCAGCAGTACGACCTCACCCCAGCTGTGGCGCTGGCGCAAAAAGTCGATAGCTTCCTTGCGAAATAGAGCTGGCTGACTCGCCATGGACGCACCTTGCTGTGCTCTTATTCATATTTAAGCGCTGCTTCATATTTAAGCGCTGCGCGGAGTATCTTTCCGCCACAGCAAGACGCGGATGTATACCGATGAACCGCTCCCCCTTATGGAGAAGCGGTTCGCCGGTGCATCATGCCCTTATCCCACGAAGGTTTGGGATTGGTTGGACAGCACGCCTACCTGAACTTGGTTTCCGCTGAGAACATTGATGTCGCCAGTTCTGATCAGTGATCCGCCATCATGGCAGCCACAGCCGCCGTTGCCTGCGGCCACGAGGTCGAGCTCTTCATCAGACAGTTCGATCGGGTGAGTAAAAGTGGTCATCTCTAGCATCTTGGTCTCCTTTCGATGTAGTGGCAGAACGGTGATGTAACGGTTGCCACGTCATCACTAGTTGCAAGAGACCAATCTGGATGCACTGTCGCATAAATTTTCTGTGCGACACGTGTTTGACGCTTGTTTGCATCGTGATTGTGCAACGTCGTATGCAAGGTGTCTTACAGTGAGGAGCCAGTGCGGTTTCGTCATAGTGAGTTGGACTCTGATCAGTTCGGTGCGGCGGAGATGGAAAGCGCGCTGGGACGCCATGGGGCGGAGCTCGATCCAAGGTGCGCTTTAGTTTGTTTCGATGGCGCCAGTCGCCGCGCCTGTTGGCACGACAAAGCTTCCAGCTGATCGCATTGCAGGCGGGTTGGATAGAGGCAGGAAAGTGAAGGGTTGGAATTTAGCTTTTTTGAAAGTGCTCCGAATGACCCTTGATGGCGTTACACGGCATATCAAGGAAATCGGATCCGATGCATGCCCCGAAGTTATAGATGCGACTTTGCGCCCGTGTTGAAGCCTCCCATCTTCGAAGGCGGCCCGAGGAGTTGCGTCGCTGCTCAGCGCCTCGACCTGGCAAGCGAGCACGACGCGTTATGGTCCGCCACCGTCGCGGCTTGGCGATTGGCAAAAAAGTTTGAAAACTTCGGGAACGAAGGCGCTGCTGCTGACTTGAGTTCGCCGACAGCCGATTTCGTATTTTTTTAAAAGAGATAATTGAAATACATTTAAATGCAGGGTGTTTAAATTAGCAGGCAGTGGCACTGCGCGTGAAGATAGGACCGGGGTGACTCGACCATGCCCCATCAATGCGTCCATTTAACGAAGGCAAAGATTCGCCCCGGCGCAGCGCGGCATGATAGCTATTGCGAGACGGCTCTTAATTACGAAACAGCTCTGCTTGAGTGCGCCTCCGGATCGCGATCGGCCGTCGGCAAGATTTACGCCCGGGAAAGGGAGCAGTTGCGCGCGATGGCGCACCGTATCGTGCACGACAGATCCCGCTCCGAGGACGTCATCCACGACGCATTCGCGCAGATTCTCCGATATGCGAAAAACTTCGATCCTGCACGCGGATCTGCCCGGGGCTGGATCTACGCGATTGTCCGCAACACGGCGCTCAAGATGCGGCGGAGCGCCAGGCGCGAACTCGCGCTCGAGGACGACGCATTGAATGCCATCTGCGCGCGGGAGCGGCCCGTTCCGAACCCTGCGTCCTGTATCCCAGACAGTATGACGCTGCGAACCATACTCGATCAACTCGAGCCACAGCGCCGCGCGAGCCTGCTTCTGGCAATCGTTGACGGGCGCACGCACGAGGAAATTGCCGAATACCTCCGGGTTCCCGTAGGAACCGTCAAGGCGTGGATCCGGCGAGAGCTCGTGGCGATGCGCCGGCAGCTCGAATGAGGCGTGAACTTATTTTTTGCCGCTGCATCCAAAGGCGTGCTTCGGCGACAGTAGGAGTGACGGCGTGGTGCCCAGGCAGGGCGCGCGCATGATGCACGTGCCTTGTTCGTCGCCTGAGCGAGGAGCGAAACAATGTCTTTCCTGAGCAGCGTTGCAAGCATTACCGGGCTGTTAAAGCTTGCGGGAACCCGCGTCCCATCCGACGAATCTACGTCAACCAAGCCCGACGACTGCGGTCACGGCAAGCTGTCAAAGTGGAATGACGATCACAGCGGTAACGACGACTTCTTGAGAACCGACGACGGCAAGGACAATCATTCCAAAGTTAGCGGCATTGCCGCGTACCCGAAAGACGGCAAGGGTGACTACCCAGAGCACGATGGTGGTTGGAAGGACGCCAAGGACGGCGAATACCAGCCCAAAGACTACGACGACGGCGGCAGGGGCGAGACCGATCGCAGTCCTGGTGAAGTGCTGGCCAAGTGCGACTTCTCCCATGGTGATTTCCCGGGTGATTTCAGCTCGCACGGTCCCGATCATTCGGGTGACATACACGGTGCGCTCGCTTCGATGTCTTCCGACGATGCGCTCGAATACGCCATCGGTTTGATGGGCCCAACGGATTACTTCGACGTAGGGCATTTCGACACGGCGACGGATACGTCGCACGACACGGACGCCTGACATGCCGAAGAGACTCGCTTGGCAGTGAAAGCTGCCGGGCGAGAGTGGTTTTTGAACGAGAAGGGCGGCGGTCATGCACCAGGTAGAAAAGCGCGAACTGTTCGACCAAGGGCGGAAGATTTTCGAAGCCGGAGTGCAGCGTGCTGACAAGCGATCCGGCTCTTTCAGTTTCTTGACCTGGTCATTCTTCATTGCCCCGCTGATTGCCTGCGAAGAGTTTCTTGCCGCCCCGTTCAAATCCGCGCTGGCCGAGCAAGAAGACGCGACAGCCGCTCGGGCAGGTGCGGGGCCGCAAGCGACGAACGAGGAGCTCCCTGCGAGCGATCCCGCGAAACCGGGCGCGGAGACTGAAAGGCCCGAAGGGCGGGCCACCTCGTTGGAGACGCATGCGGCTCAGCTCGATCCGACCGGGCTTCTGGCGGAGCCGCATGAAGACGCGCCCAGACCGAGCACAGCTCGTGGCGAAGCAGTGGCCGCTGCGAGCTGGGGGGATGGGGGCGGAGGTGGCGAAGATGCCGATTTTTGCAAGCACCATGCTCACACCTCGGCCCACGTTAGTAGCGTCAATTGCGTCAACTCGCTGACAGCGGATTCCGACCTCGGAAGCACTCAATTGCCCGGTGGGTCAACGCTCGAATCCATTTGGTCTAATGTACCTTGCGACTCGTTTACCCCGTCGATCGTCACCTCCCTTCCTCTGCTTGGAATGGTCGGCGATCTGAGCAATGACGTGGTGGTAGTGATTGCGCCGGTCGAGGCGGCGGTGCCGCCGGCGTTCGCGACGGCGACCGACACCGTCAGCACCCTGCCCAACGACGCGGCCGGCACCATTGCGCCGGTCGAGGCCGCGGTGCCGCCGGCGCTCGCGACGGCGACCGACACCGTCAGCACCCTGCCCAGCGACGCGGCTGAAACGATTGCGCCGGTCGAGGCGGCGGTGGCGACGGCGACCGACAACGTCAGCACCCTGCCCAACGACGTGGCTGAAACGATTGCGCCGGTCGAGGCGGCACAGCCGACGTTCACGACATTGGCCGACAACGTGGGCACGCTGAGCAACGACGCGGCTGAAACGATTGCGCCGGTCGAGGCGGCGGTGCCGCCGGCGTTCGCGACGGCGACCGACACCGTCAGCACCCTGCCCAGCGACGCGGCCGGCACCATTGCGCCGGTCGAGGCCGCGGTGCCGCCGGCGCTCGCGACGGCGACCGACACCGTCAGCACCCTGCCCAGCGACGCGGCTGAAACGATTGCGCCGGTCGAGGCGGCGGTGCCGCCGGTGCTCGCGTCGGCGACCGACACCGTCAGCACCCTGCCCAACGACGCGGCTGAAACGATTGCGCCGGTCGAGGCGGCACAGCCGACGCTCACGACATTGGCCGACACCGTCAGCACGCTGCCCAGCGACGCGGCTGAAACGATTGCGCCGGTCGAGGCCGCGGTGCCGCCGGTGCTCGCGTCGGCGACCGACACCGTCAGCACCCTGCCCAGCGACGCGGCTGAAACGATTGCGCCGGTCGAGGCGGCACAGCCGACGTTCACGACATTGGCCGACAACGTGGGCACGCTGAGCAACGACGCGGCCGGCACCATTGCGCCGGTCGAGGCCGCGGTGCCGCCGGCGCTCGCGACGGCGACCGACACCGTCAGCACCCTGCCCAGCGACGTGGCTGAAACGATTGCGCCTGTCGAGGCGGCACAGCCGACGCTCACGACATTGGCCGACAACATGGGCACGCTGAGCAACGAGGTGGTTGGCCCGACGACGGGTTCAGAGAGTCAGTCGACCGCGTTGTCGCAAACAGCTGCATCGGACAGCACCGGTGTTCACACCCTTAATAGTTCGGCGCCTGCTCTTGAGATCGCGGAGTCGGCACTGGTTACGGAGAACGGTACGCCTGGTGATGTACCACAGCCCCCGGATGTGGCTGGCGATGCTTTGGTCAGTGCGGCGCCGGTCGCGGACACGAGCGAGCCGGTGCTCATTACAACAGCTGCGGCTCCGACCGATGCGCCGAGCGATCTGTCGCATCCGGCCGACACGGGCAGTGTGGCTGGCGATGCTTCGGCGAGTGCGGCGCCGGTCGCGGACACGGGCGAGCCGGTGCTCGCCACAACGGCTGCCGCTCCGACCGATGCGCCGAGCGATCTGTCGCATCCGGCCGACACGGGCAGTGTGGCTGGCGATGCTTCGGCGAGTGCGGCGCCGGTCGCGGACACGAGCGAGCCGGTGCTCGCCAGCGCCGGAGATTCGCTCAGCAGCCCTGCGACCGAGCCGGTACAGCCGGCCGCGCCGGACACCAGCAGCGCTCAAACTCCTGGATCGGCCGACTCGACGCTCGCCGCCACGACTGACGCATCGATCGAGAGTTCGGGATCCGTGACCAGTGCCCCGGAGAACGTTGTGACGGACACATCGAATGCTGCGACAACCGCCGTCGCGGGCGATGTGATCGCGTTGAACGATGCGCCACCGCCTCCGGCAGATCCGCTGTTCAACGGAACCCAGTATACAGACTATGGCGTCGCTCTAAGCAGCGACATCGCGCCCCCCCAGACTGCCGTGTCTCAGTCGGACGCCGTATCGGCTCAAGACATTTCGGCGCCGGTGGCCGCCGATGTCCAAAAACCCGCGCCGCCGCCTCCCGACAGCGTGGATAGTACTCCGATCGATCACGTTGGAACTCACGATGCCATCCTCTAGTAGGAGGCAAACATGACAGCTGTCGAGACACTGGACGATACGCCGCGCAACCAGTCCGGAGCTCAATTTCGCGTCGTATCCAACGACCAGGCCCGCGACAATGTCGGACCTGTCAACGCACTGGCCACTTGGCGTTCGGTCGCGCGCACTAGCTTGATAGCGGTCGCGGCATTTTCGGTCGTTGTGAATCTGCTGATGCTCACGTTGCCGATCTACCTTTTTCAAATATCCGATCGTGTGCTGACGAGCCGCAGTCTCGAGACACTGTTGATGCTCTCGGCTCTCGCGCTGACGTTCATCGGTATCCTCTCGATTGTGGACATTCTGCGTCGGCAGGTGCTGGGGCGTCTTGCGACCAAGATGGAAGCGGTGCTTGGCGGCGCAGTACTGGCGAGCAGCATCAACAACGCCAGGGCTGGCGAGGGCGGAACCATCCAGGCGATCCGCAGTCTTCACCAGGTGCGGGGCTTCATCTCGAGCCCTATCATGCTTCTACTGATGGACGCGCCACTCTCGCCCCTCTACTTCGGAGTCATATTCCTCGTTCACCGACATCTGGGCTGGATCGCGGTCGTATCGGGCTTGGCGCTCGCACTGATTGCGCTGATCAACCAGAAAGCGACCTCGGAGCGTCTGAGCGAGGCAGGCCTGCATGCCGCCGAGGCCGATGCGGCGGCCGAGTCCCTGGCGCGAAATTCGCAAGTGATCAATGCGATGGGAATGCTGAGCGAAAGCATTCTCCACTGGGGGCGCCGCCAGGCGCCAGCGCTGACGGTGCAGAGCCAGGCCCTTGATCGGAATTTCTGGATCAGCGGTGCGTCGAAGTTCGTCCGGCTCGTGGCCCAGATCACGATCCTCGGCACCGGCGCCTATCTGGCCCTCCACGCCGAGATCACCGGGGGCATGATGATCGCGGCTTCGATCATCGCCGGCCGCGCTCTGCAGCCGCTCGAGGGTTTGATCGAGGGATGGCGCAGCTGCGTTCAGGCGCGATCGGCCTATGCCCGCGTAAAGCAGGCGGTCGAGTCATTCCAGCGCGAGGCGCCCAAGCTGCGCTTGCCCAGACCGCAAGGGCGCCTGAGCGTTGATCGGGTCTTGTATCTGCCGCCGGCCTCGAAGGAGCCGGTGCTCAATGGTGTGTCGCTTGAGCTCGCGCCCGGAGAATCTTTGGCCATCGTCGGACCGTCCGGATCCGGCAAGTCGACTCTCGCGCGCATTCTGGTGGGTTGTCTGGTGCCGACAGCCGGGAAAGTCAGGCTGGACGGAACAGAGCTGCGCAACTGGGATCGCCGCCAGTTCGGGGAATATAGCGGCTATCTGCCCCAGGAGGTCGAGCTATTTCCCGGGACCATCAAGCAGAATATCTGCCGCATGCGCGACGACTTGCCCGACGAGAGCATCTATGAGGCGGCGATGTTGTCGGGCATTCACGACATGGTCTGCCAGTTGAAGCAAGGATACGAGACCGTGCTCGATCGCGGCGGTGGGCCCCTCTCGGGAGGACAGAAACAGCGCATCGCGCTCGCCCGGGCTTTCTTCGGTAATCCGTCCCTTGTCGTGCTCGACGAGCCCAACTCGAATCTCGACGCGGCGGGCGAGCAGGCTCTGACCGAGACCCTGCAGCGCGCCAAGAGGCGGGGGGTCACCGCGGTGGTCGTAACCCTGCGACCGGCGCTACTGAACAGTGTGGACAAAGTACTCATACTGCGGGCCGGACGCGCGGAAGCATTCGGCTCTCCGAGCGACGTGTTGCATCGCCTGGTTCGGTCGCCCGGCAGGGCCGGCGGAGATGAGCCGGAGCAGCCGCAACGCATCGAATCCTCGGGCGGGTGACCGGCGCGGGAGGACAGCATGAGAGCGGTAAAGGACGACATCGGCGAGTGGTACCGCGGTGTTCCTCTGAGCGCCAAATGGCCCATCTTCACCGGCCTCGCCATCCTTGTTGTTTGGCTAGGGTGTTTCGGCGTTTGGGCCGCAGTCGCCCCACTCAATAGTGCGGTCGTCGCCTCGGGCACATTCGTGGCTACCGGGCAAAACAAGCTAGTCCAGCACTTCGAGGGCGGCATCATCCGCGAGATTGCAGTCAAGGACGGGGATGTCGTCGAGGCCAACCAGATCCTCGTTCGCATGGACGATACCGCTGCCAACGCCAAGCTGAAACGGCTGGTTTTGAAGAAGCATCGACTGCTCGCCATGAAGGCGCGTCTAGAAGCCGAAATGAGCTCTTCGGACGCAATCGAAACTCCGGCTGCATTCAGCGAGAGCGCGCGTGATCCGGAAATCAAAGCGATTCTTGATCGGCAACGTGCCGAACTTTGGGCACGCCGGGCCAGTCGGGTGGCCGAGGAAAGCGTACTCTTAAAGCAAATCGCTGGGCTGGAGGAAAGCATCCGCGGATATGAGGCGCAAGTGCAGTCCACCAAAGACCGTATTGCCTTGTTCGCCGAAGAGCTGAAGGACAAGAATTCGCTTCTTGGTCAGCAGTTGGTCCGCAAGTCGGATGTGCTAGCGTTGCGACGCTCAGAGGCGAGTCTCGGGGGCGACCTCGGCGAGTATCTCGGCCGCATCGCCGATTCGAAGGAGCGGATCGCTCAGGCGAACGAAAGAATAGCGCAGCTCCACGCGGCGGTGCTTCGGGACGCGATCAAGGAGCTGCGCGAGACCGAGGCGGAGCTGGACGATGCGGAGGAGCAGATTCGCGCCGCTCAGGATGTGGTCGATCGGGTCGATGTCCGTTCGCCGGTCCGAGGTATTGTGGTGAAGAACAACTTCCATACACCGGGCGGCGTCGTCTCTCCTGGTGCCGTGATCCTTGAGCTCCTGCCGATCGGGGACGAGCGCCTCATCGAGGCACATGTGAATCCTAAGGACATTTCGCATGTGAGCGTAGGTCAGGAGGCGCTGGTACGACTGTCGGCGCTCAACCAGCGCGTCACACCCATGGTGGGGGCGAGCGTCATCTACGTGTCAGCGGACGCCTTGTCGGAGCAAATGCAGGGGAAGACCGAAACCCGTCCCGACGGTGACACCCGTCGGGAATTCTATGTGGTTCGGGTGCGCCTGGACCAGGACGATATTCTCAGGCGAATGCCTGAATTCATCCCGACGCCCGGAATGCCCGCAGACGTTTACATTAAGACCGGAGAGCGCACGTTTTTCGAGTACATCATGAAGCCTTTCCTCGACAGCTTCTCGCGCGCGTTCCGCGAAACCTGAAGAGAGCGAGCATTTTGGACGTCAATGCTGAGCACTCGCGAGTACGGTGCCCTCAAGCCTTTCGGATCAGGGCACTGACATTCAGCAACCCGGTTGCCATCGCGTATAAACCCGCGAAGCGCAAGAATGACGGCCGGTCCTTCCCGGGACGCCTTACCTAGTCGTCCGTGAAGAGCGGCTAAGCGATTGAGCTAGAATCGCATTTGTCGTTGTGGACTGTTTTGCGATTGCAGGGTTTTGATGCTTGGGGCATCGGAACCTTGCAATTTGATTTTCAGGATTCCGTCGAATCGCCAGTCATGATTCCCTCGTCGCATCGGAGGTGGCGATGCGACCGAAGAAGCACAGGACGACGGGATCGGGCGATCTGTTCCGGGCCAAGCTGGACCAGATCATCAATATGAAGCACGAGCTGGTTCAGTTTGCCGGCAAGGTCGATTGGGACTGGATCGACGGCGAGATCGCGCCGCTCTATAGCGAGAACGGTCGGCCGGGCATCGCAACCCGCTTCGTGATCGGGCTACTCCTGCTCAAGCACATTTACGGCCTGTCCGATGAGGGGGTGTGCGAGCGTTGGGTCCACGACCCCGTATTTCCAGTACTTCACCGGCGAAGTGTTCTTTCAGCACGCGTTCCCGCACGAGCGCTCGGACCTGAGCCATTGGCGCAAGCGGCTCGGCGACAAGCTTGAGCTGTTGCTGGCCGAGAGCTTGCGGGTGGCGCACGAGGCCGGTGCGTTACGCGGCCAGGACCTCAAGCGGGTCACGGTCGATACCACCGTGCAGCCGAAGGCCATCACCTTCCCGACCGATGCCAAGCTGCTGCACGCGGCGATCAAGGGGCTCAATCGACTGGCGAGGAAGCACGGGGTCAGGCTGCGGCAGTCCTATCTTCGCATTGCCAAGACCGCGGCAATGATGGCGGGGCGCTACGCCCATGCCAAGCAATTCAAGCGGCATCAGCGGCAGTTGCGCATTCTGCGCAGCCGACTGGGCCGGATCATCCGCGATATCCGCCGCAAGATCGAAGGTCAGACCGTGATCGAGAACGCGTTCGCCCTCCCGCTTGGCCGGGCCTCGCAGATCCGCTCGCAGCAGCAGCGCCAGCGCGGCTGGAAGCTCTATTCCTTCCACGCCCCGGAGGTGGAGTGCATCGGCAAGGGCAAAGCAGCCGCGCCTTACGAGTTCGGTGTCGAAGCCTCCTTCGTCACCAACAACCGCCGTGCTCCCGGTGGCCTGTTCGTGCTGCACGTCAGGGCGCTGCCCGATAACCCGTACGACGGTCACACCTTGCGGGACGTCATCGACCGCACCGAGACGCTCACCGGCTGTGCGATCGAGCGGGCCTATGTCGACAAGGGATACCGCGGCCACGACACACAAAATCCCCGCCGAATCTTCATCTCTGGCCAGAAGCGCGGCGTCTTCGGTGTCATCAAGCGCGAGCTGCGCCGCCGCTCCGCCATCGAACCCATCATCGGACACCTGAAGACCGATGGCCACCTCGGCCGCTGCTATCTCAAAGGCCGCGCTGGCGATGCGGCCAACGTCATCCTCTCTGCCGTCGGCCACAACTTCCGCCGCATCCTCGCCTGGCTCAGAGAACTCTTGTGCCTGTTCCTGACCCAGCTCTGGCGCACGCGCGCCTGTCCGGCCCCGCTCAATTCCGCTTCTTAACGGACGACTACCTCACAAAATTATTTGGTTTTAACCCCAGTCTGAGATGGGCGTCCTTTGATGGAGCGGAGAAGGTTCGAGGCCAGGCTCTCTCCCTCCATCGAGTTGCTGCTCTAAACTCGGATGACCCGCAATACTCGACCGCGTTTCCGACTGAGAAGCTATCATACGAAACGCAGTCAGTTGGCCAACTGATAAGGTAATAGCTGAAAGCTTATCAGTGGTGCCGGGCGTAGATAGGGCGACGCCGCCGGCCCATCTAGCAGGCATGAGTTGTAGAAAGCCGGCTACGGCCATGAGCGGAAGTCAGATCGAACCGCATATCGTCGATCTCAGCGGATGTCTGGGTAAGCGCTTTTGGGGAGCCCCTAGAGACCCGGACACCACCCGAATTCAATGACTTCCTACCGTCCGTAGGACTTGCAGTCAGTTACGGTGTCAATCGGCTTGCAACTTTGACCCCTCGTATTGCCGCATCAGCAAATGTTACCCTGATGGCACGGATGCGAGGTCGACTGATCGGCCGCGCCAGGTAGCTTTCCCGGCTTGCTCGACGAAAGGGG